>NZ_BSEF01000014.1:0-114064 GCF_027925545.1 Sphingobium sp. BS19
GCTTTATAGACACTACCGTTACCAAGTCGTCGAGCACCGGGTGACCGAGGCAAGGACGCGCCGACCGTCAACTTTCTGCATGTGCACCGCACAAAGCGCTCCCGCGCGCCCGTTGGAGAAAATCCAACACAACCCCCCTTACACTACCGTCACCCCGGACTTGATCCGGGGTCCCGCTTCCCTTGAGGCGCGGACGAAGAAAGCAGGATTCCGGGTCAAGCCCGGGATGACGAAAGAGCGAATCGTCGGCACCTAAACCCAACCAGTGCCGATGCATATTGCCTGACCACGGCAATGTCCTCTACGCCTCGGAAATGGATGATCCCAATGATGCCGACCCAGCCACCCTGACACGCTGGGTGCGTGAACGCTTCGCGGTGCTGATGGGGGTCGTCGCCCTGTTCGCTTGGCTCGCCTTGCTGTGGTTCATGTTCGGCGACGTGCTGTAAGCGTTACCCGCCCCGCACAGCATCCATAATCTGCCGGATCGGCGACAGGTCATATCCCGCCGCCGCCGCTTGTCCCGCCAGCGCATCGGCGTCATCCCCCGCCCGCGCACGGGTCAGCGCCCACAGCAAAGTGCTGCGCGTACCGGATCGGCAGAAGGCCAGCACCTTGCCGTCCCCCGCCTGTTCCAGCGCCGCATCCATCCCGTCCAGTTGCCAAGGCGCAAAACCCGCGTGGGTCACCGGCACCGCAGCATAGCTCAGCCCCGCTGCCGTCGCCGCTGCTTCGATCTCTGCGCCGGTCGGCTGGCCGGGTTCCTCGCCTTCGGGGCGGTTGTTGACCACCATCGTCACGCCCAGCGCCTTCGCTTCGACTATGTCCGCCACGCTGATTTGCGGCGCGACATAGAGCGTTTCGGTGACCTGACGGAACATAAGCGGCGTGTCCTTCTGCAATGCTCCCCGCGCCATGCCCAATATGCCGCCCGCTTTCAAGGGATCAGCCGAAGCGGCGCAGCACCGTCAGGAACGCATCGCCATAGGCTTCCAGCTTGCGCGTCCCCAAGCCACTGACGGTGCCCAGCGCCGAAAGGCTGTCGGGCCGATACTGCGCCATTTCCCGCAGCGTCGAATCGTGGAAGATCACATAAGGCGGCACCCCCGCCTCCAGCGCCAGTTCACGGCGGCAGGCGCGCAGCGCATCGAACAGCGGATCGTCGCTGGGGTTCGCGGCGCTGCCATCGCGGGCATTGCGCCGCCGCGCACGCTTGGGCGGCAGCACCAGCGGCACAGCCTCCTCCCCCCGCAGGATAGGCCGCGCATTGGGGCCAAGCATCAGCCCGCCATGCTCGTTCGTCTCCAGCGCATCGCGGATCAGCAGCGCGCGGGACACCGGACGCAACAGCGCAACCTCATCCCCCGACACGATACCGGAAACGGAGAGCTTGTCATGCCCCCGCTGCCGCACCTTGTCATTCGCTGCGCCAGTCAGCACCGCTTCGATATGCTGCACGCCAAAGCTCTGCCCGGTGCGATAGACAGCGGACAGGAACTTGCGCGCCGTCTCGGTCGCGTCGATGCTGGCGGGCGGCGTGATGCAATTGTCGCAATTGCCGCAGGTCGCAGGCGGGTCTTCGCCAAAGTGCCGCAGCAGCACCGCCCGGCGGCATCCGCCCGTTTCGACCAAGGCGCCCAGCGCCGATATCCGCACCCGCTCGCCTTGCTGCCGCGCCGCTTCCACTTCCATCACCCGCTGTCGAGCGCGCGCAAAATCCTCCGCGCCCCAGAACAGATGCGCCTCCGCCGGCTCGCCATCGCGCCCAGCACGGCCCGATTCCTGATAATAGCCTTCAATCGATTTCGGCAGCCCCGCATGGGCCACAAAGCGCACGTCCGGCTTGTCGATCCCCATGCCGAACGCAACCGTCGCCACCATCACCATATCCTCGCTGGCGATGAAGGCGGCCTGATTGGCGCTGCGCACCTTGGGGTCCAGCCCGGCATGATAAGCGCGCACCTGCCGCCCGCCGACCGACAGGCTCGCCGCCATCTTCTCGGTCGCGGCGCGGGTCTGCGCATAGATAATCCCCGGCCCCGGCTGCACCGCCAGCAAGTCGGCGATCTGCTTACTCAGGCCATCGCGCGGATGCACGGCATAGCGGATATTGGGCCGGTCGAAGCCCGATATAATCATCCCCTCAGCCGGAATGCCCAACTGCTTGAGGATATCCGCCCGCGTATGCGCATCCGCCGTCGCCGTCAGCGCAAGCCGCGGGACATCGGGAAACTCGTCGAGCAAGGGCCGCAGCAGGCGATAGTCCGGGCGGAAATCATGCCCCCATTCAGACACGCAATGCGCTTCGTCGATGGCGAACAGCGCGATGTTGGCGGAGCGCAATAGCGACCGGAAGCCTTCGCCACTCGCCCGCTCCGGCGCGACATACAGCAGGTCGAGATCGCCACCGCGCAACCGGTCCTGCGTCTCCCGCCAGTCCGCATCGACGCTGGTCAGGCTGGCAGCACGGATGCCCACCGCCTGCGCCGCCCGCAACTGATCGTGCATCAGCGCGATCAGCGGCGAGACCACCACGCAGCATCCATCGAACGCGACGGCCGGAAGCTGATAGCAAAGCGACTTGCCTGCCCCGGTCGGCATGATCGCCAGTGTCCGCTGCCCCGCCATGACCCGCGCAACGACATCCGCCTGCACCCCGCGAAAAGCCGGAAAGCCGAAAATGTCGTGCAGAAGCTGGCGGGGATCGCGGGGCATTAGGACAGGATGACTTTACTGTGAGGCATTAACTTGCCGCCGTTCGTGTCGAGCGTAGTCGAGACACCTCGCGCACCGCGCGCCACCTGTCCCTCGACTGCGCTCGGGACGAACGGATCGGTTAGTGGTGCCGCTTTAGATAGGGCAGGACGTAGGCGCAACCGTGGTCAAGCCTCCACCACCTCACCCGTCTCGCGCTCCTGCGCCTGCCGCGCCCACATCGACGCATACAGATCGCCGGCCCGCAGCAATTGCGCATGTGTCCCGCGCTCCCGCACGCTCCCGGCATCCAGCACAATGATCTCGTCCGCCTCCACCACCGTCGACAGCCGATGCGCGACAATAATGGTAGTGCGCCGCCGCGAAATCTCGCCCAGCACGCCCTGAATCGCTTCCTCGGTCCGGCTGTCGAGTGCACTGGTCGCTTCGTCCAGCACCAGAATCGGCGGGTTCTTCACCAGCGTCCGGGCAATCGCCACGCGCTGCTTCTCGCCCCCCGACAGCTTGAGCCCTCGCTCACCGACCCGCGTGTCATATCCTTCCGGCAGCGACAGCACGAATTCATGGATCGACGCGCCCTTCGCCGCTGCCTCGATCTCCTCGCGGCTCGCCCCGGCACGTCCGTAGCCGATGTTATAGCCGACCGTGTCGTTGAACAGCACCATGTCCTGCGGCACGATACCGATGGCGGCGCGCAGGCTGTCCTGCTGCACCTTGGCGATATCCTGCCCGTCGATCAGGATGCGGCCCGACTGAATATCGTAGAAACGGAACAGCAACCGCGCGATGGTCGATTTGCCCGCGCCCGACGGCCCCACAATGGCCAGCGTCTTGCCCGCCGGGATCGTAAAGCTGATCCCGTGCAGGATTTCGCGTTCCTTGTCATAGCCGAACACCACATTATCGAACCGCACTTCACCTTGCGCCACATTCAGCGGCGGGGCGGTGGGCACGTCGACAATCTCCTGCGGCGTATCGACCAAGGCGAACATCGCTTCCATGTCGATCAGCCCCTGCCGGATCGTGCGATACACCATGCCCAGCAAATCGAGCGGCCGGAAAAGCTGCGTGAGCAGACCATTGACCAGCACCACGTCGCCCGTGCTGAACGTGCCCCGGCTCCAGCCCCACACGGTATAGCCCATCGCGCCTGCCATCATCAGATTGGTGATCAGCGACTGACCGATGTTGAGCCACGCCAGGCTGTTCTCCGACTTGACCGCCGCCGCCGCATAGAGCCGCATGGCACTGCCATAGCGATCCGCCTCGCGCCGCTCCGCCCCGAAATATTTGACCGTTTCGAAATTGAGCAGGCTGTCGACGGCATGGGCCACGGCGCCGGTATCCAGGTCCACCATGTCGCGCCGCAACTGATTGCGCCATTCGGTCACGGTCCGCGTGAACCAGATATAGAGGCCGACCATCGCCAACGTAGCGGCGACCATGCCAAAGCCGAACTTGATCTGAAAATAGATGCACACCGCCGCCAGCTCCAGCACCGTCGGCGCAATGTTGAACAGCAGGAAATACAGCATCGTGTCGATGCTCTTGGTCCCGCGCTCGACGATCTTGGTCACTGCGCCGGTCTTGCGATCCAGATGGAAGCGCAATGACAAGCGATGCAGATGCCCGAACACATGTTCGGCCAGCCGCCGGGTCGCTTCCTGCCCCACCCGTTCGAACACGACATTGCGGACATTGTCGAACACCACCGATACGAAGCGCGCAAACGCATAGGCACCGACCAGCGCAATGGCGAGGCCTGCTACCGGCTCCAGCCCCGGCGTCATCCGGTCGATAACGGCCTTGTACAGGAACGGCATCGCGAACGCGGTCGCCTTCGCCGCCACCACCAACAGCATCGCCAGCACCACCCGCACCCGCAGGGCGCGCGAATCCTTCGGCCACAGATAAATGAAGAACCGGCGGAGCGTCGTCCAGGCGGGAGGCGCGTCGGCGCGGGGCACCAATGTGGCTGCATAATCGGGAGGCATGGCGTCCCTGTAGGCGAGATCGGGCCTGAAACCAACTGCGCCGCATAGAAACCTGCGGTGCGGGGCTCATCCATAAAAACAGCCCGGATCGAACATGGGGAGGGTGGGGATCCTCCATATTCGATCCGGGCGGCAGGTGCGTCGCCACCGGTTTTCCTCGCGGTCCACCGCTAACGGCATGCATCAACGATGTCGGTTTGCCGAGCTTGCCGAGGTGTGGGGACACAGCAAGACGATCGAAGCCGCGCATCGCCGCTGTACGTTGAAACGTACAGCGCTGAACATGCAGACTTCGCTGTATCGCGCGCCCTTTGCTGAACAAGTCACATCAAATGATGTAACGGTAACATGTCCTGATCCGGATCAACCTCAATCTTCTGGAAACACATGGTAATGTGGTGCTATGACAAGGGCATTCAGCCGAAATCGAAATTACCATATTGGGAAGAGCGTGGCACAGGTCGACGAGCCAACCAACGCGGATGCTGCCATTACATCGAGTGACGTAGTATACCATGCCGAAGTCGAACGCATCTGTGCGAGCGCGGCATTTCAGCGTGCGCCGGTCATGCGCCGGCTTTTGCGCTTTCTGGTAGCGGAAACTTTCGCAGGACGCGGCGACAATCTCAAGGCCTATGGCGTAGCTGTCGATGGGCTGGGAAAGGACAGCGGTTTCGATCCGCAGTCGGACAGCTATCCTCGTGTCCAGGTAGGACGCCTGCGTCGCATGATCGCGGAATTTTATGAGCATGCTGGCGATGGCCCCGATGGGATCCGCGTCGCCATCCCCAATGGCAGTTACAAGGTACATTGGCTGATCGGCACGCTCACTTCTCCCTGCCCAGACACGATATCGCCGGAGCTGCCTTCTCCCGTCCCCATACCCCTGTATCGCAGGCCGGCCGTCGCTTTCGCCACGGCGGCAGTCGCCATCCTCTTGCTCGTGACCGCCTGGGCGATCGTCGACAGATCGAAAGGCACGCCAGGTCGTCCACCTGCCGTTGCCGTGCAAACTGCTTCGCTTGCCCCTTCGCCTGTAATGGATATCGCGCCTGTCGATGCGGTCGATGGCGCCGACCCACTCCTCGCGGAGCGTATCGATCGTGTGTTGGGCGATGCCCTGCATCGCTCCTGGTCGCTTTCGGTACGACCGCTTGCGACGCGCGGGAAAGGAAGCACTCGACCCGCGAGCGATTATCGGCTGACAGGAACGCTGGTCGGTGCAGAGCGGAAACTGCTGTATCTCACCTTGTCGAACAGCCGCGACGGGACGCAATTTTGGTCCCAGCGCTTGGAAATGGCCGATGTCGGGTCGTTGCGCGAAGCACTCAGCCCCACCATTGCAACGATCATGTCGCCATTCGGCGTCATCGGCGCGCGTGAGCGGAACATCCTTTCCGGGGACTTCTCACCCGGTTTTCCGTGCATGATGCGCTACACCGAATACTATACTGCCAATGCCGTGGAACTTCAGGCGCCGGTGCACCGGTGCCTGCAGGAGACATTGACGCGCGACCCTGGCTACAGCCCTGCCTTGTCCGCTGAAATCGTGATGCGCTTCAGGGATGCGACTCAGCAGCCGGAAAATAGCGAGACGATCCGGCGTGAGGCGTTGCCGCTGGCACGGCAGGCTATCGATGCCAACCCGCATTCCGCCGAGGCTGCTATGGCCATGGCCCTTGCGGCCTATGCCAACGGCATGTGCGAACTGGGCCGGGCAAATGCCCTCCGTGCACTGGAGCGCAACCCCTTCGACAGTCTTGCCTACGCCCAGACCGGGCTGTTCATGTATCAGTGCGGGGACAAGGATTATGAGGAGACGTTGAAGCGGGCATGGTTGCTCGACCCGTCCTTACCTGCGTTCATGGCCATGCCGATCCTGGTCAGCATGGGCAATCGAGGCGAAGGCGAAGCGGCGTTGCGCTTTGCGCTCGGCCTGCCGATGGGCCAGGAATATCGCAAGCCTGCCTATGATGTAACTCTGGCGGTCGCCTATGCCGCTGCAGGCGACCGCGCAATGGCACGAACGAAATGGCAGTCCGCAGCGCGCGCCGTTAACGCCGCCCCGGACGCCGCGCCCGAGGCGGTACTGCAAAAGATCGTACTCACGCCGCAACTGGCCGATCGGATGGTGCGGTATTTGCGCGACCGCGGCGTATTTGGCTGACGCGGACTGCGCTTAGTCGCGCAGCAGTTCGTTGATCGCCGTCTTCGACCGCGTCTGCGCGTCCACCCGCTTGACGATGACGCAGCAAGCCAGGTTCGGGCCGGGCGTCCCATCGGGCAGGGGATTGCCGGGCAGCGAACCGGGAACGACCACGGAATAAGGCGGTACTTCGCCGATGAACACTTCGCCTGTGCTGCGGTCCACGATCTTGGTCGTCTTGGTAATGAACACACCCATAGACAGCACCGATCCCTTGCCGATCCGCACGCCCTCAACCACTTCGGACCGCGCACCGATGAAGCAATCGTCCTCGATGATGACCGGATCGGCCTGCAACGGCTCCAGCACGCCGCCGATACCCACGCCGCCCGACAGATGCACGTTCTTGCCAATCTGCGCGCAGCTACCCACCGTTACCCAGGTGTCGACCATCGTTCCCTCGTCCACAAACGCGCCGATGTTGACGAAGCTGGGCATCAGCACGACATTCTTGGCTACATAGGCCCCCGCCCGAACGATTGATCCCGGCACGGCGCGGAAGCCCGCAGCGCGGAACCGCGCTTCGTCCCAGCCGTCGAACTTGCTCGGCACCTTGTCCCACCAGAAGCTGCCACCGGGACCGCCGGGGATCAGCGCGTTGTCGTTTAGCCGGAACGACAGCAGCACCGCTTTCTTCAGCCATTGATTGACCTGCCAGCCGCCCTCGACCGGCTCCGCCACCCGTGCTTCGCCTGCATCGACCATCCGCAGCGCGGTGGTGACAGCGTCGCGCACTTCGCCGGTGGTGGTCACACCGATGTCGGCGCGTGCCTCCCAGGCGGCATCAATCGTGGCAATCAGTGCGTCGTGCATGTCAGTCCCCATGGATATCCGCCAGAAACGGCGTCAGATGTTCGATTTCATAATCGATATGGTCGGCATGGGCATCGACATTGCCCGCTTCCGATCCGTTGTTCACCCACACCGTTGTCATCCCCAGCGCCTTGGCGGGGATCAGGTTGCGGGCCATATCCTCAAAGAAGATACTGCGTGTCGGGTTGATACCGTGGATGTCGCACAGCATGGCATAACCCGAAGGATCGGGCTTCGGCACATAGGCGCAGGCATGGATGTCGTGAATAAGTTCAAATGCGTCGCTCAGGCCCAGCTTCGCCAGCACCCGCGCCGCATAGGCCGCGTCGCCATTGGTGAAGATCAACCGCCGTCCGGGGAGCTTTGCGATATGGTCGATCAGATCATGATCCGCGACGATCCGGTCCAGCGATATGTCATGCACATAGTCCAGAAACTCACGCGGATCGGTATCATGGTCGCGCATCAACCCGGCCAGCGTGGTGCCGTGCGCCATGAAGTAGCCCTTCTGCACCCGCCGCGCCTCAACCGGGTCGCATCCCAGCAGCGTCTGGATAAACTCGCCCATCTTTATGTCGATCAGGCCGAACAGGTCCGCCTTCGCCGGATACAGCGTGTTGTCCAGATCGAAGATCCAGCTGTCGATATGAGCGAAGTCCGCGCGCATGGCGGCTGATTAGGCGGGCAAAGCAATCCGGGCAAGCCGCGTTTAAATTAATGTTCATCGCTTGCGGTGCAGAGTAAAGATCGAGGCAGCAGGGGAACATGGAAATGACATTACTGCGTCAGCGTGCCGCGCTCTTCGCGTTGCTCCTTGCCGGAAGCGCCCTTTCGGCCTGCGGAGGCGGCGGTGGCGGGGGCGGAGGGATTGCATCCACTCCTGCACCTCCAGCCACACCGACGCCGACACCTGCGCCGGCTCCAGCCCCTACGCCCACGCCCACGCCCACCAACTACGATACGACTGAATATCGCGGCTCGGATGGTCCGGCGCAGCATGGCGCGATAGTGGCGTACCAAGCAGGCGCCAGCGGCAAGGACGTGACCGTCGGCGTGATCGACAGCGGCATCGCCACCGCCAACGCTGAATTTTCCGGCCGGATCAGCCGCGCCTCGCGCGATTTTGCCGGCAATGGCTCCATTGAGGATACCGGCGGGCATGGCACAGCCGTCACCACCGTGCTGGCGGCGGCACGCAACAACAGCAAGACGCTGGGCATGGCATGGGACGCAACGATCCTTGCCTTGCGCACCGATACCCCCGGAAGCTGCGCGACCGAAAGCCCCAGCGACCCGAAAAGCGGATGTCAGCACAGCACCACCGCCATCACGCAAGCGCTCGATCATGCGCGCGTCAGCGGTGCGCGCGTGGTCAACATCTCGCTTGGCGGGGGCGCAGTGCCCTCCAACCTCGCCGCAGCGGTCGATCGCGCCACCGCCGCCGGGGTCATCATCGTCGTGGCATCGGGCAATGACGGCGTGGCCGCACCCGATTCCTTCGCAACCTCCATTGTCGATGCAGGAGGGGGACGCGGTCTCGTCATCATCGCCGGTTCGGTCGATGCGAGCGGCACGCACAGCAGCTTCTCGGACGGCGCCCTGGGCTATGAGCAATCGACACTGAACGCCTTGGGGGAGCGCGTACTGTCGCAGGACAATAAGGGTGTGCAGTATCTCTACACTGGGACGTCCTTTTCCGCGCCCCAGATTGCGGGCGCAGCGGCATTGCTGGCGCAGGCTTTCCCCAATCTTACGAGCCAGCAGATCGTCTCGCTCCTTCTCAGCAGCGCCAACGACGCAGGCGCTCCGGGCGCGGACGCGGTCTACGGACGCGGCGTGCTGAACATCGCGCGTGCCTTTGCGCCATCGGGATCGACCAACCTTGCGGGCAGCGCTCTTTCAGTTTCGCTCACCAGCAACGGCACATTGTCCCCCGCTATGGGTGACGCCACCGGCACGGGCACATCCCAGACGATAGCCCTCGACAGTCTGGGTCGCGCCTATAGTATCGACATCGCCCCGACCGTCGCCGCCGCAACGCCCAGCCTCAGCCTCGCCCCCGCGCTGCAAGGCCGCACCCGCAGCTTCGCCAGTTCCACCGGCCCGGTCAGCATCGCCTTGTCGATCGCACCTGGCCGGGATGGCGCCATCACCAGCCAGCGGCTCATGCTCTCGCAGCAGGACGCCGACCGCGCGCATGTGCTGTCCAGCGCGATCCTGACGCGCATCGGGCCGGACACGACGCTGGCGCTCGGCTTCGCACAAAGCGCCGCCAGCCTCACCGCACGGATGGGCGACATAGCGCAGCCGCCTTTCCTCATCGCCAACGGCGCGAACACCAGCACCGGCTTCGAGGGAGCGACCGGGACAAGCATGGCCCTGCAGCATCGCATCGGCGCACGCTTGACCCTGACCGCCTCCGCAGAAAACGGGCGCGTATGGCAGCAGTTCGACGATACGCTGGCTTTCGAGCGCCTGCGCAACGACCGTCAGCGTTATGCCAGTTTCAGCGTCGCCGCGACGCGCGACGCCGGCCCCGTGCAACTGTCCACTGGTTTCACCTACCTGCGCGAGAACGGCACCTTGCTGGGCGCGCGTTTTGCTCCCGTGATCGGCGCGCTGGCCGGACGCAGCCTGTTCCTGGATGCCTCGGCGCGCTTCGATGCTGGCGAAGGCTGGAATGTCGGTGCATCATACCGGCAAGGCTGGACCCAAGCCGGGTCGCAAGCTCACCTCACCACCAACGCCTGGGCGCTGGATGCCGAACGGCGCAGCCTGTTTCGTCGAGCCGATCGCTTCGCCCTGCGCCTTTCACAACCATTGCGCGTGGAAACGGGCGGCCTGAGGCTGTTGCTACCCACGGCTTATGACTATGCAACGCAGTCCGCGACGATGGGGCGTGTCGATCTCAATCTCGCACCGACGGGGCGGCAGATCGATCAGGAAATGGTCTATGCGCTACCGTTAGGTAGCGGCTGGCTGACATCGAACCTGTATCGCCGCCAGCAACGCGGCAACCTCGTCTGGTTCCCTGACGAGATCGGCGGCGCGATGCGGTTCAATATGGAATTTTAAATCGTAAAGCTCTCGCCGCAGCCGCAGCTTCCCTTGGCATTGGGGTTGGCGAACACGAACCCTGCCGTGAAATCGTCCTCGACCCAGTCCATCGTCGATCCGATCAGGTACAGCACCGACCCACCATCAATGTAGAAGGTGCCGCCCGGCGTTTCGATCTTCTCGTCGAACTTGGCTTCCTCGCTGACATAATCGACCGAGTAAGCCAGCCCCGAGCAACCGCGCCGCGGCGTCGACAGCTTCACACCAATGGTGCCTTCAGGTGCCTTGCCCATCAAATCGGCAATCCGCTTCTCTGCGCTTTGCGTCAGGATCACGGCAGCAGGGCGGACCCGTGTTTTGGTCTGAACGTCAGTCATCTGGTTTTCCTATTTATCCGTTCAACATGACCGCAACTAAGAGCCACGCAGACGGCAAATCCCAACTCGTTCAAAGTACCACTTTGAACGAAACCTATAGCATTCCCAGTTCGAGCTTGGCTTCGTCGCTCATCTTGCCCGGATCCCACGGCGGATCCCAAACCAGATTGACTTCGACATCGCCCACGCCGGGCACCGCGCCGACGCGCAGTTCGACTTCTGCGGGCATCGTTTCAGCGACCGGGCAATGTGGGGTCGTCAGTGTCATAGATACCACCGCATGACCATCGTCGGTCACTTCGACGCCGTAAATCAGGCCGAGATCGTAGATGTTCACTGGAATTTCGGGATCGAATATGTCCTTCAGCGCCTCGATGATCCCATCATAGAGGGAACTACCTGGCTCCCCGACGGCAGCCTCGGTCGGCTTGGCGTTCAGGAATCCGTCCAGATAATCGCGCGTGCGCTCCGGGCTCTCCCCCGGAGACTCGATATCCTCCACCCGCGCCTTGGGCGGTGCATCGACTGCCGAAACTTCCTCGATGGCTATTTTCGTTTCTTCGTTCATCCGAAGATTTTCCTCACTCGTTCGATCCCGCGCACCAGCGCCGCGACATCGCTTTCATCGTTGTAAATGCCAAAGCTGGCCCGCGCGGTCGCTTCGACGCCCAGATGACGCATCAGCGGTTGCGCGCAATGATGCCCGGCGCGGATCGCCACGCCTTCCTCGTCCAATATGGTGCCGACGTCGTGCGGATGCACCCCCTCGACTTCGAAACTGAGAATGCCTGCGCTGTTATCCGGCCCGAATACACGCACGGAATTCAACCCCTGCAACGCTTCCCGCGCCTGCGCGACTAACCCGCATTCATGCGCATGGATCACGTCCAGCCCGATGCCCTGTACATAATCGATGGCCGCCGCCAGCCCCACGACGCCCACAATATGCGGCGTCCCCGCTTCGAACCGGGTCGGTGCGGGCGCATAAGTGGTCTTTTCAAACGTCACCTTGTCGATCATCGACCCGCCCCCCTGCCACGGCGGCATCGCATCGAGAATATCCTGCCGCGCCCACAGCGCGCCGATCCCGGTGGGGCCATAAAGCTTGTGCGCGGACATGACGTAGAAATCGCAATCCAGCGCCTGCACATCGACCGCCAGTCGCGGCACAGCCTGACAGCCATCGAGCAAGATCTTCGCACCGACACTATGCGCAATGCCGGCGGCGCGACGCGCATCCAGCACCGATCCCAGCACGTTCGACACATGCGCCAGCGCCACCATCTTGTGCGCCGGCGTGATCATCGCCGCCATCGCGTCCAGATCAATCTGTCCGTCGGCGGTCAGCGGAACAACATCGATATGCGCGCCGACTTTCTCGGCAATCAACTGCCACGGCACGATATTGCTGTGATGTTCCAGCATCGACAGCAGAATGCGATCACCAGACTGAAGGCTCGCCCCGCCCCAGCTTTGCGCGACCAGATTGATCCCCTCGGTCGCGCCCCGCACGAACACGATCTCGCTGTCCGACGCCGCGCCAAGGAACGCCGCAACCTTCCGCCGCGCTGCTTCATAGGCCAGCGTCATATTGGCGGATCGCGCATAAACGCCGCGATGGACAGTGGCGTAATCCTCGCCATAGGCCCGCGCGATAGCATCGATCACAGCTTGCGGCTTCTGCGCAGTGGCAGCGGTATCGAGATAGTGCCAGTCGAGTACACCGGGGAAGTCGTGGCGATATCCTCCGTTCGTCCCGAGCGGGAGGGTTGTACCGATATTCACGACAACGCCTCCAGCTTCGCCAACGCCGCCGTTTCCAGCATCGCCCGCACATCCTCGTCCGCCACAGTGTCGAACACACCCGCAATGAACGACTGCAACAACAATGTCCGCGCCGTCACCGGGTCCATGCCGCGCGAAGCCATGTAAAACAACGCCGCCTTGTCCAGCTCGCCAACCGTCGCGCCATGCGCGCACTTCACGTCGTCAGCATAGATTTCCAGCTCCGGCTTGGCGTTCGCGGTCGCTGTCCGGTCGAGCAACATGGCCTTTACCGACTGCGCCGCGTCGGTCTTTTGCGCGCCGCGCGCCACCGCGATCTTGCCCAGATAGCTGCCTGTCGAATGCCCCGCCAGAATCGACCGGATCGTCTGCTGGCTGGTCGCATTCGGCAGAGCGTGGTTCAGCGTCGTGACGATCTCCAGCGTCTGATGCCCGCCACCGATGATCGCCCCGCCCAGCTCAAAATGCGCGCCTTCACCCAGCGTCACGTCCAGCGTCACGCGGCCCAGCGCACCACCGATGTTGAGCACATGGAAATGGCACGCCGCACCATCGGCAATGTCGATCACATAATCATGGATCGCCGTCGCGCCGTCGGCAGCATCCTGCACCAAATGCCGATGCGTCGTCTCACCCGCACCAACGGCGATATGCGTTGGCGCTGCAACCGGCCAAACGCTTTTGACCGCCTCCAAGTCACTATACCGCCACGCTTCGTCACGCCACGTAGGAAGGGCTAGCGCCGTCATCGAAGCAAACCCTTCTCCGCGTCTCCGCGTCTCCGCGCGATAATATTGTGTTCGCGCGGAGACGCGGAGACGCGGAGGAATAAGGTGCCTGCGGCGCTCATGCAGCCAACTCTGTGCCGACCACATCGGCATAGCCTTCGCGCTCCAGCTCCAGCGCCAGTTCCGGCCCGCCGGATTTCACGATGCGGCCACCGGCCAGCACATGTACGAAATCAGGCTCCACATAATCCAGCAAACGCTGATAATGGGTAATCAGCAGCACTGCCTTGTCCGGCTTGCGCATGATCGCATTGATCCCAGCACCTACGATCTTGAGCGCGTCGATATCGAGGCCGCTGTCTGTCTCATCGAGAATCGCGACTTTCGGATCGAGGATGCCCATCTGCACCATCTCGTTCCGCTTCTTCTCGCCACCCGAAAAGCCGACATTCACGGGCCGCTTGAGCATTTCCATGTCGAGGCCAAGCAGCGCCGCCTTTTCCTTGGCCAGCTTGATGAACTCACCACCGGTCAGGTCTTTCTCCCCGCGTGCGCGCCGCTGACTGTTCAGGCTCTCACGCAGGAATTGCAGGTTGGAAACGCCCGGAATTTCGACCGGATACTGGAAGCCGAGGAACAGCCCTGCAGCGGCCCGCTCATGGGGGTCCATCGCGAACAGATTCGCCCCGTCGAAGGTCGCGGAGCCGCCCGTAACCTCATAACCGGGGCGCCCGCCCAGCGTATAGGCCAAGGTAGACTTCCCCGCCCCGTTCGGCCCCATGATCGCATGGATCTCGCCCGCGTTGAGGGTGAGGGACAGGCCCTTGAGGATAGCCTTGCCGTCGATGGCGTTAGTTAAGTTGTTTATCTGGAGCATTGTCATTCCGTTATCTCGGCCAAGAAGGCCCATCTCTGTTCGTCGCCCCGGACTTGATCCGGGGTCCCGCTGCCTTCACGCACAAACGACGGAGAAGCGGGATGCCGGATCAAGTCCGGCATGACGGAGTAAAAGTGCGCCGCAATCACCCCACCGACCCCTCAAGGCTGATCCCCAGCAGCTTCTGCGCCTCGACCGCAAATTCCATCGGCAGTTGCTGCAGCACTTCCTTCGCAAAGCCATTCACGATCAGCGACACCGCGCTTTCCGCGTCCAGCCCGCGCTGCATCGCGTAAAACAACTGATCGTCCGAAATCTTGGACGTCGTCGCCTCATGCTCGATCTGCGCGCTCGGGTTCTTCACCTCGATGTACGGCACGGTATGCGCGCCGCACTGGTCGCCCAGCAGCAGGCTGTCGCACTGCGTGAAGTTGCGCACGCCCTCCGCAGTCGCCGCCACGCGCACCAACCCGCGATAGGTGTTGTTAGACCGCCCCGCGCTGATCCCTTTGGACACAATGGTCGATCGCGACCCTTTGCCCAGATGGATCATCTTGGTCCCGGTATCGGCCTGCTGCATATTATTGGTCAGTGCGACGGAATAGAATTCCCCAACGCTGTTCTCGCCCGCCAGCACGCAGCTTGGATATTTCCATGTGATCGCAGAGCCGGTTTCCACCTGCGTCCAGCTAATCTTGCTGTTCTTGCCTTGGCACAGCCCGCGCTTGGTCACGAAATTGTAGATACCGCCCTTGCCGTCCGCATCGCCCGGATACCAGTTCTGCACCGTCGAATATTTAATCTCCGCGTCGTCCATCGCGACCAGTTCGACCACAGCGGCGTGCAACTGGTTCTCGTCACGCATCGGCGCGGTGCAGCCTTCGAGGTAGGAGACATAGCTGCCCTTCTCCGCGACGATCAGCGTCCGCTCGAACTGGCCGGTATTCTCCGCGTTGATACGGAAATAGGTGGACAGCTCCATCGGGCAACGCACGCCCTCCGGAATGTAGACGAACGTACCGTCCGAAAAGACCGCGCAATTCAATGTCGCGAAGTAATTGTCATGCATCGGCACGATCTTGCCGAGCCACTTGCGCACCAGATCGGGATATTCCTTCACCGCTTCGCTGATCGAGCGAAAGATGACGCCTGCTTCCTCCAGCTCCTTGCGAAAGGTGGTGGCGACGCTCACGCTGTCGAACACAGCATCGACCGCGATCTTGCGACTGCCCTTCACCCCGGCGAGCATTTCCTGCTCAGCAATCGGAATACCCAGCTTTTCATAGGTGCGCAGGATTTCGGGATCGACCTGATCCAGCGAATCGATTTCCGCGCGCGGCTTCGGCGCGGCATAGTAATAGGCGTCCTGATAGTCGATCGGCGGCACATTCAGCTTCGCCCAATCCGGCGCTTCCATCTTCTGCCACATGGCGAAGGCTTTGAGCCGCCAGTCCAGCATCCACTGCGGCTCGCTCTTCTTCGCGCTGATGAACCGAACGGTGTCCTCGTTCAGCCCCTTGGGCGCGAAGTCCTGCTCGATGTCGCTCGCCCAGCCGAATTCATAGGTGGAGGCGCGATCGACGGCCTCCTGCGCTTCGGCATTACGAACAGTGGTTTCAGTGTCGGTCATACGGCTTCTCTCGAAAGGCTGGTCAGCGACACACCGGCAAGCGCACCGCGAATGGCACCGTTGACGGCACTCCAATGCGGACGGACGCGGCACGTGGTTTCCAGCGCGCAATCATGGCGATCCGCACCTTCCTCGACACAGGCGGTCATGGCGATCGGGCCTTCGACCGCTTCGACGATATCCGCTAGGCTGATGGTTTCGGCTGTGCGAGCCAATGCAAATCCCCCGCCCGTGCCGCGTGCGGATTCGAGCAGTCCCGCCGCGGCGAGCCGCCCCAGTAATTTCTGGGCCGTCGGCAACGGCACCCCGGTTTGCACCGCAATGTCGGTTGCCGACAGGCGCACGTCGCCATCCGCACGCGCGGCGGCGGACATTACGACAATGGCATAGTCGGCAAGGCTGGACAGTCGCATGGCGAATCCCAATCGGAGTAAATCGTTCCGATTGGCATGTGGTCCCAAAAGGGCGCGAAATCAACCCTTGCGGGTCAACTGATCCGATTGATCTCCGCCATGGCCATGCCCATGTCGCGCCGCTGCAGGGTCAGGCGCGCGACTTCGGTAGGGTCGGTCATCAGCTGATGCGGGGTCAGACCGACGAAATGTTTGATCTCGCGAATGAAATGCGACTGATCGTAGAATGTCGATGAATCGCACAGTTCCTGCCAAGGCGTATGATCGACCGCGATCCTCACGGCGCACCTTAACGCGCGATACTTACGGGCCAGCAGCTTTGGCGGACCGCCATATAGCCGGTTGGTGATTCGCGCGACCTGCCGATCGGAAAGCCCGGTCGCTGTGACCAGATCGGCGACGCGCGGCGAATGTTCGTCACTCAGCCACGCATCGACGCTTTCGATGACTCCCTGCCTGGTCGAAGAGACTGGCTGCAACCGCGATCCCAAAAAGGCCCAGATGCGGGCAGCACTTTCGACATTATCCGTTCTGATATCGCGCAACTGCTCGAGCAATGTCGCATAGTCGGGACCATGCTCCACCGTCATGTCGGCCAAACCATCCACCATGCGGCTAACATCGCCGCCATCCAGCGCGAACCACCCAAGAGGCAATAGCGAAACGCCCCATACATCCGAGGGGCTGTCCAGACAGAAACTCGTTGCCCCCATTGTAGGGCCCAGCAAGCACACCTCCGGCGTCGCCACATCGCGTCCGTCGTGAAAGGTGTAGTGGCCATCACCCGACATCATGAAGCGCAACTGCCCGGCATCCGCCCGCGTAACGTCGCGATAGGACGGCAAAGTTACGGTGAAACGGTACAAGGATCCGAAATAGCTGCGCAGCGCCACAGGAGGCGCAAAATAGTGAAGATCGACGGGCGCAAGGTCCGGGGCAGGTGCCGGGTTAGGATGCGTAGCCATGGGCTTCAAAGCCGAACAGGGGACCGGAGGAAAACGCAGGGCAGCAAAATTATCCCTTCACGGACTGCTGCAATTGCCATGCTCCCATCCATGCGCATCTCTACCCCCCCCATTTATGCAATACGCTCCGTTGCATCCTAAGCAATGTCTTTGTGATTGTCGGCAACATTCGAGCACCGATACTCGTTCCGCAAACCCCCCAGATGAATCCAGAAAACATACTAAAAAAGGCCCGGACGGTTTTCCGTCCGGGCCTAGGAAAAGGTCTCTTTGTCAATGACTAGAGTCCTTCGGGTCGCAGGAGCCCTGTAAGTTATTATTGCTGCAATTTTATTGTATGGATTCGACATTTGACGCATCTAAACATCACGGCCGTACAACTTTCCGTGTTCAGATGTTGCGCACTTGTCACAGGTAACACGGCCATAGTCGCGCTTTGACGCACAACCGGTCGGCTGGCATAGGGCAAGGATGATTTACCCCCTCCTTCGCCCATTTCTTTTTCGTATCGATTCAGAAACAGCGCATGGTCTGACGCTCAAGTTGTTGCATATGCTGCCCCTCGGGGCGCGCCAAAAGCCCGAACCGATGTTAATCAGCCAAGTCGCCGGCCTCACCTTTCCCGGCCCGGTGGGTCTGGCCGCTGGCTTCGACAAGGACGGCATGGTCGCGCACAAGATGCACGGGCTAGGCTTCGGCTTCGCGGAACTTGGGACGCTGACGCCTCTGCCCCAGGGTGGCAACCCTGCCCCGCGGCTTTTCCGACTGGTCGAGGATCGGGCAGTCATCAATCGCATGGGCTTCAACAATGGTGGGCAGGCCGCAGCGGCAGCGCGCATTTCCAGGCGCCCCAAGGGTTCGGGAATCGTCGGCATCAATATCGGCGCGAACAAGGACGCGACCGATCGCATCGCCGATTATGCGACGGGCGTGCGGGCAATGGCTCCGCTTGCCGATTATCTGACCGTCAACATATCCTCCCCCAATACACCGGGCCTGCGCGCCTTGCAGGATAAGGCTGCTCTGGACGCCTTGCTGGCTGCGGTCATGGATGCCCGTGGCGCCGACAGAACGCCGATCTTCCTGAAGGTCGCGCCAGATCTCGAACCTGCCGACATCGCCGATATAGCGGATGCATGTATCACCCACCGGATCGACGCGCTCATTATATCCAACACTACGATATCGCGCCCATCTTTAACCTCTGCGCATGCTGCCGAGAGCGGCGGCTTGTCAGGCGCGCCGCTTCACGACCTGTCGCTGCAACGGCTGCGCGATTTTCGCCAGGTCGTCGGCACGACCCTTCCGCTGATCGGGGTCGGTGGCATATCGACCGCCGAGCAAGCCTATGCGCGCATCCGGGCAGGCGCGTCGCTCGTCCAGATATACAGTGCGATGGTGTATGAAGGGCCAATGCTGGCGCGCAGCATCCATAAAGGTCTCAAAAGCCTGATGGCGCGCGATGGCTTCACCAACATCGCACAAGCGGTCGGGATCGACGCCTGATTGCCAAGCGCCACAAAAGACTTGCCGGACCACCGCCAGCCGATAGTCTGGCGCGCATGATCCAACGCCTCTTCGTTTCGCTCGCCCTTCTCATCCTCCCGGTGCCCGCCCTTGCCCAAGGGGTTGTTACATCTGCCGATCCGCGCGCCAGCGACGCGGGCATGGAAATTCTGCACAAAGGCGGCAGCGCCACCGACGCCGCTATGGCGATGATGCTCGCGCTGACCGTTGTGGAACCGCAATCCAGCGGCATCGGCGGCGGCGGGTTCCTCGTCCATCATCAGGCGTCCACTGGCCTGATCGACACTATCGACGGACGCGAGACGGCACCCGCCGCTGCGACGCCGACACGCTTTGTCGGCGCGGACGGCGCACCACTCTCTTTCATCGACGCCTGGCCGGGCGGCTATTCGGTCGGCGTACCGGGCAATGTCTCACTAATGGCGAAGGCGCATGCCAAATGGGGGAAGCTGCCCTGGGCGGACCTCTTCGGTCCCGCTATCAAGCTGGCGGAAGGCGGCTATGACGTAACGCCCCGACTGTTCAACTCGCTGACCGCCGTCCAGAAAATCCATGCCGATTTCCCCGAGGTGCAAAAGTTATACTGGAAGGACGGCGCGCCAGTTCCGGTCGGCACGCACATCCGCAATCCGGCGCTGGCCGCGATCTTGAAGGATGTTGCCGCGAAAGGGCCGGAGGCGTTCTACAGCGGCGCTAACGCAGAAGCGATCAGCGCAGCGGTTTCCGGCGCGCCAAAAAACCCCGTCCCGCTGACTGTTGCCGATCTTGCAGGCTATCAGGCGAAGGAGCGCGCTGCCGTATGCGGCCATTATCGCGTCTATACCATTTGCGGCATGGGTCCGCCGTCTTCTGGCGCTACCACTGTGCTGCAGATTCTCGGCATGGTCGAACGGTTCGACATGAAGGCATTGGGCAAGGACAATCCTGTCGCCTGGCACCTTATCGCCGAGGCCATGCAACTGGCCTATGCCGACCGTGAGACCTATCTGGCCGACCGCGACTTCGTGGACGTGCCGGTCGCGGGGCTGATCGATCCAGCCTATCTGACGTCCCGGTCGCGGCTTCTGTCCGAAAAGAAGAGCTTGCCCGCTTATGAAGCCGGTACGCCTCCCGGCGCCAAACCCCGGACGGCTGCGATTTCTTCCGAAGTCCACGGGACAACCCATTTCATCGCCATAGACCGCGCAGGCGACATCGCCACCATGACCTCCACCGTCGAAAGCCCCTTCGGCAGCCAGTTGGTAGCCAACGGCTATATGCTGAACAACGAACTGACCGACTTTACCTTCGCCCCGGAAAAGAACGGCGCGCCGGTCGCCAACCGTGTCGAGGCCGGCAAACGTCCGCTTTCTTCGATGTCCCCTACAATCGTCTACGACGAAACGGGCAAGGCGATATTCACCGTAGGCGCGGCGGGCGGCAAGACGATCATCATGCAAGTCGCCAAGGCGCTTATCGCGCGGCTCGACTGGGGGTTGTCGGCAATGGATTCGATTGGGCTTGGCCTCGTCTACTTCAATAAGAACGGCATCATTCTGGAGCAAGGCACCACGCTGGAGCCGATGAAAACCGCGATGGAAGCGCTGGGCCACAAGGTGACGGTCGCGAAACTGGGCCTTAAGGCCAACTCCGCCGCCTTTGAAAACGGTCACTGGGTAGGTGCCGCCGATCCACGCGGTCCGGGCGAATCGCGAACCGAATAACAACCAAGCACAACTGGCTCTTACGACACGCCGACATTATACATCAACGGATCGGCAACCCTTCCGGCAGGATGGGCGTATAAGCCGCAGGAGATCAGATGCGCACGATTGAACGCTTTCCCAGCCTGACCGCCATGTTCTTTGCCCGCGCACAAGCAGGCGGCGACGCGCCGTTCCTGTCGCGCAAACGTGATGGAATGTGGCAGTCGCTAAGCTGGCGAGATGTCGCGCAACAGGTCGCTTCCCTGGCGGCAGCGTTAAAGGCGGAAGGTTTGCGGCCCGGCGACCGTGTGATGCTGGTCAGCGAAAACCGACCGGAATTCTGCATCGCAGATCTGGCAATCATGGCGGCGGGCTGCGTCACCGTGCCGACCTACACCACAAACACCATACGCGATCATGCGCATATTCTGACCGACAGCGGCGCGACAGCCGTCATCGTGTCCACCGCCAAGCTCGCCAAGACCTTGCTCCCCGCCGTCCTGCGTTCGCAGGCCCGTCTGGTCATCGGGATGGAACCGATCCGGGGGATGCAGGGCGATTCGGTACGCTGCGCGCTGTGGGACACGCTGATCGCCGCGCATCCCGCAGACGTCGCCGCCTGCGCCGCCGCGCAGACGGCAACGCGCGACGACCTCGCGTGCATCATCTACACCAGCGGCACGGGCGGCGCCCCGCGCGGGGTGATGCAGCATCACGGGTCCATTCTGTGCAATGTCGAAGGCGCGCTCAAGCTGCTGATCGAGGATTTCGGCGGTTGGGAAGACGAGATTTTCTTATCGTTCCTCCCCTTAAGCCATGCTTATGAGCATAGCGGTGGTCAGTTCCTTCCGATCATTTCCGGCGCACAAATCTATTATGCCGAAAGCCTGGAGAAACTGGCCGGGAATATCGAGGAAGTTCGTCCGACCCTCATGGTTGTCGTCCCCCGCCTGTTCGAAGTGCTGCGCGCCCGCGTACTCAAGGGCATAGAGAAGCAGGGCAAGGTGCCGATGATGCTCCTCAACCAGGCGCTGCGCGTTGGTGAGAAGCGCCTGACCGGGCGATCCAGTCTGCTCGACTTACCCATGCGTCTTTTGGTCGATCGCACCATCCGGCCAAAAGTGCAGCAGCGCTTCGGCGGGCGAATCAAGGCGATGGTGTCAGGCGGCGCGCCGCTCAATCCCGATGTCGGCATATTCTTCCATTCGCTCGGTATCACCATGCTGCAAGGCTATGGCCAGACGGAGGCAGGTCCGGTCATCAGTTGCAACCGACCTAAAGTCGGCATCGCTATGGACACAGTCGGGCCACCGCTCGACGGCGTAGAAGTCAGGATCGCCGAAGATGGCGAATTGCTGGTGCGCGGCGAACTGGTCATGCACGGATACTGGCGCAACCCGGCGGAAAGTGAGCGCGTACTGATCGACGGATGGCTCCATACCGGCGACATCGGCGAGATCGACGCCAAAGGTCGCATCAAGATCACAGACCGCAAGAAAGATCTGATAGTCAACGACAAGGGCGACAATGTGGCACCTCAGAAAATCGAAGGTATGCTGACGCTGCAACCGGAAATCGGGCAGGTGATGGTGTCGGGCGACAAGCGGCCCTACATCGTCGGCCTTATCGTGCCGGATGCCGAGTGGGTCCGCGACTGGGCCAAGGCAAAAGGCGTGGCAAGCGATCTGCCCAGCCTGAGCCAGAACACAGACTTCATCGCAGCCATACGCGAAGCCGTGGACAAGGTGAATGCCGACCTGTCCGTCACCGAGCGCGTGAGGCGCTTCGTTTTGGCCGACGAGCCGTTTAGCGTCGACAATGAAGAAATGACGCCGTCGATGAAAATCCGCCGCCACGTGATCCGCACGCGCTATCAGCAGCGAATGGACGCCTTGTATAAAGCGTAACGCTAGAAAGCGTCCTTCGCGGCGCGCAATTGCCCGAGATGCTCGGCATCCTTCGCGCGCAGAAACACGTTGGTCGCGCGTTCCAGGCCGATGGTGGTGGGCACCGTGCCCTCTCCTTGCGCACGGGCGGCATCGACATGCACCATTCGCGTACGGATCGCCTCATTGTCAGGCTCGGCGACCAGCGCAAATCGCCCGTTCGACTGCGTATACTCATGCGCGCAATAAACCGTCGTCTCATCGGACAGCGTGGTGAGCCATTGCATGTTGGCAAACATCTGCGCCGCCGTCCCTTCGAACAGACGCCCGCAACCCATCGCAAACAAGGTATCGCCGATGAACAGAATGTCGTCGCCTTCCATGTGGTAAGCAATATGACCCGCCGTATGCGCTGGCACCGCTTTCACCATCGCGCTATGCGCACCGATCCGAACGACATCGCCTTCGGTTACGGTGCGGTCCAGCGTCGCGATCTTGTCTGCCTCCGCCGCCGGCCCGGTTATGCGACAGCCCGTGGCATCCCTTATCGCCGCATTGCCGCCAACATGATCGCCGTGCCAATGTGTGTTCCAAATCTGGGTGATGGTCCAGCCGCGCTCCGCCGCTACGTTCAGGACCGGATCGGCGACAGCGGGGTCGACCACCACCGTCTCCCCGCTCACATCATCGTGCATCAGCCAGACATAGTTGTCCGACAGTACCGGTATCCGAACGACTTCCAGCGCCATGGTGCTCACCATATCCCGGTGTTGGGCATGGACGCCCAAGGTTCGGCAGGCTCCAGATGTCCGTCCTGCAGCAATTCTATCGAGATATTGTCCGGCGTGCGCACGAACGCCATATGTCCGTCGCGCGGCGGACGGTTGATCGTCACCCCTGCGTCCATCAACCGCTGGCACGTGTCGTAGATATTCTCGACTCGGTACGCCAAATGCCCGAAATTGCGCCCCCCATCATATTCCTGGGGATCCCAGTTATACGTCAACTCGACCTGCGCGTCCTCGTCACCGGGCGCTGCAAGAAAGACTAACGTAAAGCGCCCTTGCGCATTGTCGAAACGCTTTTGCTCATCCAAGCCAAGCAATTTGAAGAAACGCACGGTAGCTTCGATGTCCGTCACGCGGATCATGGTGTGCAGGTATTTGGGCATTAGAACTCCATTCGCCGTCATCAAGCAACGGTTCATCTCTCTGATGGCAGTAGCTGCCAAGGCTTACCGAGGACATAGGGTTCTCATGGCCCATGATGAAGAGCGGGAGAGAGATAAATGACCGGCGTATTGGAAAAGCGCAACCTGATGCTGCTGGCGAGCGCTGCAGTGCTTAGCGTAGGCGTTGTCGTGGGCGGATACTTGCTGGGCGACGGCCTGACCCGCGCCAAGGCGGCCGACCGCTCCGTCACGGTCCGCGGCCTTGCCGAAAAGGATGTGACCGCCGATCTTGCCACCTGGACCATCGCTTACTCTGCGACCGGGTTCGATCTGCCCACGGTCCGCGCGGAGATCGATGCGAACAGCAAGGCGCTGCAGGACTATTTCCGTGGCCTCGGATTCAAAGTCGAAGAGCTTCGCCCCAGCGGCGTCAACGTCAATCAGTTCTACAATAACGGCGTGAACACCATCACGATCAACCAGCGTATGCAACTGCGCACCAATGACATTGCCCGCGCGCAAAAGGCTGTTGCCGGACAGTTCGATCTCGTCCGTCGCGGCGTCGTGCTGCAGGAAGGATCGGGCATGGTATACAGCTTCACCAAGCTAAACGACGTCAAGCCAACCATGGTCGCCGAAGCCACCCGCGATGCCCGCAAGGCCGCCGAACAATTCGCCAAGGACAGCGGCACAGGCGTCGGCGGCATCAAGAGCGCCACGCAAGGCTATTTCTCCATCGACGCACGCGACGGCGAACAATCGGGCAGCGGCAGCGACACACCCTACAAAAAGGTACGCGTCGTCACGACCGTCGACTTCTATCTGGACTGAGGGGTCGTTTTCACCGGCGCGGCGGGGGCTGGCTTCGCATCAAGCCGCGTAAGGCTGTCCGCCGCCGCCTTGCCCGCAATACTCTGCGGCGCGAGGCGGACGGCGCGCTGCCATGCCGACCGGGCGACATCGGCATGATCGCTAAGCACAGCGATATTGCCTTCCTCCAGCGCGACGGAGGCATCGTCCGGCGACATTTGCACGGCACGCGCAATATGCTGCTGCGCCAGACCTATCTGCCCTGCCCGGCGCGCCAGCGTTGCGGATAGCAGCCAGGCGAGCGGATCCTTGGGCGCCTGATCCAGCGCCACGTCCAGATCGGCCCGTGCCGGGCCCAGTTCGCCCAGCGCCACAAGCGTCCGCGCCCGATCGAGATAGGCTTCCCCCTTTTCCATGCCATCGGGCAGACCGCGTGCCAGCGCCGCATCGAAATAGGTGCGCGCCTTGGCGGCGTCGCCGCTGGCCAGCGCGGCATTGCCTGCCTGCGCCCACAACCGTGCACCACTGGGAATGTCGCCCGCGCGCTCGGCCTCGTCCGCCGACTGTTCGAACGCGACCATCGCAGGCGCCCATCGCTCCGCATTGGCATAGGCAAAACCCAGACATTGCCGCGCATGGAAGGTGCCGCCATCCAGACGCCACGCATTGGCAAAACGAATGCCTGCCTCAGGGTCGCCGGTGGCCGTATCGACGCAGGCTTGAAACTTCGCCGCCATTTCTGGCGTCATGGGCAATTTAGGCTGCGGCGCGACTGGCGCAGAATTGGAAGTGCGGGCGGCAGCCGCTTCGCGTTTTGATCGATCCATGACGGCATTGGTTTCAGGACTGAAGCCCTGGAGCAAAAGGAGAGTAGCGAGGATCATGAAGTCTCCGGCAGGCTGGCAACGGCGCGAATGAGGAGCGCAATATCGCTCTCACGCGACAGGCGATGGTCGCCGTCCTTAATCAGCAGCGTCTGCACATCCGATGAACGCAGTGCAGAGGCAATATCCAATGCTGTCGACCACGGCACATCGGGATCGACTTGCCCTTGCAACAGGCGCACCGGGCAATCGATCGCAATCGGCGCGCGCAGCAACAGGTTCGCCTGCCCCGATTCCCAAAAGGCGCGCGTAGTCACATAAGGCTGATCGCCATAAGGCGTTGGTTCGACGATCTGCCCTTCATCGCGCAACTGCGTCTTCTGCGCCTCGGTGAAACCCCATTCCGTAAAGTCCGGCGCGGCGGCAATGCCGACCAGTCCGACAACACGTTCGGGAATCGTCAGAGCGACCAGCAGCGCTAGCCATCCTCCCATGGACGATCCCACCAACACCACCGGCCCCTCGATCAGCCGATCGATCAACAACAGCACGTCGTCCCGCCAGATTGCCAGCGTACCATCGGTAAAGGCACCATCGCTCGCGCCATTGCCCGAATAATCGAGCCGCAGCATCGCCCGTCCGCACGCACCGGCCCACGCATCGAGCGCGATCGCCTTCCCGCCTTCCATGTCGGACATATAGCCGGGCAGGAACACGATCGTCGGTCCGGAACCTTGCCGATGACGATAGGCAAGACGCAAGCCATCGGGCCGGGCGAGAAAATGGAATGGCGCAAGATCTGTCATAGGGTCGCTATGCACCCACACTGATGTTTTTTCGACCCCCCCGATGCACTTAACCCATTGGCAAGGAAGCCGAACTAAGCCGGACATAGGGAGGATCACGATGTATAGCATTACTGTAGATACAACGAACAAACTTCTGCGCGTAAAGCTATCGGGCTTTTTGATGGCTGACGAGGTCAAAGCCTTCGGTAACGAAGTCCAGGTCATGGTGGCAAATCTAGGCTATCGCTCCGGCGAGCACAGCATGCTGGTCGACACCAGCGAATGCACATTGCAGGCGCAGGAGGTGGTTGCCTGCTTTCAGCATGTTATCGCAAGCGCCCCGATCAAGTCCCGCCGAATTGCCGTCGTCACCGGCAGCTCGCTCTCGCGCATGCAGACGCGGCGCATATTGGTCCGCGATCAGGCGATGATGTTCGACAGCGCTATCGACGCCGAACATTGGGTACTGACGGGCAACGCCGGAGAAATAGCCGCCTAACGTTGCCAGCCCCAGCCCGATTTCACGGTCGGGTCGCTCTTGCACATTGTTCTTAAGGCCTGCCATTCGCGTGGCGAAAGCGCGGGCGCATATCGATGCCCTTTGACCGCGCTGCCCGCGAACAGCGCGCGCCGTTTGGTCGACAGGGGATGCGAAGAGAGCCAGGTCATCGCTTGCGCCATGCGCCCAGCTTCCGGTTCGCCTTTACTCATGCGCGCGAAAAATTGCGCGGTATCGGCGGGCGATATGTTCGCAGCCTTCATCGTCGCAATCGACGCCACATCGGCGCGCGCCTCGGCGTCGCGACCGTAGCTGAGCGACAGCAACCCGTTCACATATCCGCCGACATCGCCAGAAAACCCGCCCAGCACGACACTGAGCCCAAGTTGGCGCATCAACCCCGCCATCGTATCGCGATGCCGGACATGACCCAGCTCATGGCCCAGTACGCCTGCGACTTCATCGCCCGATGCCGCCGCCTGGATCAGCCCGTCGAACAGGATGATGCGGCCACCAGGCAGCGCCACCGCGTTCACCATCGGCACATTGGCGATCTCGATTGCACGCGCGTCGGCATCGGGGTCCATCTTCGCGATCAGCGCATCCAGCGCCTTGACCCCCTGCGGCGTGCGGCAGAAGCGTCCGCCGAAATCGCCGACCATCGCTTCACCCAGCTTTTCTTCCCAACTGCGCGGTACGAGCGGCGCGATCCAGCCCGGTGCCTCCACGCCGATGTAGATCACCGCCGCCGCCACGACCGCGAATGCCGCTACAGCGCGTGTCAGGCCAACGCCATCGATCCACCCGCCATAACGGGCGGGCTTGGGCAAATGCGCAGCGAAGTCCGACGGCGGCGGCCCGTCGAAACCCAGCCGCCAGCCGCTTTCGTCCTTCAGACCGTAAATCGAACGTCCGCCCGTACCATCCAGCGCGATCAGATCGGCCCACAGATAGGGACCGCTCTCCCAATCCTCACCGATCAGTCGAAAGCTGTCGTCAGCGATTGCAATGCGCGGATGCCACCGGCACGCATTGCGCCCGTCATAATGCCAAGGCCGTATGTCGGGCGCGCCCTCTTCCATATCAGATCGCACCAACATCGAATGCGTCGAGCAACCCTTCGCCTTGACCCGGCGTGCGAGTGGTCGATTGGGTGAGGCGGTTCAAGTCGATTTCGCCGGTCGCTTCCATATGCCGGATAAAGAACGCCCAATGACGATAGGTGAGAAAGATCGCACCGACCCCCAACGTACAGATCACCAGAGCGACGTCGCCCAGAAACAGCTTGAGCCATTGCTTGGTGCTGGCCGTGAACTGAAAATCAAGATCGGAAAGCGCCAGTCCGCCAACCGCCACGCGAAAGAACTTGGCGTAGAAGGCCAAGGCTATCAGGCCGAGCAGGATGTAGAAACCGAACACCAATAGGAAGATTGCAAGGATGCCTGCCGCTACACCGCTGCCGGAGCGCTCGGCATTCATCAAGCTTGGCATCATGGACATAGCCACGACACCTCCGGCAATCGCGATGACAAACGGCAGGATATAAAACAGCAAAAACCGCTTCATCGTCGCGCTTGCATTGCCGTCTGACCGGAATTGAAACGGGCCGAAGCTCATCGCGCTCCACCGCTGGTTCCACAGCGACATCATTGCCCAGGGAATCAAGAGGCCAAGCGCGATGTAGCCAACAAATGTTTTCCCCATATAGGACAGGCCGTAAGACCAGCCCTGATCGTCAGACCCGCCACGAATACCATGCCAATAACTGCGGCTGAGGCGATAGCGCAGCGCCCGATATCGCGCGATCCCAACGAGATAGAAGATGAAGAGCGTCGCAACGAAACCAAGCGCTGCGGCAACGCCGGGATAGCCTTGGAAAATCAGCGCCTGCGCGCCGAACTGCAGGAAGATGAACGGAATACCGAACAGCACCAATACCAATAGGAAGCCGACGAACAGTTCCTTGCCTGTCCCCGTCCATTCCAGCCTATCGTCGATAAAGCGCGTCTGCGCCCACAGGTAACGCCGCGTCCGTGTCGTCGCCCAGAACCGGTAGATGCCCAGCGTCACGATGGTAAGCAGCAGATTGGTGAACGCAATCGGCGCATATTCCCGCCAGCTTCCGTGAAACGCAAAGGCGCTATGCTGTTCGTCCTGCAAAACTGTTCCCCCTGATCCGACCCCGCAGCTAGGAAGCCGGGACGCGCCATAGTGTCAAGCGAGAGTTGGCCTCGCCCTTGACTTCGTGGCCACTGCTGGACACATGCAACGCTCATAAAACCCCGCGAATAAAGGCAATGCCCTCCTCATGTCCCAGTTGCTCAAGATCAGCCTGCCCGATGGTTCCGTGCGCGAAGTCGCGCCCGGCACTACCCCGGCGGAGATTGCAGCGGCCATCGGGCCGGGGCTTGCCAAGGCAGCGCTGGCGGCCAAGGTCGACGGCGAGCTGCGCGACATCATGCGCCCGCTGGACGCCGATGCGCAGCTTTCGCTCGTCACCGCGCGCGACGAAGTCGACGCACTCGAACTGGTACGCCACGATTACGCGCATATCCTGGCCGAAGCGGTGCAGGCGGTGTTTCCGGGTACGCAGATCACCTTCGGCCCGTCCACCGACGACGGCTTCTATTACGACTTCGCGCCGAAGGATCGTCCGTTCACCGACGAAGATCTGCCCGCCATCGAAGAGGCGATGCGCAAGATCATCGCCGCCGACAAGCCCTTGCGCCGCGAAGTATGGTCACGCGAAGACCTTATCGCGCGCTGGACGGCCGAAGGCGAAAGCTTCAAGGCCGAGTGGGCAGCCGGTCTGCCCGATGGCGAGGAACTGACGGTCTACTGGTCCGGCAACGAATGGCTCGACATGTGCCGCGGGCCGCATCTTGCCTCCACCGGCAAAGTCGATCCGCAGGCATTCAAGCTGACGCGCGTTTCGGGTGCCTATTGGCGCGGCGATCAGAACAATGCGATGCTCAGCCGCATCTACGGCACCGGCTGGCTGAGCAAGAAGCAGCTCGACGCGCATCTGATACGCCTCGAAGAAGCCGCCAAGCGCGACCACCGCAAGATCGCGCAGGAAATGGACCTGTTCCACCTTCAGAGCGAAGCGCAAGGCTCGGTCTTCTGGCATCCCAAAGGCTATATCGTCTGGCGTCAGCTTGAAGCGTATATGCGCCGCAAGCTCGACGACGCAGGCTATCGCGAAGTCAAAACTCCGCAATTGATGGATGCGCGCCAATGGGAGCAATCCGGTCACTGGGGCAAATATCGCGAGAACATGTTCGTCGTGCCGGACGAAGTGCCGAACACCGAAGATGAAGGCCCGGTGCTGTCCGGCAAGTCGGACCTGATGGCGCTGAAGCCCATGAACTGCCCCGCGCACGTCCTGATCTTCCGTCAGGGTATCAAGAGCTACCGCGACTTGCCCCTGCGGTTGGCCGAGTTCGGCTGCTGCCATCGCAATGAGCCGCATGGCGCGCTCCACGGCATCATGCGCGTGCGCCAGTTTACGCAGGATGACGCACATATCTTCTGCCGCGAGGATCAGATCGTCGAGGAAGTGCGGCTGTTCTGCAACCTGCTCGACACGATCTACAAAGATCTGGGCTTCGAAAGCTATGCGATCAAGCTGGCGTTGCGCCCCGAAAAGCGCTTCGGCACCGAGGAAATGTGGGACAAGGCCGAACAGAGCCTGCGCGACGCGGTGGCGCAGGCCGGTCGCGCCGGTCCCGAATATGGCTGGGAAGAGCTGCCCGGCGAAGGCGCGTTCTATTCGCCCAAGCTGGAATTCCACCTGACCGACGCGATCGGGCGGACGTGGCAGTGCGGCACGATCCAGCTCGACTATGTCCTCCCCGAACGACTCGACGCCAGCTATATCGGCGAAGACGGCGAACGGCATCGTCCCGTCATGCTCCATCGCGCCATTCTTGGCACGTTCGAGCGGTTCATCGGCATATTGATCGAGCATCATGCCGGTCGTTTCCCCGTCTGGCTCGCGCCCGTACAGGCGGTCGTCGCGACCATCGTGTCCGACGCCGATGACTATGCCCGCGACGTAGTGGAGAAGCTGCGCGCCTCAGGCATCCGAGCCGAACTCGACCTGCGCAACGAGAAAATCAACTACAAGGTGCGCGAGCACAGCCTTGCAAAAGTCCCCAAACTGCTGGTCGTGGGCAAGCGGGAAGCAGACGAAGGCACGGTCGCGATGCGGACCCTGGGCGAGCAGGCGCAGGCCGTGTTGTCGCTGGAAGACGCCATCGAAAGCCTTGCAAAATTGGCCACACCACCCGATATGCAGTGAGGCGCTGATGTCACAGGCCGCTGCCCTTCGAGTCTCGTGGGGCACGCGGCCCTTTTCGACATTCTTTAAACGCGCTATATGTCCGCTGTTTCAACGACCACAGGAGAGTCTGCTATACGTCCCCCGATGATGCGCCGCCCATTGGCGCCGATGCCGAAATCCGGCCCCCGCTACAATGAATTCATCAGCGTTCCGAAGGTGCGCGTGATCGACGAAGAGGGCGAAAATCTGGGCGTGATGTTTACGCAGGAAGCGATCGAACAGGCCGCCGAAGTGGGCCTGGACCTGGTCGAAGTGTCCCCGAACGCCGATCCGCCAGTGTGCAAATTCCTGGACGTCGGCAAGTTCAAATACGAAGCCCAGAAAAAGGCGAACATCGCTCGCAAGACTCAGAAGACGCAGGAGATCAAGGAGATCAAAATGCGTCCGAACATTGACGATCATGATTATGATACGAAGATGAAAAAGGTCCATGCGTTCATCGAGGAAGGCGACAAGGTGAAAATCACCCTGCGTTTCCGCGGTCGTGAGCTTTCGCATCAGCAACTCGGCATGGCCCTGTTGCAGCGTGTGGCGGAAAATGTAGTCGAAATCGCCAAGATCGAAGCCTATCCGCGCATGGAAGGCCGTCAGATGCTGATGGTGCTCTCGCCGAAATAAGAGATCACTGGCGGATGGCAGGGTTGCTGTCCGCCTTTATCGTGGCCCCATTCGTGGCTCCATTCGTGGCGATGACGGAACGATTGGGTGGACTTGACGTTTCATTTCTAAGTCTCGGCAAGTGCCGACGGCAGGAAAGGAAACGCACATGATCTGGACGATCGCAATCATCTTGCTGATATTGTGGGCTTTGGGCTTTTTCGCCTTCCACATTGCAGGCGGACTCATCCACATTCTGCTGGTGCTGGCGCTGATCGTTGGCATTTATCAGCTCTTTACCGGGCGTCGCGGCGTTTAGGCTGAGATACAAGAAACCCTTCCCTGACAAAGGGAAGGGTTTCTCGCTATCGGCTAACTCAGCTTACCCAGTTCGGGCTGTAATTCTGCGGAAAAATCTGTTTGAACGCCGCCACTTTCGGCGCATCCCACCGCAGGATGTAGGGGTGGCGCGGATTGTTCTTCATGAAATCCTGATGATAGGCATCGGCTAGCTGAAAGCCGTTAAGCCGCTCCACCTTCGTCACGATCTTGCCTTTCCACACACGCCCCTGGCCAAGCTGGGCCAGATAGGCGCTGGCCGCTTTCGCTTGAGCGGGATTGGTGGGGAAAAGCGCACTGCGATATTGCGTCCCATGGTCGGGGCCTTGGTAATTCAGCGTCGTAGGGTCCGCGACGACCGAGAAGAACACGCGCATCAACGTGCCATAGCTCACTTGGCGAGGATCGTAGGTCACACGCACGGCCTCGGCAAAGCCGGTGTCGCCGTTGCTGACAATGTCATAGTTCACTTTGCGATTCGCGGGGCCGCCCGCAAATCCCGGCTCGACTCGGCGTACGCCTTTGACGTGGCTGAAAACGCCTTCGACGCCCCAGTAGCACCCCCCGGCAAATACCGCCGTTTCCATCTTGCCCGATGGCGGTGCGTCTACACGCGGAACTGGAGCAGTAACGACCTTTTCGGCGGCCATTGCCGCTGGGATCGCTCCCGGTGCATAGAGCCACACAGCACCCATCATGCCGCCACCGACGGCTATTGCGAGAACAAGGCTTTTATAGGTCTGCATAACTCCGCTCCTGAACGTGGGCAGCAGGTCGGTCATCCTGATGCGATTGTGCTCCGGCAGGATTAAGGGTCAAAAACCCCACCGTGCCAAGAACAAAACCGCCCATGAATTTCATGAACAGGTCCGATTTCAAGAATGCGACCATGTCGCGTACCTTTCTTGTCTGCTTCACTTCCAGTTACGGTGACTGGTTAGGAAAAGTTGCATTGCCCCTACGTGAATGCGGTGATCGACATCACAACCGAGCTACAAAGCCGCCGGAAAAGTCGATGAACTGCATTCCAACAAGGTTGCTGTTGGAAACGCATATAACGCTGCACCCGCACCAAACAAGGTGCGGGAATGAAACTGATCGTTTCGAATCGCCCTTATTTCAGGGCGGCGCAGGCTTCCTGAATGCGCGTGCAGGCCTTTTTCAGGATTTCTTCGGACGTCGCATAGGAAATCCGGAACGCCGGGCTAAGGCCGAAGGCCCCGCCGTGGACTGCTGCGACCTTGGCTTCGTCGAGGAAATAGGCAATTAATTCCTCGTCTGTCGTGATCTTCACGCCCTTCGGCGTCGTCTTGCCAATCACGCCCGATGCATCGGGATAGACATAGAACGCGCCTTCGGGCGTCGGGCAATTGAGACCCGGTGCATCGTTCAACATGGCGACCACCATGTCGCGGCGACGCTTAAACGCTGCATTGCGCTCTTCGAGGAAATCCTGCTCACCGGTCAGCGCTGCGACCGCTGCAGCCTGTGAGATCGAGCAGGGGTTGGACGTCGACTGCGACTGCAGCTTGCTCATTGCCTTTATGATCCACGCGGGTCCACCGGCAAAGCCGATGCGCCATCCGGTCATCGAGAACGCCTTCGAACAGCCATTCACCGTCAGGGTGCGATCGTACAATTCCGGGCAAACCTGCGCGATGGTCGCAAAGGGGGTCGGCGCGTACCAGACATGCTCGTACATATCGTCGGTCATCACCAGCACATGCGGGTGCCGCAGCAGCACTTCGCCCAGCGCCTTCAATTCGTCCGCCGAATAGGCGGCACCCGAGGGGTTGGAAGGCGAGTTCAGCATGACCCAGCGCGTCTTTGGCGTGATCGCGCGCTCAAGCTGCTCGGCGGTGATCTTGTATCCCTGTGCCGCCGGGCCTTCGATGAACACCGGCGTCCCGCCTGCATAGTTCACGATGTCGGGATAGCTGACCCAGTAGGGCGCGGGAATGATGACTTCATCGCCCACATCCACGGTCGCCACCAGCGCGTTGAACAAGGTGTGCTTGCCGCCCGAATTGACGCTGATCTGGCTACGCTCGTAAGTCAGGCCATTGTCACGCTTGAACTTCAGCGCAACGGCATCCTTCAACGCAGGCGTACCGTCGACATCGGTATATTTGGTCTGGCCGCCACGGATCGCGGCAATCGCGGCTTCCTTGATGAAATCGGGTGTATCGAAATCCGGCTCGCCCGCTGACAACCCAATCACATCCACGCCCGCGGCTTTCAGCGCATTGACCCGCGCACTCATGGCGAGGGTGGCGCTGGGCTGGATGCGGCCAAGGGCGGCGCTGGTGCGGGTCATCGGACAAGATTCTTTCGTAAAAAGGGTGTGCGGTCGCAGGTAAAGCGAACGCCCGGTCCCTTAATGCGCAATCTAGTGAGGGGCAACCGGCTTTGGTGGCGAATTATCCGCCCACGGGCACCTTTTGCGCCGCAACCATCCCGCGCGACGCATTGCCGATGTAGAAGCCGTTTTCCAGATCGTAGGGCCGCAAGTCGCCTTCGATCGCATGGCCCTGATCGATCAGGCTCTGCCGCAAAATACCGGGCAAGAGGCCACGGCGCAGCGGCGGGGTAACCAGCTTGTCGCCCCGCTCCACGAAAATAGAGGAGAAACAGCCTTCGGTCAGATAGCCCGACGCATCGGTCATCAATACTTCGTAGGTGCGTCCAGCTTTAAGCGCTTGCCTGTAGATGGACCGATCGGTGGTCTTGTGCGCCAATCGGAAATCATCTGCAGGAACCGGACAGCGCACCACGGCGACTCGCATGATCGCTTCGGGCCAGGTCCGATGCTCGCGCACTTCGATCGCCACCGATCCTCGCCGCGACACCAGCATCCGCACCCGGCTGCGTTCGCGCAGGCGAAAGGTCGCCGCCTGCAATTCATTGCGCGCATTGTGCCGGTCGAACGTGAAACCCAGCGCTTCGGCGCTGCCTTTCAGCCGATCCATATGCAGGTCGAGCAGGCGAACTCCTTCCAGCGGATCGAACGCCATTGTCTCCATCAGATCGTATCGGGCTTCGACTTCGTCCGCGCCGGGTCGTGCATCTGCCGTGATCGTCGTCGTTCCACTCATTCCATATTCGCCTGCAAGGGATCGAGGAACCGTCCTTTGTCGAGGCATTCGCGCCATTCCGCATCGCGCGCGGAATCCACGATAACCCCCGACCCAAGCCCAATCCGTCCGGTTTTCGATCCTGTTTTGACGGAAATGGTACGGATGGCAACATTGAAGGCGGCATTGCCGTCGACATCGATTCGCCCGATGGCCCCGGTATAGGGTCCGCGCATGTACGGCTCGACTGCGCCGATCACTTCCATCGCCCGCACTTTTGGGGCGCCGGTAATCGATCCACAGGGGAAGATCGTGCGCAGGACATCGATTGCCGACAATCCGGGCAATATCCGGGCACGGACGGTCGATGTCATCTGATGCACCGTCGGATAGGTTTCGACATGGAACAGCTCCGGCACCGTAACGCTCCCCGCCCGCGAAACCCGCGACAGGTCGTTCCGCAGCAGATCGACGATCATCAGATTTTCGGCACGCTGCTTGGGATCTTCGCGCAGGTGCGTCATCGCCGCCTCGTCTGTGGCAGCATCGACACCCCGCAACGCCGTTCCCTTCATGGGTCGCGCCGTCAGCTGCCCCCGCACCAGCGTAAAAAACAGTTCGGGCGAGAAAGAGAGCAGCCAGTCGTCACCCGTAAACAGGATACCGCCGTAACCTGCCCGTGCATGCGGACGTATCGCCGCATAAATTTCCCGGGGATCGCCATGCAGCGGCACATCGCAAGGGAACGCCAGATTCACCTGATAGATATCGCCGGACCGGATCGCTTCCTGCACCTCGGCAAAGGCCTGCGCATAAGCTGCTTCGTCGATCAGCGGCACCGGCGATCCGGCATGGGCGTCGGCCACCGGAGGCAGCATCGCAGGCACATCTTCCGGTGCCACAAAGCGGAAGCCATCGAATAGGCCGAACCAGATCAATGGCATATCATGCGCGCCAGGGGCGCGCTGCAACGACGCGAGGCGACTTTCCAGCGCGAAGGCAGCATCATAGCCGATGTACCCGGCAGCATGAAGGCCGCGGTCAGCCGCTTCGCCAATACGGTCGAGTGCAGGCTGCACCTCGGCATAGGTGCGCGCAACGATCGTCTCCACCGGATCGCGATACAACCGCGCAGGCGCGGCATTATGCGTACGGGCGTCGTCGAACAGGATGAAGGGATCGGGCGGATCGGGCAAATGCATGGGTTGCCTGTTGTGGCAAGGATCGCAGGGAATGGCTAGGGCAACGTTGCGACTTTCCGCGTTCGCCCCTATCTAGGTAACATGCCTCAGAACAACCTGCCTGCCGATCCGGCCCGCCCCTTCGGCCCGGCGCTGCTCCGCGCCCTCCGCAATCGGTGCCCTGCATGTGGCGAAGGCAAGATGTTCGGACGGTTCCTGAAGCCCGTTACGGCTTGCAGCCATTGCGGGACAGCGTGGGACCAGCATCAGGCGGATGACTTCCCATCCTATATCGTCATCATTCTGCTCGGCCACATTCTCGTGCCCATCATGATCGAGACTGTGCATCTGGGCGTGCCGATGGGCGTGCAGATTTTCCTGTGGCCGATATTGGCGCTGGTGCTGGCGGCGGCCCTCATCCAACCGGCGAAGGCCGCCGTGATTGCGTTCCAGTGGAGCCGCCGGATGCACGGCTTCGCCCGTTAAGCCGCGGCGTCTTTCCGCAACAGCTTCTCACCGACCAACGCCACTACCATCGTCGCCCCCGTAAGGGGGAACAGCGCACCGATTGCCAGCATGGCCGTCGCAACGCCTTTCATCCCATGCTCGGGAACGGCGCGTGGCGGGGCCGACAGACGACCATCGCGACGGCGTTGCCACCACAGCATCAGCGACGATGCTGCCAGCAACCATATGCCGACGCATCCGGCCAGCATGATCAGACGATTGATCTCACCATATTGCTGGCCCTGATGGGTGTAGATGCCCCATTCGATACCCTGCGCACCCGCGCCGAAATCGGCAAAGCGCGCGTCCTGCAATATGCGCCCGTCGGCGGGATCGACGAACAGCACATGGCTGTCCTGCACCCGCGTTACCGGAACGGTCGCGACCCACGGCGCACCAGGCGCTTTGGGGAACGACAGGCTGAGCGCACCGACCATCCCCCGCCCCGCCGCGATTGCCGCAACCCGGTCGGGTCCAATCGCATGAGCATGATGCGCCATCGGCATGGCCCCATCGCGCATCGACCAGGGCAACGTCTGCGTCGTTTCATGATCGGCATGTTCGCTCGCTGACGGGACCGGCGCGGCAGGACGGCCCAAGCCTGCCGCATTCACGCCATCGCGCAACCATCCGCCCCACACGCCCGACCACGGCATACCCGTCAGCGCGAGGAACAGCAGCACGCCGCCGACCAGCGCGCCTATGGACGCATGGAAATCCCGCCAGAACCGGCGGTGTCTGGGCGAACCGCGCAGAGCCAGCGCGCGATTGGTCCCACGCGGCCACCACAGGATGAAGCCCGTGATACAAAGCAGAATCGCCCACCCCGCCACGATCTCCACCAGCCTATTGCCGACCGGTCCTGTGATCGCGAGGCTGTGCAGTTCCTTCACGGTCTCCATCAACCCGCCACCGTTCATGGAACCGAGCACCAGACCCATTGCCGGATCGACAAAGGCCGTGCGCTTTGCACCGTCCGGCATCGCCACGCCGACGCGCCAGCTTTCGCCCGGATCGGCTGGCCGCTCGATCCGGGTCACCTTGCCATGCGTCTGGATTTCGACATTGCGGGCAATCTGCGCGAGGCTGACCGGCGGACCGGCCAGGTGTCGCTGCGTCCATCCGCCATAATAAGCGCGCTCGATCTCCGGCTTGTAGAGATAGAGCGCGCCGGTCGTGGCGAGCCACAGCAGCACGGGCATAACGATCAGCCCGGCATAGAAATGCCAGCGCCACACAGTCCGATAAAAGGATCTGCTGTCCATGACTCGCCCTTCCTTTAAAACGCTGCCCGGACGCCGAGCGAGAATGCCCGACGCTCGACAGGGTAATAAAGCGCCTGCGTACTCGGCTGGCCAGCAACGGGATTAGGTGTCACCGTGACGACAGCCGAAATATCGCCCACCGCCTTTTTACCTGTCAGATTGCGCGCATCGGCGAACAGCGTAACGCCAGGCATAACTTCTGCATGTGCAGTCAGGCCGAACAACACATAGCCATCTGGGCGAACGGTGTTCGAGTAATCCGCATAAGCCGCACGCGGCACCCACTCAAGATTGGGCGCGACCTTGAATGCCTCCGTCCCCAGCCGCAATTCCGCACGATAAAGATGCGTCGCGATCACGGGCAGGCGGTTGTTGCCGAACTGCACATCGTTGCGGAAGGTAAAGTCGGACAGGGTATAGACCTGACGCAAGGTCGCCCAAGGCATCAATGCAAGGTCCAACCCCGCCTCGATCCCCTGATGCCGCGTCTTGCCTGCATTGAACGTGGAGACGGGAATCACGCCCGGCACCACGGAGTATTGCAGCAGCTCTTTCTTCAGGTCGGCGCGGTAGAAGCTGACATCCCAGGACGCAATGCCCACCTTACCGCGCGTGCCGAACTCGGCGGTCCATGCCGTCTGCGGCTTCAACGCTACGAAGCCCGGATTGGGCTGCGCTGCGGCCAGTTCGCTGAAACCGGGCAACTCGGCCGACCGGCTGTAATTGGCATAAAGCTGAATGGCGGCGGAAGGTTGATACAGCACGCCGAACTTGGGCGTGAATTCGGAGAAGCTCTCGCCATCGCTAGCCAGCGGATTAAGGCGATTGTCGACAGTCCGCCGACCGTCGATATACACGCCGCCCGCGATCAGCCACAGGTCCGCAATCGGCGCGACGCGTACCTCGCCATATATGTCTGTCGTCCGCGCGGTCTGCAGCGCACTGGCCTTCGGCGCGCCGACTGCTCGACCATTGACGTTGGTATATTGCAACGCGTTGACCCGGCCCCAGCGGCTCGTCGCACCGGCAGTCAGCGCCACCCGATCCCAGCTTTGTTCATAGCGGCCATAGACGCCGTAATCGGTAGAATCCTGATCGATCACCTGAAAGATCGGATGGAAAAGCGACTTCTGGTTCAGGAAGACACCGACATCCAGCGTCCCTGTGTCACCGATGGAAATGCGCGTGCGGTTCTGCAGACGCAGCGAATCGATATCGCGCTTCTGGTTACCGACGAAATTCCCGGTTTCAGGCTTGCTCAGCACCGTTGCGAGGTTGAGCGCACCGGCCAGTTCCTGCCGGATCGTCTGTGCACTGGCATAAAAGCGCGTTTCGATTCGGTCGGTCAGGCGCAGGCCGACATTGCCGTTGAACCGGAACGCATGTCGGTCGCCATGCTGGCGGTCACTGCTGGAGGTATCGCCTGCGACGGCAACCCATACATCTGCGCGATCATCGGCATACCCCACGGTGGCAAGCCCGCGAAATGTATCGAAACTCCCGCCGTCGACGCGCAGCGTAACGCCCGGCGCCGTCCGTCCAGTCGGCGTCACGCCATTGATTGCACCGCCTAAGGTCGCGCTGCCGAAACGCAAAGCATTGGCACCGCGATACACTTCCAGATGCTGAAAGATGGTGGGGTCGAGTTCCTGAAAGTCGCCATTATTGTCGGCAAGGTTGATCGGAATGCCGTCCTGCAACAGCGTCAGCCCACGCATGTGGAATCCACGCGACAGACCCGAACCGCGGATCGACACACGCACTTCCTGCCCGAAACGCGGCTGCGTATAAACGCCCGGCGAAAAGCCCAGCGCATCGCGCAGGTTGACGGCGGCCTTGTCCTTATAGTCTTCCGCCGCCACGACATCGGTTCCCCCCGGCGTGCGCGCGGCTTGCGCCTGCGCTTCGGCCAGAATGCGCTCGGCCGTAACAATGATGGGGCCATGTGCATTTGCTTCATCGGCAAAGGCGGGCGTGGAAACGAGAACGGCAAGCAACGACGCGCCGGCAAGGGCGCGAGCAAAATTCTTCATGGAAATATCCTCTGGAAACAAAAAGCGCCCCGCGTCACGCAGGGCCAAATGTGTCAGAGGATGGCGGGCGGTCCGGTAGGCGGTGGCGGCGGTGCGGCAAGACCGCGCCCGATCGCCACGCTGACGATGGGCAGCACGCCCTGCGGCAGAACGAACAGGACAAAGCGTACGGCCTGCCCGACCGGATCGGCCAGCGCGACGATATTGAGGAACCCGGCAAAGGCGCAGGGCTGATCGGTACGGTCGCTGGTCGCAGGCTTGTTCTTGCGAACCGTGCCATCGGCATCGACCCAGGCCGCCATCGCGCCAGACCCGGTACACAATGTAATCGTGTAACCCCGGCCGACATCGGTGGACGGCATCCAGCCCGCAGGCACCAGCAAGCGCGCAAACATCGCAAGCAGCAGCACCGCCAGTATCCACTGGTGTCGCGCTTGTGCGCCGATGGCCCCCCGCCGGTTCATGCGCAGCCCCTTAACGCCTTGATCGCTTGTTGGCTACCCGGACATATGGTCCTACCGTGGCAACGCATGACAAAGCATCGAACCAGGGGACTGAGCGTGGCAGAGGATATCATCGGCAGGCTGGATGCCAGCCCGCATTATCATTCGCTGGTGCGGCGCCGGTCCCGACTTGGCTGGTTGCTGGCGGCAATCATGCTGGGGGCGTTCACCGTGTTCACCCTGCTGATGGCGTTTGAAAAGCAATGGATGGCATCGCCCATCGGCACGGGAGTCACGTCCATCGGCGTACCCATCGGCATGGGCCTCATCCTGTTCGCCATAGCACTGACGGGGCTGTATGTCTGGCGGTGCAATACCGTGTACGATCGCGAACTGGCGTTGATCGTGGCGGAAGTGAGCGCATGAAGCGGCGTTTCATCGCTGCCGCCCTGCTCATTGCCCCTGCCCCGGCGCTTGCCGATGCGTTGACCGGCGATATGCAGCAGCAACCCATCAACTGGGTCGCCATCGCCATGTTCGGCGCGTTCGTCCTCCTGACGCTCTGGATCACGAAGGTTGCTGCCGCCCGAACCCAGACCGCCAGCGATTTCTATACCGCAGGCGGCGGCATCACCGGCTTTCAGAACGGCCTTGCTATGGCAGGCGACTATATGTCCGCTGCGTCCTTCCTCGGCATTTCCGCCCAGATCTTCGTCGATGGCTATGACGGGCTGATCTACTCCACGGGCTTCCTCGTCGGATGGCCGATCCTGCTGTTCCTGATGGCCGAACGGCTGCGTAACCTCGGCAAATATACCTTTGCCGATGTCGCCTCCTATCGCTTTGCCCAGCCGCCGGTGCGCAGCTTCGCGGCGGGCAGCACCTTGCTGGTCGTCTCCTTTTACCTCATCGCGCAGATGGTCGGCGCTGGGCAGCTCATCAAATTGCTGTTCGGATTGCCGTACAGCTACGCTGTCGTGATCGTCGGCGTACTGATGATGCTCTACGTCCTGTTCGGCGGTATGCGCGCAACGACATGGGTGCAGATCATCAAGGCAGTGATGCTGCTGTCCGGCGCGACCTTCATGGCGATATCCGTCCTCGCGCAATTCGGCTTTTCGCCCGAGGCCCTCTTCGCCCGCGCGGTGCAGGTCAAGACGCAGCTTGCCGCCGCCGGTGGCGCCGACGCTACCGACGCGGCCGCCAAAGGTCTGTCCATCATGGGGCCGGGGGGCTTCATCAAGGATCCTATTTCCGGCATGTCGCTGGGTCTCGCGCTCATCTTCGGCACCGCGGGCCTGCCGCATATCCTGATGCGCTTCTTCACCGTTCCGGATGCGAAGGAAGCGCGCAAGTCGGTGCTGTGGGCAACGACATGGATCGGCTATTTCTATATTCTGATCTTCATCATCGGCTTTGGCGCAATCGTGCTGGTGGCGACCAATCCTTCCTATCTGGATGCGGACGGCGCGTTGCGCGGCGGTGGCAACATGGCGGCGATGCATCTGGCGCACGCCATTGGCGGCAACCTGTTCCTTGGCTTCATCTCCGCTGTCGCTTTTGCGACCATCCTTGCGGTCGTGGCGGGCCTCACCCTTTCCGGCGCATCGGCGGTCAGCCATGATCTTTATGCCACTGTGATTCGCAAAGGCGCGGTGACATCGGCGGAGGAACTGAAGGTTTCGCGCATCACGACGCTGGCGCTCGGCATCGTTGCCGTGGCGCTGGGGATCGCATTCGAAAAGCAGAATGTGGCGTTCATGGTCAGCCTAGCCTTCGCGCTTGCTGCTTCGGGCAACTTCCCGGTGCTGATCCTGTCGCTGCTGTGGAAAGGCTGCACCACGCGCGGCGCGGCATGGGGCGGTGCCATCGGCTTGCTGACGGCGTTCGTCCTGACCGTGCTGTCCCCTGCAATCTGGGAAAAGGTGCTGGGGCTGGCAAACGCGCCTTTCCCTTATTCATCGCCCGCGATCTTCTCGGTGCCTGCCGGTTTCATCGCGATCTGGCTCATCTCGCGGCTCGACACCGGCCCGCGCGCTGCCATCGACAAGGCGGGATATGATGCACAGCGCATTCGTTCCGAAACCGGGATAGGGGCGCACGCCGCATCCGATCACTGACCGCGCGCCGGAACATGTCAAAAAGTTCATTCAGCCGTCAGCGTGCCGACTGACGGGATGCTTCATAAGGGCTGTGCGATCCACGATGGGCCGCCTGTTTTGATGGAGAGTTTATTATGAACAACCGCATGATCCTGTCCGGCCTCGTTGCCGTTGCCGCCATTGCCACCCCGATGATCGCTTCGGCTGCGACTGCCGCCCCCAAGACCACGGCCGTCAAGCAGCACACCGCCGTCAAGCACCACAAAGCGAAGCCGGTGAAGGCAGCCAAGGTCACGAAAAAGACCGTAACGACAACCACGGCCACCCCCGCGGCTAACTAACCGCATGGGGTTCAGGCGATCGCGGCACGGCCCCCAAGGCGTGCTCCGAAGCGTGCCGCGATCGTTTGAACATCTTGACTTCCCCGGTTCAGGCCGGAAGGCACATTTCCACGGCAAAGGTGCCGTTGCCCCGCACCAGCCGCATCGTTCCCCCATGCAATTGCGCGACAGCGGCTACCAGCGACAGGCCAAGGCCTGCGCCGCTTTCGCTACGCGCCGCATCCAGCCTCCCAAACCTGCGGGTCGCTTCACGTTCCCGCTCTGGCGGAATCCCCGGCCCTTCGTCGCTCAGGGCGATCACGACCCCTTCGGCGTCCTGGCTTAGAGAGAGCGTCAACCGCCCCGCCCCATATTTCAGCGCATTGTCGATCAGGTTGGACACGGCCTGACCCAGCAATTCGCGATGCGCTTGCACGACAGGACGCGCAGTGATCGCCAGCACCAACTGCCGCCCGCCATCCTCGACCAGAGGCTCGTACAGCTCAGCCAGATCGGTCAGTGCTTCGGCCAGATCCACACCCGAAAAGCGATCCCGCCCGATACCCGCTTCGGCCCTGCTGATTTCCAGCGCCGTCGTCAGCATCGCCAGCAATTGATCCGCCTCGCGCCCGATCCCCTCGATCGCACCGCGCAACGCTTCAGGATCGTCGCTTAGCATCGCCCGGTCGATCCGCGCGCGCAGCCGGGTCAGCGGTGAACGCAGATCATGCGCCATGCTATCCGTCAGCAATCGCAATTCGGATAGCAGCCCGCCGATCCGGTCCAGCATCCCGTTGATCGCGCCGCCCAGTTGATCGAAACTGTCGCCCGATCCATCCAGTGGCACGCGGCGGGCAATGTCGCCTGCACGCACTTGCCCCGCCGTCAGCACGATCCGCTCAATTCGCCGATCTATGATGTGCACCGCGAACCACGCACCAGCCAATGCCAACGGAAGGGCCATCCAGAGCGCGGTCGTTAGCGCGCTTTCGACCCTTTGCCGGAACTGAGCGCTTTCGTCGACGCGGTGCCCCGCCAACAGCCGCACGCCACCGGGCAGGCGCGCGGCCAATATGCCGAACTGGCCCGGCTGATCGTCACCCGTGCGATACAGGTCCACCGTTGTCCAGCGGGTAGCCGGCGGAACGACAGGCGGCCATGTGCTGAGATTACCGGCAATCCGCCTGCCATCGGGGCGACTCAGCAGAATCACTTCATCGCTGTCGTCGGCAACGCGCGCGGCAATCATTCGCGCGAGCGCTTCGATCCCCTGTTCCCGCGCCACAGCCGCCAGATCGCTATGCAACTGCCCTGCCAGATCGCTGTCCGCTGCGTCCAGTTCGGCGCGGATCAACTGCGTCACCGATAGCATCACCGCCGCCCCGAACAGCAATTCAAGCAGCAGGATGAGACCCAGAAACCGCACATGAGAGGAGCGCAGCCATCGTGTCACACGATCCCAAAGCGCCATTACAGCAGCGCTCACCCGCCCAGCCTGTATCCCGCGCCGCGCACGGTATGGATCAGCGTAAGATCACCCTCGCCATCCACCTTGCGGCGCAGACGACTGATATGGACGTCGATGACATTCGTTCCGGGATCGAAGTGATAATCCCACACGCCTTCCAGCAACATGGTGCGCGTCACTACCTGCCCCTCATGCCGCATGAGATATTCGAGCAAGCGGAACTCGCGCGGTTGCAGGTCGAGCGGTCGGTCGCCGCGTTTCACGTGGCGCTTCAACAGGTCCATGGCCAGCGTTCCAGAGGTGAGAACCGTTTCGACCGGCGTGCCGCTACCCCGTCGCCGCATAAGCAGTTCGAGCCGCGCCAGCAGCTCGGCAAAAGCGAACGGCTTGACCAGATAATCGTCCGACCCTGCGGTCAGCCCCGCAACCCTGTCGTCCGTCGATCCCAGCGCGGACAGGAAGATCACGGGCGTTTCGATCCCCGCCGCGCGCAGCGCCTGCAACACACCCATGCCATCCATGCCGGGCAACATCCGGTCCAGCACAATCGCGTCATAGCCGCCATCCGTGGCAAGGAAGAGGCCATCGCGGCCTGTCGCCGCATGATCGCCGACATGGCCATGCTCGGCCAGGCCTTTCAAAATGAATTCAGCCGTGGTGCGATCGTCCTCGACCACCAATATTTTCCGCCCCATCGCGTCGCGTTCCTCTTACCCGGTCGTTCGGCCGCAGCGACCCACTGTTGCCACAAGCGGACGACCGCCGCGACGCAAATCTATCGCGACATTGCAGTGTTGGGCATGGCGCAAATCGTGCCGCACCGACGCTGCCCCGCGCACGCGATGGCCATCCACCGCCTGCACCTCATCGCCCACCGCCAGGCCGCCGCGCTCGGCAGGGCCGTCGCTGCGCAGGCTGGTGACGATGGCGCTGTCCCGCCGCCCGTCGGCCAGAGTCAGGCCGACGGGTTCGGGCGCAGCGGCGGATACGGCGTGCAAACGACCGACGCGCCCTGCCAATGCCAGCGGGCTGGCAGAGAGCACCAATGCAGCGAGCCAACGGCCCATATCCGGCGTGCGATTCATGTCGATGATCTACGCGCAGGCCGGTCACGCAGGACTGACGGCCACATGAAAAAACTTTCATCTTGGCGTCACCGCACAGACCAAGCCGGGTGGTAAAGCCGCATCAGTCGAACGGAAGGACGTGCCCCATGAAAAGCCAAAGCATCCGCCGTGTCGGCATCGCGATAGTCAGCTTGCTCGTCGCTGCGCTCATCGGCTTTTTCTATCTCGGTTACCTCAGTAGCGATCCGTTCACCACCATCCGCCCCACCGCGCCTGCGCGACGCGATGTCGCTGCCATCATCCTTTCTGGCGATATGGGCTTTCGCGTGGGAATGGGGCCGCAGATCGCCAAGCGATTGACAGCGGACGGCATTCCCGTCGTCGGCGTCAACTCGCTGAGTTATTTCCGCACGACGCGCACCCCGGCAGAGGCGACGGCTTTGTTGACGACCGCCATTGGCAAGGCAGACGCTGCGTTTCATCCCCGTAAACTGGTCCTGATCGGACAATCCTTCGGCGCAGACATGTTGGACGTCGCCCTCGCCGGACTGGCACCAGATCTTCGCCGCAACATCGCTATGGTCGCTTTGATCGTGCCGGGCGCGACGGTCGAGTTTCGCGCATCGCCCAGTGAAATCTTCACCTTCGCCATGAACGAAGAACCCGCATGGCCCACGGCCAAACGGATCGACTGGGTGCCCCTGCTGTGCGTGTACGGCAGGGAAGAAAGCGCCAGCCTCTGCCCGCTTCTGCATCAGGCCAATGCCCACGTCGTTGGACTGCCCGGCGGCCACCCCCTCCATTACAATTCGACAGCCGTCTATCGCCAGCTCACGGACGCCATGCGGCGCTCGGGTGTTGAGACGACGACGCATTCCTAGAGGCTCCCATGCACATGAACCCCAAACGCGCATTCGCGATGGCCACCAGTTTTGCTGCCGCCCTGCTCGGGCTGTCACCCGCCATAGCCCAGCCCGCTGACGCAATGGCGCTGGCATCCGGCACATGGATGAACCCCCATGGCACCGTCGCGGTAAAGGCCGGGCCATGTCAGGAACGTCTGTGCGGATGGGTCAGTTGGGCCAGCCCGACAGCGACGGCCGATGCCAAGGACGCGGGGGTCAGCACGCTGATCGGCACCGAACTGCTGCAGGAATATAAGCTGACGGGCAATGGCAAGTGGACCGGACGGGTCTATGTGCCCGATCGCGGCGAAACCTATTATTCGACGATTCAGCAGCTCGACCCCAATCGTCTGAAGATTTCAGGCTGTATCTTGCATGGCTGGCTGTGCAAGAGCCAGGTTTGGCGCCGGGTGGGGGCGTGAACGGGGATAGTGCGATGAAGCTCTGGATACAGCGTTATCGAACGCAACTGGCGGTCGCTGGCGTGCTTGCTCTTGCAGCGCTTGGTTTTCTCGCGCTCGACCATTTGCTCGATGAAGTCCATTTGCGTGATGTGCGTGCGGCCTGGCATGCACTCAGCCCCCGGCAACTGCTATTGTCGATCCTGCTTGCAGGGGTCAGCTACCTCGCGCTGACGCTTTACGATGTCCTGGCGTTGATTGCGATAGGACGCCCCCTGCCTTACCGGACGGCGGCTTTCGCTTCCTTCACCAGCTACACGCTCAGCCACAATCTTGGCCTCTCGCTGCTCACCGGCGGATCGGCACGCTATCGCGTCTACAGCGCTGCGGGCCTTGGAGTCGGCGATGTCGCACGGGTTGTCACCATCGCCAGCGGCACTTTCTGGGGTGGGGTTATCACCCTCGCCGCGCTGATGCTGGCAATGGCACCGAAAAGCATTTCGCTCTTCGGCATGTCGCCAGCAGGCGTGCAAATCATAGCCGTGGCGATACTCGTCCTGATCGTGGGCTTCATCGTCTGGCTCGGCAGGGCAGGACGGCATGTCCGGTTCAAAAAACTATCGCTGCCCTTACCCCGCGCGCCCATTGCCATTGCCCAGATCGGGGTTGCAGCCGTCGATCTGGCGGCGGCAAGCGCGGCGCTGTTCGTGCTGGTTCCGGGCGCCGATGCCAGCATATGGCCCCTGTTCTTCATGGGCTACACCTTGGCAATCATCGCGGTGCTCGTGACCCATGTGCCCGGCGGCATCGGCATTTTCGAAGCTGTCATGCTGGCTGCATTGCCATCGACCAACCGACCGGAACTGGTCGCCGCGTTGCTCGCCTACCGCCTGATCTACTATATCGCGCCGCTCGTCGTCGCCATCGCGCTCGTTGCATTTCAGGAAGGGCGACGGTGGCACAAGCCGATCGCGCGGACCGTGCGCGGCGTGCATATCGTCGCGTCGGGCCTGTCCCCCACGATGATCGCCGCACTGGTGTTCCTTGGCGGATTGGTCCTGCTCGTGTCGGGATCGCTCCCCGCCGTGCCCGGGCGCATGCTCACACTCTATCGCGTCTTGCCGCTTCCCTTCGTGGAAGCCTCGCACATGGCCGCGAGTCTTGTCGGGGCGGCGCTGCTGCTGCTCTCTGCAGGGTTGTACCGCCGCCTTGATGGTGCCTTTTGGCTGACACGCACGCTGCTTCTGGCAGGCGCAGGCTTCTCTCTGCTCAAGGGGCTGGATTTCGAGGAAGCGAGCGTGATGCTGGCGATCACAGCGCTGCTACAATGGACTCGCCCCGCTTTCTATCGCCGCACCCACCTGACGAGCGAAGCGCTGACGCCCGGCTGGCTGGCGACGGTCGCGGTCGCTCTGGGCGTGTCGATCTGGATCGGCTTTTTCGCATACAAGCATGTCGATTATCAGACGGACCTGTGGTGGCGCTTTGCCCAGCGGGGCGATGCGTCCCGCTTCCTGCGCGCCAGCTTCGCCGTTGCCGTTATGACAGCCGCCGTCGCTTACTGGCAGCTTTTCCGCCCCGTGGCTCCCGAACCTGAACCGGTCGATGCATCGAACCAGCCGACATCCCAGGCCATTGCTCTTGCCCAGCATACGAACGCGCAACTCGCCTTTACCGGCGACAAGCGTTTCCTGGTCTCGTCCACGGGGCAATGCTTCGTCATGTATCAGATCCGCGGCCATAGCTGGATCGTGATGGGCGATCCTGTCGGTGCGCGCGCCGAATGGAGCGACCTTTTGTGGCGTTTGCGAGAACGGGCGGATGCCGCGCAGGGACCTCTCCTGCTCTATCAGATCAGCGCCGAGACGTTGCCGCTCGCGGTCGAGCTCGGGCTCCAGATCGTCAAATATGGAGAGGAAGCGCGCGTCGATCTTGCCACCTTCACGCTCAACGGCCCCGCTGCCAAGCCGCTGCGCTATGCCGAACGCCGCGCTTTACGCGATGGCGCGACGTTCGAAGTTGTCGCAGCGGCAGACCTCCCAGCCATATTGGGCACCCTGTCGGACATTTCGACACACTGGCTGCAGGCCAAAGGACATCGCGAAAAGGGATTCAGCGTCGGTCGTTTCGACAATGCCTACATGTCCCGCTTCGACTGCGCGGTGGTGCGGCAGGGGGAGCGTATCGTCGCGTTCGCCAATATCTGGGCAGCCGAAGACAAGAGCGAACTGTCAGTCGATCTGATGCGGCATGAAGAAGACATGCCCTATGGCACGATGGATTTTCTGTTCGTGCGCCTGATGCAATGGGGACAGGCCAACGGCTATCGCTGCTTCAATCTGGGCGTCGCGCCGCTTTCCGGGCTGGAAGCGCGGCGGCTTGCCCCGCTCTGGTCGAAGCTCGGCTCCCTGCTCTACCGCCACGGCGAATCGCTTTACGGCTTCGAGGGGCTGCGGGCGTACAAGGACAAATTCTCTCCCGAATGGGTACCTTGCTTCGTCGCCGGGCCGCAGGGGATATCCTTTGGTCGAGCGCTTATCGATTTGCAGGCGCTGATCTCTGCCAAGGTTCCGGCCTGACCAAGGCAAGATGACATTTATGTCATGCTGCGGACAAACGACCGTACAGGCGCCCGCGCTAAAAGGATGGCCTAACAGGGACATTCTGCCATGGGCCTCTACCGTCACATTCGTATCGCCGCCGCCATGCTGCTCAGCCTGTCCTGCGCAGGCGGAGCAGCATGGCAATCGGCTGTTGCCGCTCCCCCCGCCGTGCGCGAAAGTCGCTATCGCTTGGCACCGTTCGGAACGGTGCATGTCTATAGCCCGGCACATGGGCCGCACGGCGTCGTTCTGTTCCTGTCGGGCGATGGCGGATGGGACCGCCCTGCGACGGTCCTTGCCCATGCCCTTGCCGATCAGGGGCTGCTGGTAGCCGGGGTATCGACGCCTTCGCTGATGCAGACCCTTGAACAGAACAAGGCGAAGTGCATCGATCCGAACTACCCGCTCGTCGATCTGGCTCGCGATGTTCAGCATCGCATGGCCGTTCGCGCCTATATGAAGCCGATTGTCGTGGGCTATTCGGCGGGCGCGACCGTGGCTTATGCCAGCCTCGCGCAGTGGCCCAATGGCGGTTATCGCGGTGTGCTGTCCATCGGGTTCAGCGCCGACCTGCCCGGCCACAAGCACTGGTGCGCCGCGCCCGGCTTCGTCGCACACCCGATCACGCGGCCCACCAAGGGCTGGATGTTCGCACCCGGCAAGCGGATCAAGGTGCCCTGGACGGTATTGCAGGGGCAGGCCGACGCCGTCGTCAGCCCGTCCGCCGCGCGCCGGTTCGTGTCGGCCATCCCCCACGCCCGTTATGTCGAGCTGCCCAAGGTTGGCCACGGCTTTGCCGTCACCGCCCACTGGCTGCCCCAGTTGCGCAGCGAAATCGACCGCATGTTGCCTGCACCCATCGCCGCAGGGCCGCTTGCCCTGCCCGACATGCCGCTCACCATCGTGCCATCAACTGTGCCAGCCAGACCGGGCGGCAATGCCGACACGATGGCCGTCATCTATTCGGGCGACGGCGGCTGGGTCGGGATCGACCGCGACGTGGCCCAGCATCTTGCCAGTGCGGGCATCCCCGTCGTCGGCGTCGACAGCCTCTCCTATTTCTGGAGCCAGCGCACCCCATCAGGCGCCGCAGCGGACCTCGACCAAGTCGTCGCCAGCTTCGCCCAGCGCTGGCATCGGCCAAAGGTGCTGCTGATCGGCTACAGCTTCGGCGCGGACACGTTACCGCACATCGTCGGCGCGCTGAACCCGCAAACCCGTAGCCGCATTGCCAGCATATCGCTGCTCGGTCTCAGCCCGACTGCCGATTTTCAGTTCCATCTGAGTAGCTGGCTCAATGTCTCCTCCGCGCAGGCCTTGCCGACCGTGCCTGCCGTCGCGGCGCTTCACGGCATGACGATCCGCTGCATACGCGGCGTGGCCGAAAGCGACAGCGCATGCCCCGCAATTCCCCGCGGCGTAGCGCAGAACTACGTGGTGCCGGGCGGCCATCATTTCGACCGCAACAGTGCCTTGCTGGCCAGCATCATATTGGGTCAACGTCCGGCAGGCATCGTCCAGAGCTGAGCGCCTCCCCCACCGATGCTGTAACGCTGCCTTTACGCGCGCCTAACGGCATGCTTTATCATGACGATGAGCAAAACCCTCCGCACGGCACCGCGCCGCTTCGCCTCTCTTCTCCTCCTGTCCAGCGCCCTTCTGCCCGCAACGGCGTTGGCGCAAAAGGAAACATTCAGCGTCATTTTCGGCGCGAAGAATGTCGGCCATGTGAAGACCGATACGACAAAGGCGCCAAACGGCAGCGCCACTACCGCGATAGATTTCGATTACAAGAACAACGGTCGCGGGCCGACCATGGCCGAAACCTTGACGACGGACGCGAACGGCCTCCCCACCGCCTGGACGATCAAAGGCACGACGACCTTCGGCAGCAAGGTCGATGAACGCTTCACGCTGAAGGGCAAGTCCGCGCAATGGGTCGATTCGACCGGTCCCGGCAAAGCAACCGTCAAGGAACCCAGCCTTTATGTCGGCCAAAGCGCCAGTCCCTGGGCGCTCGGCGTCTATGCCCGCGCGCTCCTCAAGGATGCAGATGGCAAACTTCCCGCGCTACCCGGCGGCACGCTTACGCTCACAAAGGGCGCTGGCCTGACGGTCGATGGCAAGGGCGGCCCCGTGCAGGTCACTACCTACACGCTGTCGGGCATCGATCTGACGCCAACTTATATGCTGCTGGACGGCGACAATGCGCTGTTCGCGTTCATGACCCCCGAATTCGTCATTCTGCGTGCCGGTTACGAGAAGGAAGAGGCGCGGCTGCGTGACATCGCAGAAAAGCTGTCGACCGAACGCTATGTCGACATCCAGAAAACCACTGCGCATGATTATGGCGCCCCCGTCCGCATCCGTAACGTCCGTTTGTTCGATCCGAAGACCGGCACGCTGACCGAAGCCAGGTCCGTGCTTATATCCGGCAACCGCATCGCCGCCGTCGAGCCGCTCGATAGTCCTGCGACGCCTGGCGAAGTCGCCATCGACGGCGCGGGCGGCACTTTGGTCCCCGGCATGTACGAAATGCACGGTCACATCGGGCAGGACGACGCGCTGCTCAATCTGGCGGCGGGCATCACTACGGTCCGCGACATGGGCAATGACGATGCCGTGCTCGACACGCTGATCAAGCGGATCGACAGCGGCACCATCGGCGGACCCCGCATCGTGCGCAGCGGTTTCATCGAAGGCAAAAGCCCCTACAGCGCCAACAATGGCAAGGTCGTTGCGAGCGAGGCCGAAGCCATCGACGCCGTCCGCTGGTACGCCGCGCGCGGTTTCTGGCAGATCAAGATCTACAACAGCATGAACCCAGCATGGGTGCCGGCAATGGTCGCCGAAGCCCATCGCCTCGGCTTGCGCGTGTCAGGCCATGTCCCGGCTTTCTCGACCGCCGACGCGATGATGGCCGCGGGCTATGACGAAATGACGCACATCAACCAGTTCATGCTGGGCTGGGTGCTGAAAGACGGCGAGGACACCCGCCAGCTTCTGCGTCTGACAGCGCTCAAGCGGCTCCCCGCACTCGATCTAAACAGCGCGCCGGTCCAGAAAACGATCAACACGCTGATCGACAAGAAGATTGCCATCGACCCCACCGTCGGCATCCACGAAGCCCTGACCCAGAATCGCGACGGCCAAATTCCGCCGGGTGCCGCCGATTACATCTCCAATATGCCCGTGGGTACGCAACGCGGTATGAAGCAAGCCTGGATCGACACCTCTGCCCCCGGCGATGACAAAGCCTATCGCGCGGCTTTCGATCAAATCATCGCAACGCTCAAGATCCTGAATGATCGCGGGGCGTTCATTGTACCCGGCACCGACACCGGCGGCGCGCTTACCTATCATCGGGAGCTGGAACTCTATCAGAAATTCGGGATGACCCCGGCGCAGATCCTGTCGCGCGCCACGCTCGATATGGCGCGCTACATGGGTCAGGATCAGTCGCTCGGCTCCATCGAACGCGGCAAGCTGGCCGACTTCTTCCTGATCGCGGGCGATCCGGTAAAGGACATCAAGGCCATCAAGAGCATCCGCATGGTCGTGAAGAACGGCACCGTTTTCTATCCCAGCGAAATCTACGGCTATTTCGGGATCAAGCCTTTCGCCGATGCACCCAAAGTGAAGCTGTCGAAATAATCTCTCGCCGCTGGTGGCGGCGCAACAGCATCCCCATATTGGCGACATGGCGACGCTGACAGTCTGGTTCGATGGGCAATGCCCGCTGTGTCGCCGCGAAATCGCGCTGATGCAGCGGCTGGACAAGCGCGGGTCGATAGACTTCGTAGATGTTGCGGCAGAAGCGACGGATTGCCCTATCGACCGCGACGCGCTGCTGGCCCGCTTTCACGCGCAGGAGGATGGCGTGATGCTATCGGGCGCTGCGGCATTCGCAGCCATGTGGCGCGCTATCCCGCTACTTCGCCCGCTCGGACTCCTCGCCCGCAACCGCTTCGCCCTCGCCGCGCTGGAACGCCTCTACCGCCAGTTCCTGAAGATACGCCCGAAATTGCAACGTCTCGCGCGCCGCGCCGCCTAGCTGATCTTGCGCGCCAGTTCCTTATTGATACCCAGCGCCACCAGCGTGGCCAGCGCACCCGACAACAAATAACCGCCCGCCGCCAGCAACCCATAGCTGCTCGCCAGCCACAACGCCGCCAAAGGCGCAAAGCCTGCACCGAACAACCACGCCAGATCGGACGTCAGCGCCGCTCCGGTATAGCGATGGCTCGTCGGGAAATTGGAATTGACCGCGCCCGAAGACTGACCGAACGACAGGCCGAGCAGGATGAACCCGCCGACCATGAAGACGACTTCCCCTGCGGACCCGCCATCCAGCAATTGTGGCGCGAAACCGCTGAACACGGCAATCGCAGCAGCCGTCACGCCCAACAGATAGCGCCGCCCGACACGGTCCGCGATCAGGCCCGACGCAATCACCGCCAGAATGCCGAACACCGCGCCGATGATCTCGATCACCATGAAGCGCGCCGGGCTTTCCTTGGTATACAGGAACACCCAGGACAGCGGGAACACCGTGACCATATGGAACAGCGCAAAGCTGGCCAGCGGCGCGAACGCCCCGATGACGATGTTGCGCCCTTCGCTGCGTACCGTTTCGATGACTGGCGCAGGCTGCAACTCGCGGCTTTCGAACAGTTCGGCATAATCGGGCGTCGATACGATGCGCAGCCGCGCAAACAGCGCCACGACGTTGATCGCGAACGCCACGAAAAACGGATAGCGCCATCCCCAGTCGAGAAAATCTTCCGCCGAAAGCGCGCTCACCAGAAACGCGAACAGCGCGCTCGCGACGATCAGGCCCAGCGGCGCCCCAAGCTGGGGGATCATGGCGTACCAGCCGCGCTTGCCCTCCGGTACGTTCAGCGCCAGCAACGAAGCCAACCCATCCCATGCGCCGCCCAGTGCCACGCCCTGCCCCAGCCGGAACAGCGCCAGCAACAGCGCGGACCCCACGCCGAACACCGCATAGCTTGGCAGGAACGCCACCGCCGCTGTCGATCCGCCCAGCAGGAACAGCGCGATGGTAAGCTTCACCCCGCGCCCATATTCGCGGTCCACCCACATGAAGATCAACGTGCCGACCGGCCGCGCGATGAACGCCAGCGCAAAGATCGCAAAGGAATAGAATGTCCCCGTCAGCCTGTCGACATAGGGAAACACCAGCGCCGGAAACACCAGCACCGAAGCGATGGCATAGACGAAGAAGTCGAAAAATTCCGATGTGCGCCCGATCACCACGCCGATGGCTATTTCGCCCGGGGCTATCGTACCGTCGTTGATGGCGCGCGCATCGCGCTCGATCTCACGCGAACCGAGGTTCGGGCTGCGGGTAGAGGACGTAGGGGCACTTCCGGCTGTCATCGAAGGCAATGCTCGCTGATCTGTCACCCCCATATGATCTAGGCGGGCAACAAGGAGGATATTATTGAGGTTGCACCCACTTTAGCATGTTTGCACCTGCGAAGGGATGGGACAAAATGTCCAATGTCATGCGGGAAGGCAGAGGCCTAGGAGGCTGCAATGCGCACATCGCTCTCATTTGCCGGCCCTTTCTCCCGCCCGCATCGTGTTTTTCTGGCCCTGCCGTTACTGGCGCTGCTTGGCGCATGTGACGCGGTTGTCCTCAGCCCCTCTGGCGATGTTGCGATGCAGCAACGCGATCTGGTGCTGATTTCGACTGGACTGATGCTGCTCATCATCCTGCCCGTCATGGCACTGACCGTTCTTTTCGCATGGCGGTATCGCGCCGCGAACAAGGAAGCGCGCTACGAGCCGGACTGGGACCACTCGACCCAGCTCGAACTCATCATCTGGGCCGCGCCGCTGCTGATCATCATCTGCCTCGGCGCGCTGACTTGGGTGGGGACGCATATCCTCGACCCATATCGCCCCCTTGGTCGCCTCGATGCGAGCCGCCCGACGCAAGTCTTGGGCAAACCGCTGGAGGTGCAGGTCGTTGCGCTCGACTGGAAATGGCTGTTCTTCTATCCCGAATATGGCATCGCGACGGTCAATGAACTGGCCGCACCGGTGGATCGCCCGATCATGTTCCGTATCACCTCGTCATCGGTCATGAACTCCTTCTACATCCCTGCGCTCGCCGGACAGATTTACGCGATGCCGGGCATGGAAACGAAACTCCACGCCGTCATCAACAAGCCGGGCGATTATGCAGGCTTCTCCGCCAATTACAGCGGCGCGGGCTTCTCCGGTATGCGCTTCCGCTTCCACGGGCTTTCGAACGCCGATTTCGGCAAGTGGGTGTCGGGCGTAAAGTCCGGTAAATCCGCACTGGACCGCGCCGCCTATCTCAAGCTGGAACAACCCAGCGAGAATGTCCCCGTTCAGCGCTTCGCCAGTGTCGAAGCAGGGCTGTATGATGCGGCACTCAATATGTGCGTCGAACCGGGCAAGATGTGCATGAACGAAATGATGCATATCGATGCCAAGGGCGGACTGGGCATGGCCGCCGTCCACAATGTTCGCCCACTCGCTTATGACAAATATGCGCGCCGTGGCTCGGTACTCGGCACCAATGCGGGTTACGTCGCCGCGCTCTGTACGCCGGGCGACGCAAAGGCGATGCTGGCGGCGAAACATGACCGCCCCGTTCCGCTCCCCGATCCCGGGGGCCTGATTGGCGCAGGCCTTTCGCGTCCTGCGCTTCTCTCCTCCGCGTCCACCGACGCTGCAAAGAACCTCTAAATGGTCACCCCGATGGAAACCCCGAATCCCGCCGACTTCGTGGCCGTCAGCCCGATTTTCGGACGCTTCACGATCGAAGCGCTGCCGCTGCACGAACCCATCGTCGTCGCGACCTTCGTCGTGGTCGCGCTGGGCGGCGGCGCGCTGCTGGCGGCACTCACTTATTTCAAGGTCTGGGGCTATCTCTGGAAAGAGTGGTTCACCAGTGTAGACCACAAGAAAATCGGGCTCATGTATATGATCCTTGGCCTCGTCATGCTGCTACGAGGCTTTGCCGATGCGATCATGATGCGCTTGCAGCAGGCAATGGCCTTCAACGGCTCCGAAGGCTATCTGAACGCCCATCATTACGACCAGATTTTTACAGCGCACGGCGTCATCATGATCTTCTTCGTGGCAATGCCGCTGGTGACGGGCCTCATGAACTACATCGTCCCGCTGCAGATCGGCGCGCGCGACGTATCCTTCCCGTTCCTCAATAATTTCAGCTTCTGGATGACGACCGCAGGTGCCATCATCGTCATGATGTCGCTGTTCGTCGGCGAATTTGCGACGACCGGCTGGCTCGCTTATCCGCCGCTGTCGGGCATCGGTTACAGCCCCGGCGTCGGCGTGGATTATTACATCTGGGGGCTGCAGGTGGCGGGCGTCGGCACAACGCTGTCGGGCATCAACCTGATCGCGACCATCGTAAAGATGCGCGCGCCGGGCATGGGCATGATGAAGATGCCGGTGTTCACCTGGACCTCGCTCTGCACCAACATCCTGATCGTCGCGTCCTTCCCCGTGCTGACTGCCGTCCTCGCACTGCTGACGCTCGATCGCTATGTCGGCACCAACTTCTTCACCAACGACTTCGGCGGCAACCCGATGATGTATGTGAACCTCATCTGGATCTGGGGTCACCCGGAAGTTTACATCCTCATCCTGCCGCTGTTCGGCGTGTTTTCCGAAGTCACTTCGACTTTCTCCGGCAAGCGCCTCTTCGGCTACACTTCGATGGTCTATGCGTCGGTGGTCATCACCATCCTGGCCTATGTCGTCTGGCTCCACCACTTCTTCACCATGGGATCGGGGGCCAGCGTCAACAGCTTCTTCGGGATCACGACGATGGTCATTTCGATCCCGACAGGCGCGAAGATCTTCAACTGGCTCTTCACCATGTACCGCGGCCGCATCCGCTTCGAACTGCCGATGATGTGGACGATTGCCTTCATGCTGACCTTCGTGATCGGCGGGATGACCGGCGTGCTGCTTGCGGTGCCGCCTGCCGATTTCGTGCTGCACAACTCGCTGTTCCTGATCGCGCATTTCCACAACGTCATCATCGGCGGCGTGTTGTTCGGCCTGTTCGCCGGTATCAACTACTGGGCGCCCAAAGCGCTTGGTTTCCGGCTCGATCCCGTCTGGGGCAAACGGTCCTTCTGGCTGTGGGTCATCGGCTTCTGGGTCGCATTCATGCCGCTCTATATCCTCGGCCTGATGGGCGTCACCCGCCGCCTGCGCGTGTTCGACGATCCCTCGCTTCAGATCTGGTTCCAGATCGCAGCATTGGGCGCGTTCATGATCGCCGGTGGCATCGCCTGCATGCTCATCCAGTTCTACGTCAGCTTCCGCAATCGCGAGGCGCTGCGCGACACCAGCGGCGATCCGTGGGAAGGCCGGACCCTCGAATGGTCCACCTCCTCACCGCCGCCGGAATACAACTTCGCATTTACGCCGGTCGTGCATGACAATGACGCATGGTCCGACATGAAGGCGCGCGGCTACGCCCGTCCGCTCGACGGCTATCGCCCGATCCACATGCCCAGCAACACCGGCACCGGCGTTATCATCTCGGCATTGAGCGTCGTCTTCGGTGCGGCGATGGTCTGGTATGTCTGGTGGCTGGCGGGCCTCAGCTTCATTGCGATCCTCGCCACTGCCATCGGCCACACGTTCATTTACAAGCGCGACTATCACATCCCGGTCGCAGACGTGGAACGCACCGAAGCCGCGCGGACCCAACTGCTCACGGCGGAGGCACGCTAATGTCCAGCCGCACCCTCGCCGTCGATCCGAACGAACCGGTCGAATTCTACCTCCGCGAAGAGCATGACCATCCCGAAGGGTCCAGCACCATGCTGGGCTTCTGGATCTATCTGATGAGCGATTGCCTCATCTTCGCGATCCTCTTCGCCTGCTACGGCGTGCTCGGTTCCAACTACGCCGCCGGCCCCGCCCCGCGCGACCTGTTCGACTTGCCGCTGGTCGCACTCAACACTGCGATGCTGCTGTTCTCGTCCATCACCTATGGCTTCGCCATGCTGGCGATGGAGGACAAGAAAGTCGGACAGACGCAGATGTGGCTGGCGATCACCGGCCTTTTCGGCCTCGCCTTCCTCAGCATCGAACTCTACGAATTCAGCCACATGATCCACGAAGGCGCCACGCCGCAGCGCAGCGCCTTCCTGTCGTCCTTCTTCACGCTGGTCGGCACCCACGGCATCCACGTCACCTTCGGTCTGATCTGGCTGGTGACGCTAATGGTACAGGTGGCGAAACGCGGTCTGATCGCTGCCAACACGCGTCGGCTTATGTGCCTGTCGATGTTCTGGCATTTCCTCGACGTCATCTGGATCGGCGTCTTCACCTTTGTCTATCTGATGGGAATGCTGCGATGAGCACCGACACCCATGTCGACCATGAGGATATCGTCGAGGCCCACGGCTCCCGCAAAGGCTATCTGATCGGCTTCGCGCTCTCGGTCGTCCTGACCGCGATCCCCTTCGCGCTGGTGATGACCGGCACCCTGCCGCAGCAAGTGACGGCTTATGCCATCATGATCTTCGCCGCGGTGCAGATCGTGGTCCACATGATCTACTTCCTCCACATGACCGGCAAGTCGGAGGGCGGCTGGACGATCATGGCGCTGATCTTCACCGTCGTAATGATCGGTATCGCGTTCAGCGGGACGCTGTGGGTCATGTATCACCTCAGCACCAACATGATGCCGATGTCACCGTCCGACATGCGCCAGATCCCGTGACGCGCCCGCGCCGACCGGCCTGGGCGCTCGGCGCGCTGGCCGTGCTGGCGCTGGCGCTGTTCGTCGGACTGGTGGCGCTTGGCACATGGCAGGTGCAGCGCCGCGCCTGGAAACATACCCTGATCGCGCAAGTCGATGCGCGGGTACATGCTCAGCCGACTGCCGCGCCCGGACCGGCAGCATGGCCAACCGTCACCGCAGAAAAAGACGCCTACCGCCGGGTGACGGTGCGCGGCACCTACCTCAATACACGCGAGACCTATGTGCAGGCCACCACGGCACTGGGTGGTGGATATTGGGTACTGACCCCGCTGCGCACCGACCACGGCCACACCATCCTCATCAACCGCGGCTTCGTCCCCCCCGAAAAGCGCACTCGCCACAGCCGGATCGAAGGCGTCACCGCCGTAACCGGCCTCCTGCGCATCACCGAACCCGGCGGCGGCTTCCTGCGCCGCAACGATCCGGCGGCGGACCGCTGGTACTCCCGCGACACAGCCGCCATCGCCGCGACCCAAGGCCTACCGAACGTCGCCCCCTATTTCATCGACGCCGATGCAACGAAAGCGCCCGACGCCCCAGTCGGCGGCCTCACCGTCATCGCTTTCCCCGATAACCACCTCGTCTATGCGCTCACATGGTATGGCCTCGCCTTGATGGTGCTGGGCGGCGCATTTATCGTCGGGCGGGAGGAATGGCGTATCCGCGCCAAGGGGTCTAAACCAGCCGAATGACCGGCACCCCGCCCAACCCTATTGCCAAACGCCTAAGTCGCTTGTCCGGCGTCGCCTCGCGCGTGTCGCCCGATGCGGCGGGGCATCGCAACATGGTGCAGCTTGTCCAGCTCCGCTGGCTGGCCGTGGCGGGACAACTCGCGACGATCCTCGCCGTGCATTTCGGCATGGGCGTGCGCCTTCCGCTGGTGCCGATGCTCGCGCTGCTGCTCGCCCTCGCCGCGCTCAACATCGTCAGCATGGGCGTCCTGCGCAAAAGGCGCGGGATCGCCAATGCGGAACTGTTCGCTGCGCTGCTCCTCGATGTGGCGGCGCTTACGGTGCAACTCTTCCTGAGTGGCGGCGCAACCAACCCCTTCGTCTCCCTCTTTCTGCTACAGGTCGTGCTGGGATCGGTGCTGCTGGATCGCTGGTCGAGCTGGGTGATCGTCGGCGCGACCAGTCTCTGCTTTGCCTTGCTGATGATCGTCTATCGCCCGCTTGAAGTACCGCGTTTCTACACAGAAAATCTCTTCGGCTTGCATGTGCAGGGGATGTGGGTGTGCTTTGCGCTGATGGCCGTGCTGCTGGTGCTGTTCGTCACCCGAATCAGTGGCAACCTGCGCGCGCGCGACGCCTATCTGGCCGACATGCGACAGCAGGCAGTCGAGCAGGATCATATTGTGCGTATCGGCTTATTGGCCACCGGCGCCGCGCACGAACTCGGCACCCCCCTCTCGTCGCTCTCGGTCGCGCTCAACGATTGGCAGCATATGCCGCAAATCGCGAACACCCCCGACATGGTGCAGGAAATTGCCGAAATGCAGGCGGAGGTGCAAAGGTGCAAAGCCATCGTCACCGGCATCCTCCTGTCCGCCGGCGCCGCACGGGGCGAATCGTCGGTGGCGACGAGCCTTCACGCCTATTTCGATACGCTGGTCGCCGAATGGCTCGTCACACGGCCTTATGCCGATCTGCATTATGACAACCGCTTCGGCGACGATGTGGAGATCGTGTCCGACACCACGCTTAAGCAAGTCATCTGCAACTTGCTCGACAATGCCTCCGAAGCCTCGACCGGCTGCATCGCCCTCACGGTGGAACGGCAGGATGACACGCTGCGCCTCTCCGTCCGCGATACCGGCCCCGGTTTCCCGCAGGATATTCTCAGCAATATCGGCAAACCCTATTATTCGACCAAGAGCCGCCCCGGCGCAGGCCTCGGACTATTCCTCGTCGTCAATGTGATGCGCAAGCTGGGCGGCGACGTCACTGCGAAAAACCGGGGTCAGGGCGGCGCGGAAGTGATCGTTACGCTCCCCCTCTCGGCACTGGCGCTTGCAGACGTGAAGGATGCTCATGATGCAGGATGATCGCCTTCTCGTAATTGTCGAGGATGACGAAGCCTTTGCGCGCACCCTGCGCCGGTCGTTCGAACGACGCGACTACACGGTGCTGACCGCCGCCGATCCCGACGCACTCACGACGCTGCTCGCGGACCATGATCCGGGCTACGCGGTGGTCGACCTGAAACTGGGGCAAGCGTCCGGCCTGCTGTGCGTGCGGGCGCTCCACGCCCATGACCCCGCGATGCTGATCGTCGTTCTCACCGGCTACGCCAGCATCGCTACGGCGGTCGAAGCGATCAAGCTGGGCGCCTGCCACTATCTCGCCAAGCCGTCGAACACCGACGACATAGAAGAGGCCTTCCGCAAGGCCACCGGCGAAAAGGCGGACGGCGATGTCGACGCGCCTCTCGATACGCGCCCGACCTCCATCAAGACGCTGGAATGGGAACGTATTCACCAGACGCTGGCGGAAGCCGGCTTCAACATTTCGGAAACCGCCCGTCGCTTGGGCATGCACCGCCGCACGCTGGCACGAAAACTGGAAAAGCGTCAGGTAAACTGACGGGCGGCGCGCCCCTTCAGTTCGCCACATTCCCCACCGCTGCGGCAGGCTCAGGCGCTTCAACCGCATTGTCGGCATTGCCCGCCGCACCGGCGGAACCAGTCTTGGGTTTCGCCCCTGCCTTCAGCGTATCCGGCCCGGTTTCTGGCCACGTCATCCGGCACTCACGCACCCACACATCGTAAATCGGATGCTGGACGACATTGCGTTCCGGCCGGTTCTTGAACAGCCAGCCGGAAAACTGCCGATACCATTTCCCATTGCCGGGGCTGCGCACGTCCAGTTGTACGAACGCCCCCACTTCCGGCGTATTTTCCCACGGCGCGGTCTGTTCGCAGGCCCGCACCCGCACGACGGCGTCGCCCACACGCAATGCCATGCCGGGTTTCATCACCAGATCGCGTGTCTGGCCGTTGCGTTTGTTGAGCAAGCCGATCACGGCCACGCGCTCCGCCATCGGCGTACCGGGCAACGTGTCGCTCGCTTCGCGGCCCCGCGCGATCGCCGCGTTCTGCGCCGCGAGGCCCGCCGCCTTATCCTTGGGCGTATCGCGGCCGTCGCACGCCGCCAGCGCCAGCAGCATCGCCGCTCCGCATACCGCCTTGATAGAAACGCCTGTCATGCCATCGGGCCCTTTCGTGTCGGGCGATATAGGCGGGGAGCGCGCACACTGGCAAGCGACGCCACCTTCACGCCAGCACTTCCTCCAGAAAATCGGCCATCGCCTTGAAGCTGCGCCGATCCGCATCGGGCTGATAGGCCATGCCCCGCTCGGGCATCTTCGCATCGTGATCGGTAAAGGCGTGACCTGTTCGTCCATAAGCATGAATCTGCCAGTCGCAGCCTGCCTGCGTCAGCTCCTGCCCCAGCCCAACCATCGCTTCGGGCGGCGCAATCGGATCGTCCCAACCGTGACAGATCAGCAGCTTTGCCGTGATCGCGGCATTGGGAAAAGGTGGCGCGTCATAGACACCATGAAAACTCACCCCACCCCGAATATCCGCGCCGCACCGCGCCAGATCGAGAACGCATTTTCCACCAAAGCAATAGCCGATGGCCGCAACCCGCGCGCCATCGACATCCGGAAATTCGCGCAACACCTCCAGCGACCGCAGCAACCGTGCCTTCAGCAAGGCGCGGTCGGCGTTCAATTCCGTCATATAGCGGCCCATATCGGGATCGGCACGACTCGTCCGCTTGCCCTGACCGTACACATCGGCGACCAGCACGACATAGCCCAGCGCCGCGACTTTCTCCGCCATTGCGAAATCGGCTTCCTTGGTGCCCAGCACATTGGGGATCAGCAGAATGCCCGGCTGCGCGCCCACAACATCGGCATCGCCTACCGCCATCGCTTCGAACAAGCCCCCCGGTCCTTCGTGGATTATGGTGGTGCGGGTGATCGCCATGACTGTCTCCTTCCTGTCGCAGTGCATTGCATGGCGGGATTTTGCCGCTAAGGAAAGCGCGTCCGCTGACCCTTTGGGAGATTTCAATGCCCACGCTCGTCCTCATCCGTCATGGCCAGTCGTCATGGAATCTGGAAAACCGCTTCACCGGCTGGTGGGATGTCGATGTGACCGAAAAGGGCGCAGGCGAAGCGCGCGCCGCCGGACAACTGATGAAAACCAAGGGGCTCGATTTCGACACCTGCTTCACCTCGCTGCAAACCCGCGCGATCAAGACGCTCAATCTCGCGCTCGAAGAAATGGGTCGCCTGTGGTTGCCGGTGGAAAAGGACTGGCATCTCAATGAGCGCCATTATGGTGGCCTCACCGGTCTCGACAAGGCGGAGACAGCCGCCAAGCATGGCGCGGATCAGGTCCACATCTGGCGCCGCAGCTTCGACATTCCCCCGCCGCCGCTCGAAGCCGGCAGCGAATTCGACTTGTCGAAGGACCGCCGCTACGCCGGGATCGCCATCCCTTCGACCGAGAGCCTGAAAGACACCATCGCCCGCGTGCTCCCTTATTGGGAAAGCCGCATCGCGCCGGAGCTGAAGGCCGACAAGCGCGTCCTCATCTCCGCTCACGGCAATTCGCTCCGTGCGCTGGTCAAGCACCTGTCCGGCATTTCGGACGACGAGATCACCAGCCTTGAAATCCCCACCGGCCAGCCCATCGTCTACGAACTGGACAATGATCTGAACGCGCTGGATCGCTATTATCTGTCGGAGCGGTAAGCGCGTTCCCCGGCGAACGCCGGGGTCCAGAGCACCATGCGCTTCCCTCCGAACCCTGGGCTCCTGCTTTCGCAGGAGAACAGCGTATGTAGGTTGTCGACAATGCGCGAGCACCCGGTTAAGGCCCTCTCCTTCCGGGGCGCGTGCCTCGCATACAGGAAGCGATCATGGTGGATCAGGTTCAGGTCGGTATCATCATGGGCAGCCGGTCCGATTGGGACACGATGCGCCACGCCGCCGACACGCTGACCGCGCTCGGCATCGCCCATGAGTGCAAGGTCGTCTCCGCGCACCGCACCCCCGACCGCCTCTACGACTACGCCAAATCCGCTGCGTCACGCGGGCTGAAAGCCATTATCGCGGGCGCAGGCGGCGCAGCGCATCTCCCCGGCATGGCCGCTGCAATGACGCGCCTGCCGGTACTGGGCGTGCCGGTAGAATCCAAGGCGCTGTCGGGCATGGACAGCCTGCTTTCCATCGTTCAGATGCCCGCCGGCATCCCCGTCGGCACGCTCGCCATCGGCAAGGCGGGCGCAACCAACGCCGCACTGCTTGCCGCCGCGATGCTCGCCACCACCGACGACGCGCTGGCCACCCGCCTCGACGCCTGGCGCGAAAAGCAGACGGCATCGGTCGCCGAAACGCCGGTGGACGAAGCATGACGGCGATCCCGCCGGGGTCCATCATCGGCATATTGGGCGGCGGGCAACTGGGCCGGATGATCGCCATGGCCGCCGCGCAGCTTGGCTATCGCACCCATATCTACGCGCCTGAAACCAGCGGCCCCGCTGCCGACGTCTCGCCGCGCTGGACGCAGGCCAGCTATACCGATGCCGACGCGCTCGCGCGTTTTGCCGACAGCGTCGATGTCGTCACCTATGAGTTCGAGAATATCGACACGGCTGCCGTCGACGTACTGAGCGCCCACGGCCTCGTTCGCCCCGGCGTAGCGGCGCTACGTGTTGCACAGGACCGGCTCGCCGAAAAACGCTTCGTCAACAATCTGGGCGGCGTCACCGCGCCCTTTCTGGCGGTCGACAGCCTCGACGATCTGGATAACGCCATCGACCGTATCGGCTGCCCCGCCATCCTCAAGACCAACCGCATGGGCTATGATGGCAAGGGGCAGGCGCGTATCCTGGTCCCGGGCGACAGCATCGGCGCATGGAACGCGATCCAGCGTGCACCGGCTATTCTGGAAGGCTTCGTAACCTTCGATCAGGAATTTTCCGTGCTGGCCGTGCGCGGCGCAACCGGCGAAATCCGCTTCTGGGACAGCCCCGCCAACGTCCATGTCGATGGCATCCTCGCCACCTCCACCGTCCCGGCAGGCGCGCTGATCGAAAGCCAGACCGACGAAGCCCGCGCCCTTACCCGCCAGTTGCTCGAAGAACTTGATTATGTCGGCGTCCTCGCCGTCGAATTTTTCGCGTCGTCCGAGGGGCCGGTGTTCAACGAAATGGCTCCGCGCGTCCACAATAGCGGCCACTGGACCATCGAAGGCGCGCTCACCAGCCAGTTCGAAAATCACGTCCGTGCCATTTGCGGCCTGCCGCTGGGCGACACCGCGCTCGCCGCGAGCCGCGTGGACATGCACAACCTCATCGCCGATCAGGCGGACGATTGGCCACAAATTCTTGCCGACCCTTCCAATCACCTCCATCTTTATGGCAAGGGCGAAGCACGAGCGGGCCGCAAGATGGGGCATGTGACCCGCCTGACCATTTGACCCCATAGAATTGTAGGGAAAGGGAGCGACCGACATGCCGACGACCCATCCCGAAATCGTCCTGATTCTCGCCCGCGCCGACAATGGCATCATCGGCCGCGACGGCGCGCTCCCCTGGCACCTGCCCGCCGATCTGCGCCATTTCAAGACACTGACGCAGGGCCGCCCGATGATTATGGGCCGCAAGACCTTCGACAGCCTGCCGGGCCTGCTGGGAGGGCGCCGCCACATCGTCCTCACGCGCGATCCCGACTGGTACGAGGATGGCGCGGAAGTCGTGCGCGATGTCGACGCTGCCATCCGGCTGGCTAATGCCCCGATCATTTCGGTCATCGGCGGTGCGGAGATATATCGCCTGTTCATGCCCGTCGCGGATCGCATCGAACTGACGCAGGTGCATGTCGATGCGGAAGGCGACACCCGCATGGCTGCGTTCGACTCCGCGATCTGGCGCGAGATAGCGCGGGAAGACCACGCCGCGGAAAACGGACGCCCCGGATACAGTTTCGTGACATTGAGGCGCGTCTAATTCCCTCTCTCACCGGAAGAGAGCACACCCCCTCTCCAACTGCGGTAAGCCTTCTACAACTCCCAATTGCCCTTCGCGCCCCATCCCCCTATAGCCCGCCCCATGCAGCGGCTGGGTAGCGGCGAGGCAGTGCCGGCGGAACTTCGCGGGGCTATTGTCGCGCTGGGGAATTTTGACGGGTTTCATCTGGGTCATCAGGCCGTGATCGGTCGTGCCGTCGACTGGGCGCGCAGCGAGGGCCGCCCGGTCATCGTCGCCACTTTCGATCCGCACCCGATGCGCCTCTTCCACCCCGATGCGCCGCCTTTCCGGCTCACCAGCCTCGATCAGCGTGAACGGCTGTTCGCGCAGGCTGGAGCAGACGCGATGTTCGTCTTCCATTTCGATAAAGCTCTCGCCGCGCTGACACCTGAAGAATTCGTCCGCAACATGCTCCACGACCTTCTCCGCCCGGCGGGTGTCGTGACGGGCGAGGATTTCACCTTCGCCAAGGACAAGGCCGGGACAATCGCTCGCCTGGCCGAGATTGGCGCGCCGCTGGGCATCGCGGCACAAGCCGTCGGCGCGGTTTCCACGCCCGATGGCCAGCCCGTCTCGTCCAGCCGCATCCGCGCCGCGCTGCAATCGGGCGATTGCGCCACGGCCACCCGGCTTCTCACCCGCCCCTTCGCTATCGAAGGGATCGTCCAGCATGGCGACAAGGTCGGCCGCACCATCGGCTACCCCACGGCCAATCTCGACATGGGCAACTATCTTCGCCCTGCCTATGGCATCTATGCGGTGCGCGGTGTGCTGCCGGATGGCCGCGTGCTGGACGGTGCCGCCAATCTCGGCATCCGCCCCACCTTCGATCCGCCCAAGGAATTGCTCGAACCTTTCTTCCTCGATTTCTCCGAAAGCCTGTACGACCAATGCATCGAAGTGCAGTTGATCGAACGCCTCCGCCCCGAAGCCAAGTTCGACAGCCTCGACGCCCTCGTCGCGCAGATGGACAAGGATATCGCCCGCGCGCGGCAAATCCTTGCGGCTAGCCCCCGCGTCGCCTAAGCACCGCGCTAATCTGCTCCCATCAGTATAAGCGCACCCATGACCGATCAGCCCACCGCCCCAGACTACAAATCCACTGTCTTCTTGCCGCAGACCGACTTCCCGATGAAGGCCGGCCTTGCGCAGAAGGAACCCGCCATCGCCGCGCGCTGGGCGGAGATGGACCTGTACGGCAAGCTGCGCGAAAAGCGCGCCGGGCGCGAACGCTTCATCCTCCACGACGGCCCGCCCTACGCCAATGGCGACATCCATATGGGCCACGCGATGAACAAGGTGCTGAAGGACATCATCGTCCGCAGCCAGACTCTGCTGGGCAAGGACGCGCCGTACGTCCCCGGCTGGGACTGCCACGGCCTGCCGATCGAATGGAAGATCGAGGAGGAATATCGCAAGAAGAAGCTGAACAAGGACGAAGTTCCCCCGCAAGAATTTCGCGCCGAATGCCGCGCCTATGCCGACAAATGGGTGGGCGTGCAGAAGGAACAGTTCAAGCGTCTGGGCGTGATGGGCGACTGGGACGATCCCTATCTGACCATGAAGTTCGAAGCCGAAGCTACCATCGTCGGCGAAATCCTGAAATTCGCGGAGTCGGGTCAGCTTTATCGCGGTGCAAAGCCCGTGATGTGGTCGCCCGTGGAAAAGACCGCGCTGGCCGAAGCCGAAGTCGAATATGAGGACGTCGTCTCGACCCAGATCGACGTGGGCTTCGAGATCGTCGACGCGCCGAATGCACCTGCAATCCAAGCTCTGCTGAGCAAGGGCCATCTAAAGACGTTCGCGGTAATTTGGACCACTACCCCTTGGACTATCCCGGTCAATCAGGCGCTAGCCTATGGGCCAGACATCAACTACGTCCTCATTCCTGAAGGTGGAACGGTCAACACCTACTTGGTAGCTGAAGCACTCGCGGCAGAGTTTATAAAGCGTTGCGAAGATAAGAAGCCGGGTATCATCTCACTTCACGAAAGCGAGTGGGAAACCGTCAAAGGCTCTGACCTAGCCGGAGCCACCGCTAGTCACCCGATGCACCACCTCGGCGGCTTCTTCGCCAAACCCCGCCCCTTCCTCCCCGCCGACCATGTCACCACCGACGCAGGCACCGGCCTCGTCCACATGGCCCCCGATCATGGCGAGGAGGATTTCCTCGTCTGTAAGGCGCATGGCATCGATCCCGTCTTCGCGGTGACCGGCGAAGGCAAATATCGCGATGACTGGCTGTGGCTGGGCGGGCAAGGCTCCGTAATCAACATGAAGTTCGTCAGCAAGGACGGCCCGATCTGCACCGACCTGCGCGAAGCCGGTGCCCTCCTCGCCGCGTCGGACGACTTCAAGCACAGCTATCCGCATAGCTGGCGGAGCAAGGCGCGCATCATCTACCGCTGCACCCCGCAATGGTTCATCCCGATGGACAGGGCGACAACGCGAGGTGTCTCGACTGCGCTCGACACGAACGGGGAAGGAGATGCGGCACCACAGCCGTTCGTCCCGAGCGAAGTCGAGGGACGCTCGAACAACCCCACCCTCCGCGACATCGCCCTCAACGCCATCGCCCAGACACGCTGGGTGCCGGAACGCTCCACCAACCGCATCCGCACGATGGTCGAAGGCCGCCCGGACTGGGTCATCTCCCGCCAGCGCGCATGGGGCGTGCCGATTGCGCTCTACGTCCACCGCCAGAGCGGCGACTATCTGAACGACCCCGCCGTCAACGCCCGCATCATCGAAGCGTTCAAGGGCGCAGGTGCGGACGCATGGTTCGGCGCGGATCATCAGGCCTTGCTCGGCCCGGATTACGATCTGGCCGACTATGAGGTCGTGAACGACATTCTCGACGTGTGGTTCGACAGCGGTTCCACCCACAGCTTCGTGGTCGAGGCCCGCTACGGCAAGGGCGTGCGCGCAGACCTCTATCTCGAAGGGTCGGACCAGCATCGCGGCTGGTTCCAGTCCTCGCTCCTCGAATCGAGCGGCACGCGCGGCGGCGCGCCGTACAAGGCGGTGCTGACCCACGGCTTCGCGCTGGACGGTCAGGGCCGCAAAATGTCCAAGTCGCTCGGCAATGTCGTCGATCCGCTGAAAATCATGGGCGAGAGCGGCGCGGACATCCTGCGCGTCTGGGTGGCCTCCACCGATTATTTCGACGACGTAAAGATCGGCAAGGAAGTCCTCGCCGGGGCAAGCGACGCCTATCGTAAATTACGCAATACCTTCAGATACTTACTTGGCGCACTCTCCGACTTCACCGACGCCGAGCGGGTGCCGGTGAGCGCCATGCCGGAGCTGGAACGCTACATGCTCCACCGCCTCGCCATGCTTGACTCGGAACTGCATGGGGTCGTCGCTCTGGGCGATGATAGAGAAGTTTGGCCAAATGAACCCTGGCTGGAATTTAGCCGCTACACCCGCGCGCTGATGGACTTCGCGAACATCGATTTGTCCGCCTTCTTCTTCGACATCCGCAAGGACTGCCTCTACTGCGACGCGCCCACGGACATGAAGCGCCGCGCCTATCGCACCGTCCTCGACACCCTGTTCCACGCCCTCGTCCGCTACGCCGCGCCGATCATCCCCTTCACAGCGGAAGAAGTGTGGCAGAGCCGCTATCCCGATCCGGATGCCAGCGTGCACTTCCTGGAATGGCCGGAAGTCGAGAAAAGCTGGCGGGACGAGTTACTTGCCGACAAATGGGAGGTTTTGCTGTCCTACAGGAATGCAATCAACGAAAAGATCGAACCATTGCGTCGTGACAAGATTGTTCGATCAAGCCTAGAGGCTGATGTAACGGTTGATGTCGAACAGCATGATACTGAAGGCCGAGACCATTTGGATTTGTTACAATCCGTCGATATGGCTGAAATAGCAATTGTTGCGTCAGTGACCATAACTGCCCACGATCCTCAGGCACAGGGTGAATGGGATCAGGCAACTAAAGCAAAGATTGGCGTGCATCGGACGGGTAAAAACAAATGCGGCCGTTGCTGGCGCTTGCTCCCGGAAGTGACCGCAGACGGCGCACTATGCGACCGCTGCGACACGGTACTGAACGGATGACAATCCTCTGCCGTCATCCTGAACTTGTTTCAGGATCCATCGTGCCGCACGCACCCACCGCGCGGATGGCGGGATGGATGCTGAAACCGGTTCAGCATGACGACAGAATAGAAGGCTAATAGAAGGCCCATCGATGACAAGCGCTCCCGTCCCCAACTACCGTCCGCTCGGCCTTGCCGTCGCTGCGCTGATCGTCCTCTTCGATCAGCTTATCAAATATATCGTCACCGTGCCGCTCGCACTCAAATCGCGCGCCGATATCGGGATCGAATTGCTCCCCATCTTCCGCCTGCGCTGGCTGGAGAACCGGGGCGTCTCGATGGGCTTCTTCCACGCGGACAATGAAACCGCGCGCTGGGCGCTGGTGGGCATGACCGCGCTGATCGCGTTGTTCGTCGCGATCTGGATGTGGCGCGAAAAGGCGCGCGACGATGTGCTCGCCCTCGGCCTCGTGCTGGGCGGTGCCATCGGCAACATCATCGACCGCAGCCGCTTTGGCTATGTCGTCGACTATGCCGACCTGCACTTCGGCGAGTGGCGGCCCTTCCTCATATTCAACCTGGCAGACGCCGCGATCACCATCGGCGTGCTGATCCTGCTTGCGCGAGCGCTGCTGCTGCGCGAGAAGGGCGCAAATACGGAGTCATGATGAAAATGCGTAAAATTGTTCTCGCCTGTGGCCTGATCGCCGGGATGTCGGCGCTGTCGGCATGCGGCTCGACTGGCCTGTTCAACCGCGAACGCCCCGATGAATTCGCGGTTTCGCGTCAGGCACCACTGGTGATTCCGCCCGACTTCGCGCTCGTGCCTCCTGCGCCCGGCGCCGCTCCGGTGGCCACTGCGGATTCGACCCGTCAGGCGATGAACGCCATGTTCGGTGGCGCCGCCGCCCGCAGCAGCACGGAAACGTCGGCTCTCACCAGCGCCGGTCGCGGCAGCGCCGATCCCGGCATCCGCTCCTCGGTCGCCGATCCCGACACGAATGTCGTAGACAAGGGCGCAACGACCCGCGACATCATCGCCGCTCCCGAAGGCGACGGCCAGAACGCACGGGCTGCTACACCCAACTGATTGTGAGACGCGGCGTCAGCGCGCCGCGTCTTCACCATGCGCTGCGGCCAGCATATCCTCGACCGTCGTGAACTTTTCACGCGGCGCACCGTCCCGCGCCCGATCGCGTTCCGCCGCGTCGATCCGCTGCCAGTCGCTGAAATATACCGGCGCGACACCCCGTTCGTTCAGCAACGCATCCAGACCGCTATCGCCCGATCGGTCGGTAACCCCGGAGGCAAGGTCGGACGCAATACGCTCGACAATGTCATATCCATCAGGCCTGTTCGTGCCGATGGTCCCGGTGGGGCCGCGCCGCGCCCATCCAACGCAATACAGACCCGGCTCGATCCTGCCGTCCTGATTGGCGAAACGGCCATGGTCGACATCGTAAGGGACGCCTTCGATAGGTGGGGTGCGGTATCCGATGCAGGATATGATCATATCGGCCTCGATTGCATACTGCTCTCCCGTACCCGCTAAATGGCCGTCCTCGTCGACCTGCGTCTGCTCGACAATCAGCCGCTCTACCTTCCCTTTGCCTTCCACCGCGACTGGCATCGCAAAGAAATCGAACGTTACGCGCATCGGCTTATTCACGGTGTCCCGACCGGCGAACGTTCGCAGCAACCCCACTGATTTGCGCAAGCCCGGTTCCAGTGCAGCGTCCTCCGCAACCGGGGGAAAATCGCTCGCCGAAACCTGCATGTCCGCGCGTTCCAGACGTTCCAGCTCCTCAAGCTCCTTGGGCGTCATTGCGATTTGATGCGGTCCCCGGCGTCCGATGATCGTAATTTGCGTTAAGGACGATTGCGCCAGCACATCCAGAGCATGCCGCGCAATGTCGCTTCCGGCGAACTCTTCAGGCGTTTTGGCAAGTATCCGGGCAACGTCCAGCGCGACATTGCCATTACCGAGTATCACGGCATGATCGCCATTCAGGGGCGGGCTGAGCGTTGCATGGTCCGGGTGGCCATTATACCAGCCGACAAATGCCGCACTGCCGATGACGCCAGGCAGATCGTCGCCCGGAACGTCCAGAGTGCGATCATTCGGCGCGCCTGTCGCGAGCACTACGGCATCGTATAGCGACAGCAATTCGGCAATCGACACGTCCTGCCCAATCGAGACATTGCCGATGAAGCGCACATTGTCGCCCAGCGATACCGCGTCATATCTCTGCGAAACGGCTTTGATCGATTGATGGTCGGGCGCAACGCCCGTTCGGATCAACCCGAACGGCACAGGCATGCGGTCGATGATATCGACCCGTGCATTCTCACCGAAGGTCTTGGTGCAAGCCTCGGCGGTGTAGTAGCCCGCTGGCCCCGATCCGACGATCGCGATGTGGCGCATACAGGTCTCCTCTCATGGTTTTGCCTATCCTAGCGCCGGATGGCCTCCGTGCAAAGCGCAAGGGCGTTCGTTACGTAACCAGATATCAATTAGTCACAGGCAATTAGCGTCTATGTCTTTATCCCGCGCGTTCCTGCACCGCCGACCCGAATCGCGTTCTGCATCGCTGATGATGTCGCTGGGGCTTGCCGATGGCGGACATGATGCGCCGCCCCTGTGGATCATTGCGGCACTTCGGTCGCTGGCCAGACTTTGGCCCGTTATGATCGCAGCGCGCCTGCTTGTGGCGGCAGCGATCGTGGCGACAGTCCCCGGCATCAAATCGGCATTTCTAACGCCCGCTGCTGTTGCGATAGTTGGCACGATCCTTGTGCTCGATGCGGTTATTTGTCTTGCCCCCCGCGTATCGACAATCAATCGAAAGCGCCCGCATGTGCAAATGTGGATCATGCTACAAGCCATGGTGCTTTCCGGGGCTACGTACAGCATTGGCTTATGGACGATCGTACCGGCAGTGCACCTGTCTCTTTATGCGCTGCTAACGCTTGTGGTCGGATTGCTGGCCATGGGCATCTGCGGCGGCCAGCGTATCCTTGGCCTGGCCTATGTTCCGGGGCTGGCGCGGTCATGGCCATTGCGAGCGGGAGTTTGCTGTTAGGGATGGCGGTGCTGGCGCTCGTCCTGTCCATGGCACTTGTGACTGTGTGTCAGGCGTTCGTCGATCAACAGCGGTTGCAGGCACGCCATGCGAACGAGCACAGGGGGCGGCGGGCCGAACGGCTGCTGTCTGACTTCGAACGATCGGGGCGCGGCTGGTTCTGGGAAACGGATCGCACGGGTGCGCTCACTTATATTTCCGAAACCTTGGCGCAAAGTCTGGGAAAGCCGGGCGAGGCGCTGATAGGTCAGCGATTGATCGATCTCGTTACGCAGGGATATTCGCAAAAAGACGACGGGGAGCGATCCCTGGGTTTCCACTTTTCCGCTCGTACAGCTTTCTCGGAAATCTCCGTTCAGGTGGCCAGCGTAGCAGAGGATCGGTTCTGGGCGGTATCGGGACAGCCCATTGTGGATGATTTCGGCCAGTTCAAAGGGTTTCGCGGGAGCGGCAGCGATCTGACGGAAATCCGTCGCAGCCAAGCGGAAGTCACGCGGCTGGCGCAATATGATTCGCTGACCGGTTTGGCGAACCGGGTTCAAATGATGCGGACATTGGAACAAGCTGTATCGGGTGCACAGGGCAAACCGGGCGAATGCGCACTGCTCATGCTGGATCTCGACAGGTTCAAAATCGTCAACGATACGCTTGGGCATCCTGCAGGCGACCAATTGCTGCGCAATGTCAGCCAGCGCCTTCAGCGGATAATCGGTGAAAAGGGTCGTGTCGGTCGGCTTGGGGGCGACGAGTTCAAGGTGGTGCTGCCAGCCTGCATCGACCATCGGGAATTGGCGTCCTTGGCCACGGCGATCATTGCCTCATTATCGCAACCTTATTCCATTGACGGCAATCAGGTGGTCATCGGTGCCTCGATTGGCATAGCGCTGTGTCCTGCCGACGGCGTGACATCGGACGCATTGATCCGCAACGCCGACCTGGCGCTGTATGCCGCAAAGGGCGAGGGTCGCGGCATATTCCGATTTTACTCAGCCGAGATGCATGCGGACGCGGAAGATCGGCGACAGTTGGAAGAGGACTTGCGCAAGGCACTGGCCTCCGAAGGCCTGCATTTGGTCTATCAGCCGGTTGTCAGCGCAATAACCGAGCGGATTTCGGGTTATGAAGCGCTGCTGCGTTGGGAACACCCCACGCGCGGTGCCATTTCGCCAGCGCTGTTCATTCCCATTGCGGAAGAAACCGGCCTGATCGCGCAAATTGGCGAATGGGTGTTGCGGACCGCTTGTGCAGACGCCGTCGGTTGGCCGGAACATATTCGGGTGGCCGTCAACGTCTCTCCCATTCAGTTCACCAATCCAGCTTTTCCCGGCATTGTTGTCAGCGCGCTGGCCAGCACAGGCTTGGCACCCCCACGGCTGGAACTGGAAATCACTGAAGGCGTATTCCTGAACGACGATGCGGACACCGATCTCATGTTTGCCCGGCTTAAGAAAATCGGGGTTCGCCTCGCTCTGGACGACTTCGGCACCGGCTATTCCTCGTTGGGGTATCTGAAGAAAGCGCCATTCGACAAGATCAAGATCGACCAGAGTTTCGTGCGTGGTGCCGCGATAGCGGGAAGCCGCAATAGCGCGATCATCAAATCCATCGTCAGCTTGGCCGAAGCGCTGTCGATGGATACGACGGCGGAAGGCGTTGAAACGCATGACGAACTGGAGCTGATCCGGTCATTAGGCGTGAGCCATGTGCAAGGCTATATTTATGGCAAGCCGAAGGAAGCGGACGCTACGAAAGAAGCCCTGAAAGACGTCCACGCCGTCGTGCCGCGCGATGGCTTCCAATCCAGCCGACCCGTACGCAAGGCGATGCTACGGTCCGTGGCCGTCACCCATGATGGACATCGTTACAATGGGCGCATCCGTAACATATCGTCGACCGGCGCGCTGGTGGACGGATTGTGGAACGTGCCAACCGGAACGACATTCCAGATCGAGCTGGCGGAAGGCTATGTCCTGCCGGCACAATGCCGATGGTCCGTAGAAGATCGCATGGGCATTGAATTTCTCGTGCAGGCCGATCTCAATCGCATGAAGACCGTGGGGCTCCGCGCCTTGGCCTCCTAATGGCCTGTGACACCAGTCACTGCGAACTGGAACCGTTCAGCGTAACCATCTATACGATGGTAGTTGAAGGTTGGGGAAGTATTCATGCGTAGTGGTTCTGTAATTTGTCCTATAGGCATGATGCTTGCGGTTGCAGCGGTAATTCCAGCGCCTGCGTTCGCGCAATTTGGGATCTTGAACGATGTTGCCCGTGGCGCACGCGATAGCGGCGACAGCAGCGATACCAAATGTAAAAGCGATAAGAGCAAAAAGGGAAAGGCCATGCTGGGTAGCGTCTTGGGCGGTATCGCCGGACGCACCGCAAGCCGTGCCGGCGTCAGCAGCTTCGTGCCAGTGTCGCAGTTCAGCGACACCTTATCCGAAGCCATTGCCTGCCGCCTCGATCCGCAGGAACAGGAACAAGCCGCCACAGCCACCACGCAAGCGGTGGAAGAAGCCGAGCGTTCGGGCGGCGCGGGCAGTGCAATCTCCTGGGAAAGCGGCACCCGTGCCAACGTGTCCGGGTCATCGACAGTCGATTCGTCGACCAAACTTGCGGATGGCAGCAAGTGTATGATGGTAACCGACGTCGTCATCGTGGAAGGCGAAGAGACGCGCGTGCAGAAACGCATGTGCCGCGGCCCCGGTCAGCCGCGCTACGTCCTGCAGGCATAGCGGGTGCGCAGTGTCTTAGCGGCTGTTTGCGGCGTGATGCTCACTGCCGCCGCTGGCCCAACCGTGGATCCCAAGAACCCGACCTGCCCGATGCAGCCCGATTGGTCGACCAACAAAACCATGCAACTGACGGTGAAGAGCCAGAGCGGCATGAAGGTGCTGATGGCGGAAGGCGCCATCGACAAGGGCTTGATGCCGCGCCTCTTTCAAACGCTGCAGGCCAATCCGGATATCAGCGAGATCTGGCTCCGCTCCCCCGGCGGCGTGGCATCGGTCGGTAACGTGGCGGGACGACTGATCCGGAAGAATTACCCGAACGTCGTGACGCGCATCCCGAAGGGCTGGGCGTGTTTCTCCGCATGCAACTTCATGTTCATGGGCGGCACGGTGCGGATCGTCGAGCCGGGTGGCCTGTATATGGTCCACATGTTCACGCATCTGGGCGATCGCGCTGCGATCAAGGAAGAGATACAGGAAGACGCCGATAGCGCCGTCGATATGATCGGCGACATCGAACAAAGCTCTGCGCTGCTGGCGAGCGACGACAATGATTTTCTGATCCGCATGGGTGTATCGCGCAAGCTGTTGACCGATGTGATGTACCGTCAGAAGGCCATCGAAGGATCGGGCGACGACAAGTCCACCCGCCGCTGCCTGACGCAGGCGGAGTTGTTCCAGTATAACGTCGCCAACGCATCGGACTGACAGGTTGTCGATACTCGAAGGGATTGCCGTGGCCCTGGGCCTGGCCAACATCGTGCTGCTGGTACGACGGAGCGTATGGAATTACCCGTTCGGTATCGCGATGGTGTCGCTGTATGCGCTGATCTTTTTCGAAGCGCGATTGTATAGCGATGTGCTGTTGCAAGGCTTCTTCCTGATCCTCAACATCTATGGCTGGTGGCACTGGCATGGGACTGGCCAGGGGCAGGAAGTCCCCGTGCGCTGGCTTTCCAGGCCAGGGCGCGTGGTTGCTGTTTCAATGGCCATAGCAGCGAGTGCGGGATGGGGCAGCATGATGGCCCGCTATACCGATGCAGCGGCACCGCACTGGGACGCGACGGTCGCGATGCTAAGCGTGCTGTCGCAGTTTCTGCTGGCAAAGCGCTTCATCGAGAACTGGATCGGCTGGATCGTCGTCGATGTGCTTGCGGTTGGCTTGTACTGGAGCCGGGGGCTGCATCTGACGGCGGGGTTGTATGGCGTGTTCCTGATCCTGTCGATCGTCGGGCTGAGGCAATGGATGCGCGCGCGCCGTGCGTAACATTGTGCTGCATGGGCCGGAGAGTACGGGCAAGTCGACTTTGGCGGCACGCCTTGCCGCGCACTTCGGCACCGTCTGGGTGCCGGAATATGGCCGGACCTATTGTGAGACACATGGCACCGACCTGACGCCCGACGATCTGGTGGCGATCATGGAAGGCCATATCGCGCAACGCGCCGCGATGGCGCACAAAGCCAAGGGCATGCTGTTCCAGGATACCGATCCGCTGATGACGGCGGCGTGGAGCATGATGCTGTTCGGTGAGCGGAACCCGACGCTCGATGCCTTTCGCGATGCCGGCGATCTGTATCTGTTGATGAACGTCGACCTGCCGTGGGTGGGGGACGAGGTGCGCATGTTTCCTGACCGCGCCGATCAGCTTCGCTTCTTCGATCTGTGCCGCGCGGAGCTGGAGCGACGAGGCGTGCGGTGGGTGATGATCGGCGGCGACGGGGATCAGCGGTTCGATGCCGCAATCGCTGCAATTGCGGGCGCCTGCTGACAGCGCGATTGCTTGCTGCTATCGGCGCTCCATGACCGAACTCAGCCGCATCCGTAACTTCTCCATCATCGCCCATATCGACCATGGCAAATCGACGCTGGCCGACCGCCTGATCCAGCGCTGCGGCGGCCTGACCGACCGTGAAATGTCGGCGCAGGTGCTCGACAACATGGACATCGAGAAGGAACGCGGCATCACGATCAAGGCGCAGACCGTGCGCCTCGACTATACCGCGCAAGACGGCCTGCTCTATGAGCTTAACCTGATGGACACGCCGGGGCATGTCGATTTCGCCTATGAAGTGTCGCGCAGCCTTGCCGCGTGCGAAGGCGCGTTGCTGGTCGTGGATGCCGCACAAGGCGTCGAAGCGCAGACGCTGGCGAACGTGTATCAGTCGATCGAGCATGACCATGAGATCGTGCCGGTCATCAACAAGATCGATTTGCCCGCCGCCGAACCGGAAAAGGTGCGCAAGGAAATTGAGGACGTCATCGGCCTGGATGCGTCCGAAGCGGTGCTGGCGTCCGCCAAATCCGGGATCGGCATCGACGATATTCTGGAAGCCATCGTCAAGAAAATCCCGGCGCCCAAAGGCGACCGCGACGCACCGCTGGAAGCGATGCTGGTCGATAGCTGGTACGATCCCTATCTGGGCGTCGTCATTCTGGTCCGCGTCGTCAATGGCGTGATCAAGAAGGGCCAGAACATCAAATTCATGATCGGCGGGACCGAGCATCTGATCGACCGGGTCGGCTGTATGCGTCCCAAGATCGAGACGCTGCCGGAAATCGCAGCCGGCGAAATCGGCTTTATCACGGCGCAGATCAAGGACATCAGCCAGACGCGCGTCGGCGACACCATCACCACGGTCAAGAATCCCGCTGCCAAGCCGCTGCCGGGGTTCAAGGAAGTGCAGCCGGTGGTGTTCTGCGGGCTCTTTCCCGTCGACGCCGCAGACTTCGACAAACTGCGCGACAGCATTTCCAAGCTGCGGTTGAACGACGCCTCTTTCAGTTTCGAGATGGAAAGCAGCGCGGCGCTGGGCTTTGGCTTCCGCTGCGGGTTCCTGGGCCTGTTGCATCTGGAAATCATTCAGGAGCGGTTGACGCGCGAATATGATCTGGACCTGATTACGACGGCGCCGTCGGTCGTCTACAAAATCCAGTTGACGCACAATAATGGCGAGATCGAACTGCATAATCCCGCCGACATGCCTGATCCCACGAAGATCGGCAGCATCGAGGAGCCGTGGATCGAAGCGATCATCTATTGCCCCGACGAATATCTCGGCTCCATCCTGAAGCTGTGTCAGGACCGGCGCGGTATCCAGAAGAACCTGACCTATGTCGGCGGGCGCGCGCAGGTGACATATGAACTGCCGCTCAACGAAGTCGTGTTCGATTTCTACGACCGCCTGAAGAGCATCAGCCGCGGCTATGCCAGCTTCGATTATCACCAGATCGGCTATCGCGAAGGCGATCTGGTCAAGATGAGCATCATGGTCAATGCCGAGCCAGTCGATGCGCTGAGCATGATCGTGCATCGCGGCACGGCGGAAACGCGCGGACGCGGTATGTGCGAACGGCTGAAAGACCTGATCCCCCGCCACCTGTTCAAGATCCCGATTCAGGCAGCCATCGGCGGCAAGGTGATCGCCCGCGAGACGATTGCGGCGATGCGCAAGGACGTGACCGCCAAATGCTATGGCGGCGACATCAGCCGCAAGAAGAAGCTGCTCGACAAGCAGAAGGAAGGCAAGAAGCGGATGCGCGAATATGGCAGCGTTCAGATCCCGCAGGAAGCCTTCATCGCCGCATTGCGGATGGGCGAAGAGTAAGCGCGTCGCAGCGTTTTGATGGGCCAGAACCCGCGAGCCTGAAAGGCTCCGGTCGCACGTAAGTAGCGCTGCGATTGCTCCAGCGAATCTGGGGCAGAATAATATCCAGGCTGTTGCATTGTGAGGGCGACGCCATGCGCGTAGTCTCACGCGATGTTGGCGAATCCCTGTCGTTATAATGTGGTGCGAACGCGCGCAGGCGCGCTGTTCGCGCTTGGCCTGCTATGCGTATCGACGAGCATCGGCGCAGCCCCACCCGCGCGAAAATTCGACCCGGCAGCGTTTTTCGCCGGACGAACGGTGGGCGATGCACGATTGAAGGTCATGATGTCCCGCGCCAAGGCCATCCATGTCGACAGCACGGGCCGCGTCGAAGCCGATGGCGCCCTTGCCGTATCGCAAGTCGTCGCCGAGGAAGGCAAGCCGGTCAAGCAACGGTCCTGGCGCATTCGCATGGTCGCGCCGGGCCGCTATGAAGGAACGCTCAGCGATGCGTCCGGGCCAGTCAAGGGCGTGATGACCGACAATGTCCTGAACCTGCGCTTCGCCATGAAGGGCGGATTGCAGGCCGAACAGAAACTGACGCTGCGGCCCGACGGCCTGTCGGTCCACAATGCGATGACCATCCGGAAATTCGGAATGACCGTCGCCACGCTGGAAGAGACAATCCGCAAGTTGGATTAATGACCGCTTTCGCCGGATGTGCGGCGGTTGTGCGCCCGCACAGGCCATCCCAAAGACAGAAAAGGCCGGGATCGCTCCCGGCCTTTCCGTTCGTCGTATGAAACGCCCGATCAGTTGCCGACCGGCTGCGCGTCCGTGCGGCTCACCACGATGGTGGAAGAGCGCGGCAGCTGCCCCGCCACCGGCCAGTTACCCGTGGGGTGCTGGATGTTGATGAAGAAGTTCTTGAGGTCCGGCGTATAGGCAATGCCGGTGATCTCGCAGCCGACCGGGCCCACCAGGAACCGCTTGGACAGCTTTGACGTCTGGTCGACATGATACATGCTGTTGTTGCCGAACGCGCTTTCCTGCGTCTGCGCCACACCGCCGATAGTCCCTACAGAGCCAGTCAGATTGTGATCGGTCTGCACCCACAGGCGGCCCTGCGGGTCGATACGCAGGCCGTCGGGGCTGGAGAAGATATCGCCGTTGATGTTGCCCTTCAGATTATCCTCGGCAAGCGCGGGGTTACCGGCGAGCAGGAACACTTCCCAGGTGAAGCCTGTGGCGAGCGGCGAATCGTCGGTCTCCCGGAACTTCAGGATATGGCCGCACAGGTTGGCCGTCCGCGGGTTCGGCGCGTCGACGTTGCGACGGCCGCTATTGTTGGTCAGCGTGACGTAGATCGCCTGCTTGTTCGGGGCTACCGTGATCCACTCCGGACGGTCCATCTGCGTACCGCCAGCGACGCGGGCGGCCGAGGCGGTGTTGACGAGCACATCGGCCTGATTGTTGAAGTTGACAGTCGCCGGGGTCGGCGCCGTGGCACTGTTGGGAACGTTGAGCGGATCGGAGGCACCGGGGACGAGGCCATTCTGGCCCTGTACCAGAGCGCGCCACTCGCCTGTGCCGTTTGCGTTGAAACGCGCGACGTACAGAGTGCCGTTGTCCAGCAGATCGGTATTCGCGGCGCGGTTCTGCGGGTTATAGGCCCGGTCGGGGACGAACTTGTAGATGCAGCCAGGCGTAGAGTCGTCACCCATGTAGAAAGCGACGCGGTTGGCGTTATCGGTCAGGAACGCCACGTTTTCGTGACTGAACCGGCCCATCGCGGTGCGCTTGGTGGCCGGTGCCAGTTCCAGCAGCGGATCGATCTCGCATACCCAGCCATAGCTCGTCGCGGGCTGTGCGGGGTCGATGTAGTTGTTCGTCGTTTCCTCGCAGGTGAGGTAGGTATCCCAAGGCGTGCGGCCCGACGCGCAGTTGTTCAACGTGCCCTTGATCGTGCCGGGCAGGACACCGGCGGCGGGGCCCGAAACGCGGAAGTTGGTGTTGCCGCTGTACCGTTTGTTGTAGCGCGAACCGGCCTTGACCGCGAACTTGCCGTCCGTACCCTTCGCGACTTCGACCACGGCGACACCGACTGCGGACAGGACGATGGCCTTCTCATCCGCTGTGCCGCTGCCGACCGTGAAGGCACCGGGGAACAGGATGTTGAGGTCGGGATATTCGAAGTTGATCGCCAGCAGACCGCCGGTGTTCGGATCGACGCCCGTCAGCGGGAAATATTCCATGCCGTCATGGTTGCCGCCAGCCCAGGCGTTGGTCTGGGTCGCGCTGGACGGGAAGCTGCCCGGCGCATAGGCCGTGCCCGCTTCAACCAGATCGCCAGCCTTCAGCATAACGTCCACGGTGTAGCCGGTAGGCACGCTGACCATGTCGTTGCGGTTGAGGGCGACCGAGCCAAAGCCAATCGCATAGCTGGGTGCGGGCGGCGGCGGCGGGGGCGGCGGCGTGGGGGTTGGCGTAGGAGTGACGTCATCGTCGTCGTCGCAGGCGGCAAGCGCACCCAGCGCCGGCAGCATGGTGAGGCCGAACAGGCTGTTCTTCAAAATCGAACGGCGCGATGGATTGGCCGCAACGATCGCTTCCAGGCTATTGTCGCCCGCTTCGATCGCAAGATGGGTGTCACGGAACGGCGCACGCGCCGCGTCGGTCAGATGAGACATTGGTTTTTCCCCATGTTTGTCCGTCTTGCGAAGACGGGGCGGCAAGACGCCGCGATTGCGCGGGGAGACCTATTGCAGCAATCCATGACGTGCAGATGGCTGCACCGTGAAAAGGGGATGACGCTTATGTTGCGTTCATGTGTCGCGTGGTTTTTGGGCAGCTAATGGGGGCATTCAGCCATGCATCGCCCTATCGCAGATGCGGATACAGCCCATATAAAACGCCCATTTTCTTGTGTCATTTCCAGCAGTTCGCATAATGACGAAGGGCGGAAGAGCGTAAAAGGGCTTCAGAACACGTCATTGGAGCAGGTCGACCGATGCTATCGGATACCGACCTGCTCCAGACTTTTTACGATTAGCGCATGTCGCCTTCGGTTACCGGGACGATCTTGATTTCGACGCGGCGGTTGGCGGCCTTGCCTTCTTCGGTTGCGTTGGACGCGATGGGCTGGGTTTCGCCATAGCCGCGCGTCGCGATGCGCGCAGACTGCACGCCCTTGCTGTTCAGATAATTCGCCACCGAAGTCGCGCGGCGCTCTGACAGAGTCTGGTTATACGCATCCGATCCATCGCTGTCCGTATGACCATATACGTCGATATAGGTCTTGGGATATTGCGCCAGCACTGCTGCGACATCGTTCAGCGTCGGCTGAAACTGCGGCTGCACTGCCGCGTCGTTATAGGCGAAGGTGATGCCAGAGGGCATACGCAGCAACAGGTTGTCGCCATCGCGGATCACGTCCACGCCCGACCCTGCGGTTTGTTCGCGCAGCTTGCGTTCCTGTGCGTCCATGTAGGCGCCGATACCCGCGCCCGCGAGCCCGCCAATGCCTGCGCCCACGATCTTTTCCGTGCGGTCGCGGCGTCCGCCGACCAGATCGCCCAGCAGATAGCCGCCCAACGCGCCGCCGATGCCGCCGATGGCTGCCTTCGAAATGGTGCGCTGGCCCGTGTTCGGATCGGTCGTGCACGCCGCCGTGAGCATCATCGCGCCCAGACCGGCGGTGCCAAGAATTTTCTGTGCAATTTTCATAGTAAAATGTCCCTCTCTAAGCGTGTCCAACGCGCCTTGGTGCGGCGATAAACAGCCTGTACCGGCCTTTGTTCCACAAGCGAACTGAACGGGGGATGAGGTAGCTGTTGTGAAACCGACAGAATAGCGGCATTAGGGTAATCGACCACCATGGCCGATCTCCCAACCACGCTCCCACCGCTGACGCCCTTTCCCTGGGCAGACGTCGTCATCATCCTGGCGCTCATCGCCCTGAATGGCGTATTCGCCATGTCGGAACTGGCCATCGTGTCGGCGCGCAAGGCACGGTTGCAGGGGCTTGAGAAGAGCGGAAACAAAGGCGCGACCGTTGCCTTGATGCTATCGGCGGACCCCGGCAAATTTCTTTCGACGGTTCAGATCGGCATTACGCTGATCGGCATTCTGGCGGGTGCCTATTCGGGAGCGAGCCTGGGTGGCCCGGTGGGTTCGCGCATTGCGCGGCTGGGGCTGGGCATCGATCCGGACACGGCGCAGTCGGTCGGGTTCGCCCTCGTGATCGGCATCACCACTTATGCGTCGCTGATCGTCGGCGAACTGGTGCCCAAGCAATTCGCGTTGCGCGCGCCCGAACCCATTGCCGTCATCATGGCGCGCCCGATGCTGTGGCTGTCGAAAGTCACTGCGCCGGTCGTCTGGCTGCTGGATGGCAGCAGCGCGCTGATCTTCAGGATATTGGGCATGAAGCGCGAATCCGAAAGCCATGTGACGGCGGAGGAACTGCACCTGATCGTCGCCGAAGCCAGCAAGTCGGGCGTGATCGAGGAAAGCGAGCGCGCAATCATTTCGGGCGTCGTGCGTCTGGCCGACCGCCCGGTGCGCGAAGTCATGACGCAGCGGATGGAGGTCGACTGGATCGACGTAAATGCGGACGGCGATGCGATTCGCGCGCGGTTGCTGGAAACGCCGCGCACTCGCCTGCCCGTGGGGCAAGGATCGGTCGAGGACATCGTCGGCATCGTCCAGGCGCGCGACATCATGTCCGCGCTGTTCCGCGGCGAAATGCTCGATCTGCGCGCGCTGATGCGCCGCGCCGAAGTGGTGCCGGATCAGGTGGATGCGATGGACGCGCTGGAAGTGCTGCGCCGCGCCGATGTGCCGATGGTCATGGTGCATGACGAATATGGGCATTTCGAAGGTATTTTGACGCCCGCCGATCTGCTGTCCGCGATTGCCGGAGAGTTCGCATCCGACCGAGATCTGTATGACGAACCCGATGTCGTCGAGCGGGAGGATGGCAGCTTGCTGGTCTCGGGGCAAATGCCCGTGGACCTGCTGGCCGACCGGATCGGCATCGAACTGTCGGAGGATCGCGATTACGCCACCGTCGCGGGTCATGCGCTGTGGGTGCTCAAGCATCTGCCCGAAGTGGGCGAGCATTTCGACGATCAGGGATGGCGGTTCGAGATCGTCGACATGGACGGGCGCAAGATCGACAAGCTGCTGGTTGCGCGGCGGTAGAAGCATAAGGGGGGCGCCGGACACCGGTGCAGTGACATTACCCTCATCCGTTCGTCCCGAGCGAAGTCGAGGGACACATGGCGCGCGCTAGGCGCGAGGTGTCTCGACTACGCTCGACACGAACGGGATTTATAAGAGCCTCTTAAAGTCGTCGCCCCTCAGATCGTCGGAACAGGTTCCGCACCCGAATAATCATAGAAGCCCCGGCCCGTCTTGCGGCCATACCAGCCCGCTTCGACATATTTGACGAGGATCGGTGCGGGACGATATTTGGGATCGCCAAAGTCGTTCTGCAGGACGCGCAACACTTCGAGCAGCGTGTCCAGCCCGATCATGTCCGCAAGGGTGAGCGGACCCATGGGATGACCCGCGCCCAGTTTCAGGCCCATGTCGATGTCCTTCACCGATCCGACGCCTTCGCCAAGCGCGAAGAACGCTTCGTTGAGCATGGGAACGAGGATGCGGTTGACGACGAAACAGGGGCTGTCCTTCACGATCACCGACTGCTTGCCGACTTTCGTGGCGAAGTCGCTTGCGACCTTGACCGTCTGCTCGCTGGTGGCCAGCCCGTGAATGACTTCGACAAGGCCCATCAGCGGGACAGGGTTGAAGAAATGGATGCCGACGAAACGGCTGGGATCGGAGGATGCCTGCGCCAGCCGCGTGATCGAAATGGAGGACGTGTTCGTCGCCAGCACCGCGTCGGGGGCGAGCACTTCGGCGGCCTTGGCGAAAATGACGCGCTTGATCTCTTCACGCTCGGTCGCCGCTTCGATGATGAGACCAGCAGCATGCATGCTGGAATAGTCGCCGACGGGCATGATCCGCGCGATTGCAGCGTCCGCCGCATCGGCCGTCAGCTTTTCCTTTTCGACCAGCCGCTTGAGCTGCTTGACGATACCATCCTTGCCCGCCTGAGCACGCGCGACGTCCACATCGGCCAGAAACACGTCATAGCCTGCCTGCGCTGAAACCTGCGCAATGCCTGCGCCCATTTGCCCCGCGCCGATGATACCCACAGCCTGCATTGTCATTCCCTCTCGATATTATGCCGTTCCGCCATCTACCCGGACAGGCAGGCGGAGGCTATGGCAAAAATCAGAGGGGACGCGCAACGCGCGGCACAATAGGGTCGCGCATTACGCTGCCGTAGCCAGCATCAGCGCAAACTGATCGCCCGCATCGGTCCATTCATGCGTCGGCAGCCAGCCGCCGGCACGCAGCAGCAGGCGGGCATCGCGGGGGCCATATTTGTGGCTGTTCTCGGTGTGGATGCTTTCGCCCTCCTCCAGCGCAAACACGACGCCATCGACCGTGAATGCCGTGCTGCGCGTCGCGACCAGATGCATTTCGATCCGGGCCGCTGCGTCGTTCCAGATCGCCTTGTGCGCGAAGGCATCCATGGGAATGGTGCCATGCAGTTCGCGGTTGATTCGGGTCAGCAGATTGAGGTTGAAGGCCGCCGTAACGCCCTGCGCATCGTCATAGGCGCGAACCAGCACGGCTTCGTCCTTCACCCGGTCCATGCCGATCAGCAGCATCGCGCCGTCGCCCAGCGATGCCCGCATGGCGCGGAGCAGATCGACCGCTTCATAAGGCGTCATGTTGCCGATGGTCGATCCGGGGAAGAAGCCGAGTTTCGGCATGCCCCGCACCGCATCGGGCAGCGTTACCGCATCGGTAAAGTCCGCCTCGACCGGCAGCACCGGAAGATCGGGGAATTGCCCCGCCAGCACGATGCTGCTTTCGCGCAGAAAATCGCCGCTGATATCCACTGGCACATAAGCGCCTGGCGCAATGGCGGACAGCAGATGCGGCGTCTTGATGGCGCTGCCTGCGCCAAATTCGATGACTGCCCGTCCCGCGCCTGTCAGCGCGCCCACTTCCCGGCCATGCGCTGCCAGCAACGCCGTTTCGGTGCGGGTGGGATAATATTCGGGCAGATCGGTGATGGCTTCGAACAATTCCGACCCGCGATGGTCGTAGAACCAGCGTGCGGAGGTGCGTTTGGGGCTTTGGCGCAGGCCGTCGATGATATCCCGGCGAAAGGCGGGGTCGACAGTGGTGGTCGGGGCGTCCCGGTCGAGCGTCAGCAGCATCGTTCTAAATATCCTTTGCGAGACGCAGACCGGTGAACTGCCAGCGCTGATGCGGGTAAAAGAAATTGCGGTAGGATGGGCGCATATGGCCGCGGGGCGTGGCGCAACTGCCGCCCTTCAGGATGAACTGGCCCGACATGAACTTGCCATTATACTCGCCCACGGCCCCTTCCGCTGCGCGGAAACCGGGATAGGGGCGATAGGCACTGCCGGTCCATTCCCACACATCGCCGAACATCTGCGCCAGCCCATCGGCCTGCTCGCAGGCACGGGGACGGGGGCAGCGGGCTTCGTCGAGCTGATTGCCACCATCGGGATCGAAACCTTGCGCCGCACTTTCCCATTCCGCTTCGGTCGGCAAACGCGCGCCTGCCCAACTGGCATAGGCGTCGGCTTCGTACAGGCTGATATGCGCGACCGGCGCAGCAGGATTGACCGGGCGGCGACCGTCATGGCCAAAGCGCGTCCAGCCCTGTGCGTCCTTGCGCCAATAGAGCGGCGCCACGATGCCTTCACGCTGTACCCATGCCCATCCGTCGGACAGCCAGTGGCGCGCATCGGCATATCCGCCATCGGCAATGAATTCCATCCACTCGCCATTGGTGACGGTGCGATGGGCCAGCGCGTGCGGGGTTAGCAGCGTATCGTGCGCCGGCCCTTCGCAATCGAAGGCAAAACTATCGTCGGCATGGCCGATCGTCACGACCCCCCGCCGCCCTTCGATCCACTGGATCGGCCGGGGCATCGGCGCCGGCAGAGCGCTCGGCGCATCCCACATGGCAGGTTCGATAGGGTTCTGGGCAAACAGATGGAGGATATCGGTAAGGAGCAATTCCTGATGCTGCTGCTCATGATGCAGGCCGAGCGTCACCAATGCCGTCATGTCAGGCGATAGCTTTGGCAATGCTTGGACAAGCGCTGCGTCGACATGCCGACGATAGCTGAATATCTCCGCCAACGAAGGGCGCGTCAGCAATCCGCGATGGGGCCGCGCGTGCCGCGCACCTTCTGCTTCATAATAGCTGTTGAACAGATAGGAGAATTTCGGATCGTACGCGACATAGCCCGGCACATGATCGCGCAGCACGAACGTCTCGAAGAACCACGTGATATGCGCCAGGTGCCATTTTGCCGGAGAGGCATCGTCCATCGACTGCCCGGTGGCGTCGGCATCGGAAAGAGGGTGGACCAGCGCTTCGCTCAGCGCACGGACCGAGGCAAAATGGCTGGCCGGATCGGACCGATGCTGTTTCTGAAATTCGATGGTCACTGCCAACTCTCCCGACGCGGTTGACCGCTCTTCCGGTTATGAAGCGCACGAAATCGAAATTATGTCCCGCCTTTGACGATATTTATCAGCGCGAAGCGCCGGGCACCCACTTCACATCGGCGGCACCATTATCATTTACCCGCCGCGCGAGCACGAACAAATAGTCGGAAAGCCGATTGATATACGCAAGCGCCTGCGGGTTAAGCGACACGCTCTGCGCCGCCAGCGTAGCACTGCGTTCCGCGCGGCGCACGATGGCGCGCGCCAGATGCACGGCGGCTGCGGCATTCGATCCGCCGGGCAGGATGAAGCTGTTGAGCGGGGATAGACTCTCGTTCATCGCGTCGATTTCCGCTTCCAACCGGGCGACCTGCGTCGCAATGATGCGCAGGGCCATGGGGCTGGGTGTAAAATCTTCGCCGGGCGTCGCCAGATCGGCGCCCAGATCGAACAGATCGTTCTGGATCACGCGCAGCGCAGTGGCTTCCGCCGTGTCACCCAATGCTACGACGGCCACGCCGATGGCGCTGTTCGCTTCGTCGACATCGCCAATCGCCGCCATGCGCGGATCATGCTTGGCAACGCGCGATCCATCGACAAGGCCGGTGGTCCCCGCATCGCCGGTGCGGGTGTAGATGCGATTGAGCTTTACCACGCGCTATTGCTTGCCGTTCAGCAACATCAACAATGCCACCAGCAGCACTGCCACTGCCTGAAAACCGATACGCGCGAACATCGCCTTGTTCTGTTTCAGGCTCGACGCGCTGGGACCGACCTGATCCGATTTCAATTCCGCCTCCGTCGTCTTCAGGAAGGCGACGACACCGCGCACCAGCATGAAAACCGTCATGAAGGCTGCAGCGATGATGAGGATGACGAGAAATGTGTTCATGGGTCTAATCTAGGTATTCTGCAGCGAAATTCCAGCCGGAAACACCCCGGCGCGCAAATCGTCGCGCAAGCGGGAAGGATCGACGCCACTTGCACGCAATTCCGCCAGTTGGATGCCGCCGGTGCGCTTGGCCAGACGCTTGCCGTCCGGCCCCACCAGCAGGCCATGATGGCGATAGACCGGCGTCGGCAGATCGAGCAGCGCCTGCAACAGCCGGTGGATGTCCGCCGCTGCAAGCAAGTCGCGCCCGCGCAGCACCAGCGTGACGCCCATCGCCGCATCGTCCAGCGTGGCGGCCAGATGGTAGCTGGTCGGCGCATCCTTGCGCGCCAGCACGACGTCGCCCGCCGCCAAAGGATCGGCGGGGATCGGGCCGCGATCGGCATCCTCCCATGTCAGCGGCCCGGCCATCGCCACCGCGCGCGCCATGTCGATCCGCCAGGCATGGGGTTCGCGTGCGATCCGGTCGGCCCGCACATCGTCGGGCACATGGCGACAGGTGCCGGGATAGATTGCCCCTTCCGGTCCGTGCGGCGCCGACGCACTCGCGGCGATATCCGCGCGCGTGCAGAAACAGGGATAGGCAAGGCCCATCGCTTTCAGCCGGTCCAGCGCTGCCGCATACGCTGCCAGTCGCTGGGACTGGAACACGACCGGCCCGTCCCAGCCAAGGCCCAACCATGCAAGATCCTCCATGATCCCTGCCACATGCTCGGGCCGACTGCGCGCGCCGTCGATATCCTCGATCCGCAAGTGGAACCTGCCCCCGGACCCTCCCGCCAGATCATGCGCCATCAGCGCCGACCAGCCATGCCCCACATGCAACCGCCCGGTGGGGCTCGGCGCAAAGCGCGTAACGATATGCTGTGGCAAGTGCGGCGGCATCATACAGACTCTTGACGGGCGATGGTGGTAATGCTGTCATGCGCATGTCACGTTTATCGGCGATCAGCGCGACAGATAGGGGGTAGAGGCTTTTCTATGTACCATCCCGACCTGATACGGCATCCGGAAAATTGCCCGGCGCTGGTTCTCAATGCGGACTACACCCCGCTCAGCTATTATCCTTTGAGCCTGTGGCCTTGGCAGACCGCAATCAAGGCGGTGTTTCTGGACCGGGTGGACATCGTCGCGACCTATGAACGCGAAGTGCATTCCCCCAGTTTCCAGATGAAGATTCCTTCGGTCATCGCGCTCAAACAATATGTGCGACCGTCCGAACACCCCGCCTTCACCCGGTTCAACCTGTTCCTGCGCGACAAGTTTGCCTGCCAATATTGCGGATCGCTGCACGACCTGACGTTCGACCATGTCATCCCGCGCCGCGCAGGCGGGCGAACGACGTGGGAGAATGTCGCGACGGCGTGCTCGCCGTGCAACTTGCGCAAGGGCGGGCGCACCCCGCGCGAGGCCGGGATGCGCCTGCATATTCAGCCGATCCGGCCGACGACCTGGCAATTGCAGGAACATGGCCGCGCCTTCCCGCCCGGCTATCTGCACGAAAGCTGGCACGACTGGCTCTATTGGGACATCGAACTGCTGGCCTAAGCGTCAGGCAGAGGGCAGCCAGTCGAGATTGAGGTCGCTGTAGCGGTCCGTATAATGGCCAATCTCGGTCAGTTTCTTCTCGTCCAATATGGTATACAGCCCATCCGATCGAGCGATCAGACCTTCAGTCTCCATTTGCCGGACCATGCGGTTTACATGAACCGAGGTCAGGCCCACCGCGTCCCCGATTTCTTCCTGCGTCAGCTTGAGGTCGAACGTGTCCGTAACGTCGTCATTCATCACCCGCAGGCGATGGACGATATCCAGCAGGAACGCAGCAACCCGCGCTTTGGCCGACGTGCGCCCCAGCGACGCAAGGCGGTCGGTCAGTGCCACTCGCTCCGTCTGCGACAGCACGAACATCAATGCAGCGACGCGCGGATATTCCTCAAGCAACACACGAAGGCCCGCCTTGTCGAAGGGACACAGAACGGAATCGGCCAGTGCGACCAGCGACTCCGGTGCCTTGCTGTAAATCGTGCTGGCCGATCCGATGAAATCGCCGGGAAAATACACGCGCAATATCTGGCGGCTGCCGTCGGGCAGGATGATATAGCTCATCACACGACCGTGGCGCAGCACGAACAGCTCGTTCACCGGCTCATTCGTGCGCTGGATTATGACGCCGCGCTTAACCTTGCGCTGCGATTCCTCAAGACGCGCAAGGGCGCGCCGCTCCGCTTCGTTCAGCGGAATGTGCTTTTCCAATCTTTCTGCGAAACAACTGCCTGTCACGCGCTCACCTTTTTACCAATTGTTACGACGTCAGAACGCCCGGATTGGCTTTTGGCTGCATTTCCTGGCGCTGCATCAACATGGATTAATCGGCGTTTCGCAATTCATGATTTATCGTCAAATAGTTGCGCGCCGCGCGGCATTCGAATTTTTTTGCGAGGGGTGGATGCCTTGCATGGCCCGCAATAGGGCTTATGAAGCGGGATAATGGACCAAATTCACATTCGCGGCGGTGCCCGTCTTAACGGCCGTCTTCCCATCTCCGGCGCCAAGAATGCAGCGCTGACTTTGCTGCCTTGCGCGCTGCTTACCGATGAACCGGTGACGCTGCGCAATCTGCCGCGCCTCGCCGATGTCGACAGCTTCGGCCATCTGCTTAATCAGCTTGGCGTCTCGACCATGATCGAAGGCGCACGGCCCGAAGATTTCGGCCGTGTGATGACGCTGCGCGCGGGTCGGGTCACGTCGACCGAAGCACCCTACGATATCGTGCGCAAGATGCGCGCGTCGATACTCGTGCTGGGGCCATTGCTGGCACGTGCAGGCGAAGCGACCGTGTCGTTGCCCGGCGGCTGCGCCATCGGCAACCGGCCCATCGACTTGCACCTGAAAGCGCTGGAGGCCTTTGGCGCGATTATCGAAATCGCGGCAGGCTATGTGCGTGCCAGCGCGCCGGACGGTGGACTTCCCGGCGGCACGTTCAGCTTCCCCGTAGTCTCGGTGGGCGCAACAGAGAACGCGCTGATGGCGGCGGTGCTGGCGAACGGCACTTGCATCCTGGAAAATGCCGCGCGGGAACCGGAAATCGTCGATCTGTGCCGCTTGCTCGTCGCCATGGGTGCAGAGATCGAAGGAATCGGCGGCGGTACGCTGACCGTGCACGGTAAAAAGCGCCTGCATGGCGCGACCTACAGTGTCATGCCCGACCGTATCGAGGCTGGCAGCTATGCCTGCGCGGCCGCGATCACGGGCGGCAGCCTCGACCTGATCGGCGCGAATCCGGGGGATATGCACGCCATTCTGGCGGCGATGCGTGAAGCGGGCGTACATATCGAGGAACTCAAGGACGGTATCCGCGTTGTGTCGGATGGAAAATTGAGGCCTCTGACGATTTCTACCGCTCCCTTCCCCGCCTTTCCGACGGACATGCAGGCGCAATTCATGGCCATGCTCACGCTGGCCAATGGCGCAAGCGTGCTGACCGAAACGATCTTCGAAAATCGGTATATGCATGTGCCGGAGCTGGCACGCATGGGCGCGGACATCAGCGTCAACGGTCGCACCGCAATTGTCCGCGGCGTCAGCCAACTGACCGGCGCACCCGTGATGGCGACCGATCTGCGCGCGTCGATGAGCCTTATTCTGGCGGGCCTCGCTGCAGAGGGCGAAACGCTCGTCAGCCGCGTCTATCATCTGGACCGCGGCTATGAGCGTCTGGAAGAGAAACTATCGGCTGTGGGAGCAGACATCGAACGCATAAGCGATGGCTGAGACGCCCGCGCTGATACCTTCAGGCAAGATGACCGAGACCGATCGTCTGGCGCTGTTACGCCAGTACGACCTCGGCGCCGAGGGGTTCGATGAACTGGATGAAATAACCGCTTTCGCCAGCGCGCTGTGCCATACGCCGACGGCTGTCGTCAGCATCGTCGAGGATACACGCCAGCGTTTCATCGCGCGCACCGGAATAGATGCGAGCGAGACGCCACGCGAACTGTCGTTCTGCGTACACGCGATGCGTGGAGAGGGGCTGTTCACGGTGCCCGACGCGACGCTGGACCCGCGTTTTTCGGACAATATGCTGGTTACGCAATCCCCATATATCCGCTTCTACACCGGCGCGCCCTTGCTGTCGGCGGAGGGTGTGCCTCTGGGAGCATTGTGCGTCATAGATTACACGCCCCGCGAAGGCCTCACTCCATTGCAGGCGCAGGGCCTGTCGCTGCTGGCCCGTCAGGTCACGGCATTCCTTGAGGCCCGTCGCAAGGACGGTGCTTTTCGGAAAGAAGCAGCCGACCGCGCCCGCGCGCTGGAGGACAGTCAGGGCCGGTTTCGCACGCTGGCCGATGCGATGCCGCAAATGGTGTGGTCCACCCTGCCCGACGGCTATCACGATTATTACAATGCCCGTTGGTATGAATTTACCGGCATGCCGGAGGGATCGACTGACGGAGAGGAATGGAACGGCATGTTCCATCCTGACGATCGGGAAAAAGCCTGGCAGCTATGGAGCCATTCCCTGGCCACCGGGGCGCCATATGAGATCGAATATCGCCTGCGTCATCATAGCGGTCAGTATCGCTGGACGCTCGGTCGCGCTTTACCGATCCGGGATGTCAACGGGACGATAACCAGATGGTTTGGGACGTGCACGGACATTCATGAGCGCAAAATGGAGATGGAAGAGCGCGAAGTCATCACGCACGAGTTGTCCCATCGCATCAAGAACATCTTTTCCGTGATCGCGGGGCTGATCAATCTTTCCGCCCGCGAGCATCCGGAAATGGCGGATATCGCAGGCGAGCTGCGCGATCGCGTAATAGCGCTGGGCCGCGCGCATGATTTCGTCCGTCCGCACAGTTCTGCATCAGCATCGGAAATGGGCCAGACCAGCCTGTTTGGCGTGATATTGCAGCTTTTGGCGCCCTATCAGTCGGATCGGCAATCGCGCGTCACGCTGTCCGGTGAGGATCAGGTGGTCGATGACCGTTCGGCCACGCCTCTTGCGCTTCTGTTTCACGAACTGGCAACCAACGCCGCCAAATATGGCGCCTTGTCCACTGCCGAGGGCCATATCGACCTTCATGTTTCACGGGACGGCGCCGATTGCGTTCTGCTTTGGCGCGAACATGGCGGGCCAGTCGTCCGGGCACCGGAAAAAGCTGGCTTTGGCACGCGCCTGATATCCTTGAGCGTCGAGCGACAGCTTGGCGGAAAGATCGTGCGGGAATGGTTACCAAATGGTCTGGCTGTTACTCTGCATATTCCGAGCCGCGCAATGAGCCGGGTCTGGGCAGAAACGGCGTAAATCCGGCAATCGACTGATATTCGAACTGCTCGGCGTCATTATCGGCTCTGGCAAAGGCCAATACCGCTTTTACCGTCTCACTACGAAATGGCTTGGTAATGACACCCAGGGCCGCGTCGGCGGCATCGCCAATCTGCGCAGGATTCGCAGTGACGTAGATGACACGGATGCCGAACTCTTTGGCCAATATTCTGCCGATTTCGGGACCGGTGGGGCCATCGCGCAAGTTGAGATCTACAAGCGCTATATCGCAAAGTGCGGCGGATTCGATCGCTGCGGCCCTGTCAGCCGCGATGGCACCCACGGATAGCCCGGCTTCGGCCACTATCTCTTCGATTCCCAGAGCAACGAATATTTCGTCCTCAACGATCAGAACACGCATTGTCATTTCATATTGCCAGTTTGAGCAACGAAAATGCCCAATTGCACCAACAGTTCCATACCGGGCGTAATTTTTAGCATGGGCTGTACATCATTATAGCAATGTATCCACCGCATGGAGTGCAAGGCCCACCAGTCCGCCGACCAGAGTGCCGTTGATACGGATATATTGAAGGTCGCGTCCCACGGCGTTTTCGAGGCGACTGGTAACGGTAATGGCATCCCATCCCCGCACCGTTTCGCTCACCAGCTTGACGATATTGTCGCCATAGGCCGCTGTCGCGCCGACCGCCGTGCGGCGTGCGAAGCGATTGAGCACGGCGCGCAATTGCACATCGTCCTGCAACGTGCCGCCCAGTTGACGCAGCGCTTCCCCGAAACGTCCGGCCATCGCGCCGGAAGGATCGCGCGCAGCGCGGAGCAAACCTGCGCGGCCCTGTTCCCACAATCCACCGATCCACCGTTGCATTGCCGGGTTCTCGACGATCTCGTCCCGAATCTTGGCCACGCGCGCTTGCATGTCGGGATCGAACTGCAGATCGAAGGCCAGCTTCTGCAATCCCTCCTCCGCCTTCGCCCGCAAGGGATGTCCGGGGTCTTCGGCCATGTCGTCGAGCAGCTTCTGCAAACCGCTGATGATCGCATTGGCGACATTCTCGTCCAGACCCGTCCAGCGCAAAACCTTGCCCGCCCGCGCATGCACCATTTCGCGGATGAGATGGTCGTTCGCTTCGAGCGTACGTCCCGCCCAGCGCACGATGCCGTCCAGCACCGGGGCGTGTCGACCGTCCCGCATGGCGGCTTCCAGCGCTTGCCCCACCAGCGGCCCGATATTGAGCGCGCGCAGGCGCTGGGCGATGGCCCCTTTGACCATCCCGCCAAGACGTTCCTCATCCAGCGCTTCCAGCAGGTTGGCGGCGAGGCGGGACGCGCCCTGGCGCAATCGTCCGTCGCCGGCGGCAGGCTGGCTGAGAAAGCGGCCCGCTGCCGACGCCACGTCGACGCGCCGCATCCGGCGCGCCACGACAGCGGAGGTAAGGAAATTGTCGCGCAGAAAGGCGGCAAGCGTATCGCCGATGCGGTCCTTGTTGCGGGGAATGATCGCAGTGTGCGGTATCGGCAGGCCGAGCGGATGGCGGAACAGCGCGGTGACAGCGAACCAGTCGGCCAATCCGCCCACCATCGCCGCTTCGGCAAAGGCCTGCACATAGCCGATGGCGGGGTGCACATGAGCGAAGCTGCGCGAGATGGCGAAGGTCAGCGCCATGACGATGAGGACGCCGGTGGCGATGGTCCGCATACGCCGCGCGCCATTGACGGGAACCGGCGCGGGATCGAAGCGAAACAGTTTCATGTTCCGCTCAACGATCCGCGCGCCGTTTCGTTCAGGCAACAACAGCCCGAAATATCCGGTTCATTCGGCAGGCTGCGCCGCTTCGCCATGTGGATGCGCGCCATCCTGTTCGACATCGTCGCCTTTGCGGTAGGTCAGCAGGCCGCGCGTCAGGCGGGGACCGAGCCAACTTTCGACGCCGATGGCCAGGCTGAAGGTCGCAGGGACGATCACCAAAGTCAGCACGGTCGAAAGGATCAACCCGCCGATAACGGTAATGCCCATCGGCTGACGCCATGCGCCGTCCCCGGTTAGCGACAGGGCAGTCGGCACCATGCCGGCGACCATCGCCACGGTCGTCATCACGATGGGCTGCGCGCGCTTGTGCCCTGCATCGATGATCGCCTCATGCTTCGGCACGCCCTTGTAGATTTCCTCCAGCGCGAAATCGACGACAAGGATCGAGTTCTTCGCCACGATGCCCAGCAGCATCAGCAATCCGATGAACACCGGCATCGAAACTGGCTGGCCGGCGATGTGCAGCGCGATGAGGCCGCCCAATGGCGCCAGCAATAGCGACCCCATGTTCACGAACGGCGGCATGATCCGCTTGTAGAGCAACACCAGCACCGCGAAGACCAGCAAGACACCGGACAGCACGGCAATAACGAAATTCTGGATCATTTCGGCCTGCCACTTGGCATCGCCGACGTTCAGCTTCTGAACGCCCTGCGGCAGGTTCTTCATCGTGGGCAGGGCATTGATTAATTTCGAGGCATCGCTGGTCACGACGCCGGGCGCATAATCGGCACCCACGACGATACGGCGAATCTGGTTATAGCGACGGATTTGCGTCGGCCCGGCCCCGAATTCGATATCGGCGACGACCTTGAGCGGAACCGATCCGCCGTTTGCCGTCGGCACGGGCAGATTCTCGATCGTCGACAGATCCTTGCGCGATCCTTCCTGCAGCGACACCCGGATCGGCACCTGCCGGTCGCTCAGCGAGAATTTGGCGCTGTTCTGATCGATATCGCCCAGTGTGGCGATGCGGATCGTCTGGCTGAGGGCAGCCGTCGTGACGCCCATGCTGGCGGCGAGGTCCATGCGGGGTTTGATGATGATTTCAGGCCGCTGCATGTCGCCTTGCACCCGCGGATCGCGCAGTTGCTTCAGCCCGGCCATTTCCTTGACCAGTTGATTGGCGGTCTTTTCGAGCAACTCAGGGTTGTCGCTGCCGAACATCATGATCTGATCGCGACCGAAGCCCCCGCCCGATTGCGACTGGAAATTCACTCGGGCGTCCGCGACCTCACGGAACTTGGGTGCCACCGACCGCTCCCAGTCGACCGAGGACATGGGCCGATCTTTACGCAGCGTCAGGAAAATGTCGGCAGAGGTCGGCTCGATATCGGCAAAGGCCGCATCGACGACCCGGCCATCCCCCGTCACCATTTCCGACACCTGTTGCGCGACCCTGCGGGTCTGTTCCAGCGTGCTGCCCGGCACCATTTCGATCTTGACCTGACTGAAGTCATTATTGGTCGTGGGCTGAAACGCCATCGGCAACGTGGCGAACGCAACGATCGTCAGAACGAACGCCAGCACACCCAAAGCGCCTGTCCACACCCGGTGATCGACGAGCATCGAGCGGACGCGGCGACGCAGCCTGATCCAGGCGCGCGAAAAGCCATTGCGGGCATTGTCGAGCTTATGCTGCCACTTGTCCCAGCCACGCACCCGGTCGGCCGCGCGCTGATCGAGGGACCAGCGCAGAACACTCATATAGCGATCCATCATCCAGCCTTCGCCATGCGTGGCCTCGCCATGCGCCTTGAGGAAATAGGCGGCCACCATGGGCGTGATAAGGCGCGCGACGGCCAGGCTGAGCAGCACGGAAACGACGACGGTCATACCGAACTGAATGAAGAACTGACCCGAAATGCCCGGCATCAGCGCGACGGGAAGGAACACGGCAACGATGGCCATCGTCGTCGCCAGCACCGCAAGGCCGATTTCGTCGGCGGCGTCGATCGATGCCTGATAGGCGGATTTGCCCATGCGCATGTGGCGTACGATGTTTTCGATTTCCACGATGGCGTCATCGACCAGCACACCGGCCACCAGGCTGAGCGCGAGAAGGGAGATGCTGTTGAGCGTGAACCCCATCATGTCCATGAACCAGAAAGCCGGTATCGCAGACAGCGGAATGGCCAGCGCGGAAATCATCGTCGCACGCCAGTCCCGCAGGAACAGGAAGACGATGACGACGGCCAGCAACGCGCCCTCGACCATAGCGGCCATGGCCGATTCATATTGGCCCTTGGTGTAATCGACGCTCGTAAAGAGCTGTTTGAACGTGATTTTCGGATTTTCTTTCGAAAGCTTATCCAGCTCCTTCATCGCTTCGTCGTACACCACGACGTCAGACGAGCCCTTTGCTTTTTCCAGGCTGAAGCTGGTAACCTGACGCCCGTTCATCAGCCCCAGCGAGCGCTGTTCGGCAAACATGTCGCGAACGTCGGCAATGTCCGCCAGCTTGACGGTTTGTCCGCCATTGATCGCGATCTGGGTCTGCCCGAGGGCGTAAGCGTCCTGCGCATTGCCGAGAACGCGCACGGACTGTTCCGCTCCGGCGATTTCGGCGCGTCCCCCGGCGGCGTTCAAATTTACTTGCCGCAATTGCTGGTTCACTTGCGACGCGGTTATCCCATGCGCCTGCATCCGGGCAGGGTCCAGAATCACTCGGATTTCACGACTGACGCCGCCACTGCGCTTGACCGCAGCCATGCCCTGAATGCCCAGCAACCGCTTGGCAACAGTGTTATCGACATACCAGCTCAGCTCTTCGAGCGTCATGTCGGTCGCTTCGGCGCTGAAATAGGCGATTGGGCCGCCGTCGATATCGACGCGGGTGACCTGCGGTTCCAAAATGCCATCGGGCAAATCGCTGCGGACCTGATCGACGGCATTCTTCACATCCGCCACCGCGCGATCGACCGGCGTTCCGATGGCGAACTGCACGAATGTGCTGGAACTGCCTTCGCTGGCGACCGACGTGATTTCATCGACCCCACTGATGGCGCGAACAGCCGCCTCGATCCGCTGGGTCACTTGCGTTTCCAGCTCCGACGGCGCAGCGCCCGGCTGCGTCACGGTGACGTTGACGGCCGGAAAGCTGATGTCCGGATTATTGTTGACGTCCATCCGCATGAAGCTGACGACACCTGCCAGCAGCAGCGCCACGAACAGCACGATGGGCGTGACCGGATTGCGGATGGCCCAGGCCGATATGTTGCGAAAGCTCATGTCTTTGCCTCTGTTCGCGCGGTGCGCGGCTTAACCGGCTGTCTTCTGTGAATCGGTCTTCTGCAGTTCCGGCTTCACCTTTTGACCCGGATTGAGGAACGCGCCTGCCGAAGCGACGATGCGTTCCTTTCCGTTCAACCCACTGGTGACGGCAACCCCGGCGCTCGATACCTGACCGACCGTAACGGCGCGACGCTCGACCTGATTCTTGGCATTGACGATATAGACGTAATTGCCAGCAGGATCGCTTTGCACCGCCGATTCCGGCAGGAGCGGCGCGTCGCCGGTGCTGGTGACGATGCTGACGGCCGCGAAACCGCCCGGACGGATCGCAGGGGTATACGGCACGGCGACACGGGCAATGCCCTGACGGCTCACCGGATCGATCACGGGGGAAACCTGCCACACATGGCCTGCCACGCTTTGCGTTCCGCCGACGGGCGTAACGCTGGCAGGAACGCCAGACCTGACACGCGCCAGATCGGCTTCGCTCAGCATCGCGCGCAATTCCATTTCCCCATTCTTGGCGACACGGAACAGGACACCGCTGCCGGTGCCGACCACCTGCCCCGGCTCGACGGCGCGCGTCAGCACGAGGCCCGATGCCGGCGCCCGTATATCGAGACGTCCGTTGCGCGCGCGCTGTTCGGCGAGCTGCGCCTGCGCGACGCCCACCCGCGCGTTAGAGGCAGCAAGCGTCGCCTCCCGCTGGTCGATATCGGCTTGCGAGATAAATCCGCGGCCCACCAGTTGCCGCGCACGGTCCAGTTGCGCCTTGGCGAGCTTGGCATCGGCCTGCGCTACAGCAATCTGTGCCGCGAGAGACTTGGCCTGTTCGGATTGCACCGAGCGTTCGATGACAGCGAGCGTCTGACCCGCGCGCACCCAGTCGCCCGGTTGCACCAGCACGCGCACCACCTGCCCGCCTTCGCCGACGACACCCACGGGCATGTCGATACGGGCGTTGAGCGAACCGGTTGCCGTCACAGTACGCTGCACCGAGCTTTGGCCTGGGCTGAGCACGGTCACGACCGGCGCGCTGACAGCGGCACCGCCCGCCGAATCGGCGGCACCGTCGCTCTTTTTTCCAAAAGCCAGGGCAGCGGCGATCAATACGACCGCAGCAATCACGATGGCGATAATGATCCGCCGCCGCTTGCGCGCGCGATCTTCGTCGATGCCCATCGGTTCCATGTTCACATCGCTCGCGAACTGTGTCTCGTAATTCATGCCCGTCCACTTTTATGCGCGGTGGCCAAATCCCCAGATCTGGCCCCGACTGCCCGCAGCTGTATTATCTGAATATAGCACCGTTCTCAAGCGAGAAAAGTGCCCCGTCGTTTACGATAGATTATGCAGCGAACCCAGCGCTGAATGCGCTGGTTTTGCGGCGTTTGCAAGCCCTCTGGCCGCTCCGCCACATGCCGCCGGGGTGCTGTGGTAACGCAAACACAGTTCGATCCGAAACGATGGGTAATGATCCTGTCGTTTCGCTTTCGCACAAATTGATTCTTTGCAAAGCGCAGATACCGAAAAAGGCCCGCCCCACAGGGGCGAGCCTTTCAGAAAATCAGATGTGTCGGAAATTTAGCGGACGCGACCGCGACGCACCAGATTCACGATTGCCAGCAGCACGACCGCGCCGACGAACGATGCCAGCAGCGACGACAGGCTGAAATCGCTGTTGTTGATGGTGCCGCCCGACAGGAACAGACCGGCCAGGAACGCACCGACGATACCGACGATAATGTTCAGGAATATGCCCTGCTGCGCATCCGTGCGCATGACGATGCTCGCGAGCCAGCCGATGACGCCGCCGATGATGAGCCAGATGATAAGATTCATGATATTCTCCTCCGCCGAGCCCCTCTGCCCGGATAATACGAGGAGCTAAACGGCGAAAACCGCGGCGCGTTCCACGCTTTTCAGAAAAGATATTTCGGTTGGCGATCTATTCCCGGCGGGCCTTTCGCTGGCTTGCGCACGAAAAAAGCCGCCTGCAATGGGGGCGCAGGCGGCTTCCTCAGCATCCTCTCACGAACGTTGGCTCCTGGGGGAGATCAGTATTTCTGCTGGCGCTCGTACAGCGATTTATAATGCTGGATGCGCGTGACGCGCAGCCCCGGCATCCCCGAACGATCGACGGCGCGCTGCCATCCGGCGAATTCTTCCAGCGTCAGCGAATAGCGGGCGCACGCTTCATCGACGGTCAGCAGACCCCCGTTGACGGCAGCCACAACCTCTGCCTTGCGGCGGACGACCCAGCGGGTCGTTCCTGCGGGCGGCAGGCTGTCGAGGGTCAGCGGCTCCCCTAGCGGCCCAACCACTTGGGCGGGGCGGATTTTTTGGTTCTCGATCATTCTCACCTCAATAACGGCACCGGCATTCCAAACCCTTTGGCTTTCGCTGTTCGGATCATGTGGCCATTGTGGACCACAGCATTGAACAACGACTAAAGCGCCACGGTAAACGCCAAATTCATCACTTTTGTCCCACCGTTAACTCCTTCGCGACCCGCGGGTTGAAACTGCCCGCCAGGCAATTGGCGTCGATCACGCCCAGTGTGCGTGCCCCGAAAATCCGGGCCAGCACATGAACTCTGTCGTCTTCCCGATCCTGCCCCCGCAGGAAGGATATCATGCACTGTCCCGTCGGGCTGGCCGCCTGCTGCGCGGCCGATGCCGCCAGCAGGACGGAAAGCTCCACCGGGCGAACGGCATCCGCTGGCAATGCAGCGGAGCCTTTCGGGGCAGCTATCCTGGAAAAACTCAAATCCATGAGTCTCTCGTAGAGGGGAAAGGATAAGGTGCGGTAAAAACAGCGGTCATAACCTGTTAGGCGATCTGAAGACGGCGTTAAGCAGGGTGGAAAAGTCCCGTATTCCGGGCTATGGGCAAGCGATCATGCAGGGTGATTTTCAACTGGAAGCGCCGATTTCGGCGCGCCGCATCGTCGTCGCCATGTCTGGCGGGGTGGATTCGAGCGTCGTTGCGGCGCTCGCGGCGCGTACCGGCGCGGAGACGATCGGCGTCACCTTACAGCTTTACGATCATGGCGCAGCGACCGGACGGACCGGCAGTTGCTGTGCGGGGCAGGACATTCGCGATGCGCGCGCGGTCGCCGACCGACTCGGTATCGCGCATTATGTCTTCGATTATGAAAGCCGTTTTCGCGATTCGGTAATCGCCGATTTTGCCGACGAATATATGGCCGGGCGCACGCCCATCCCCTGCGTCAAATGCAATATGGGGGTGAAGTTCACCGATCTGTTCGCGCTGGCCCGCGATCTGGGTGCCGATTGCCTCGCCACCGGTCATTATGTCCGCCGCGTGATGGGGCCGCACGGCGCGCAGTTGCATCGCGCTGTCGATCCCGCGCGCGACCAGAGCTATTTCCTCTTCGCCACCACCGCCGCGCAGCTCGATTACCTCCGCTTCCCCCTGGGCGGCATGCCCAAGCCGCAGGTGCGCGCAATTGCCGAGGAACTGGGCCTGTCGGTGGCGCTCAAGCCGGACAGTCAGGACATCTGCTTCGTCCCCGATGGCGATTATGCCAAGATCGTGCGCAGCGTCCGCCCCGATGCGGACGACGGTGGCCCCATCGTCCATATCGACGGGCGCGTTCTGGGCGAGCATCGCGGGTTGATTCACTACACCGTGGGACAGCGCAAGGGGCTGGAAATCGGCGGACAGGCGGCACCGCTCTACGTCATCCGCATCGATCCCGCGCAGCGCGCCGTGATCGTGGGACCGAAGGCGGCGCTGGCCGTGGCTTCCGCCACGCTCACCGATATCAACTGGCTGGGCGACGATTTTACCGGCCCGCTGACTGCCAAGGTCCGCTCGATGGCGCGCCCGGTACCTGCCCGGCTGGAGGACGGACGCCTCATCTTCGATACGCCGGAGCTAGGCGTCGCGCCGGGTCAGGCGGCGGTGCTGTACGATGGCGAGCGCGTTCTGGGTGGCGGCTGGATCGCGGAAACGCAGGCGGCGGTGCTGGAAATCGCCTAGCGATCCTCCAGCAAACAGCCGAACCCCTTGCGCCAGCGTGCCGTGCGCTTCGCCATCAGTGGCACACGCCCCGTCACTGCTTTATCCTCCGGCACATCGCGGATCGACACGATTTCCATCCCCGGCTCGGTATCGCCTTTGCAGCTTTCCATGCTGCGCCCTTCGACATAGCGGCAGGAACAGGTCATGCGTGCGCCATAGGCTGCCCCCACCTGCGCCTGCGCGGTCCAGCCGCGCCAATGCCATGCGATGAACGCCAGCAGCGCCACACTCAGGATCGACGCGCCGATGCGCCATTTGCGACTGTTCGACATGTCTCCCCTTTCCGCCCCTTTCCGCAATGCCATGCCATGCTATGAGCGGCGCCATGAAGACGAAATCTCTGCTGCGCGCAAGCCTGTGCTTGGCGCCCCTCGCCTTGTTGGCCTCCGCCGTACCGGGCCAGAGCGAACCGGCGGGCCAATACACCGTGACCGCCGATAGCGACGTATCGGAAACCGCACTGCGCGGTGCCATCGACGCGATTTTCGATGCGGACGATATGGGCGACACGCGCGCGCTGCTGGTGCTGCACGATGGAGAGATCGTCGCGGAACGCTATGCCCCCGGCTTCGGCCCGGAAACGAAGCAGTTGTCCTGGTCGATGGCAAAGAGCGTGACGGCGGTGCTGATCGGCCTGATGGTGTCGGACGGTCGCCTTGCACTCGATTCGCCTGCGCCCGTCCCGGCGTGGAATCAGGCAGGCGACCCACGTGGCGCGATCACGCTGCGCCAATTGCTCACCATGTCATCGGGCCTCGCCCATGCCGAGGATGCGAGCGAAGCAGGCGGCGCCATCGCCAGGACCGACACGGCACGCATGCTCTTTACCGATGGCGCGGGCGACATGGCCGGCTATGCCGAGGCCAAGCCGATGGCGCAGCAACCCGGCGCGCAGTTCAACTACAGCAGCGCGACCAGCGTGATCCTGAGCGACATTCTCACCCGGATGCTGACCGACAGCCCGGACCCGGAAACCCGCCGCGCCGCAATGATGCAATTCGTCGAAGGGCGGCTGAAACAGCCTGTCGGTCTACCCAGCCTGACCCCCGAATTCGACGCGCGCGGCACGATGATCGGCGGCAGCATCATGCACATGACCGCGCGTGACTACGCAAAGTTCGGCGAGTTCCTGCGCAATCGCGGCCGTGCCAACGGACGACAGATCCTCTCCGCCCGCTGGGTCCAGTTCATGACCGCGCCCAGCGCCCGCGAACCGGCCTATGGCGGCCACATCTGGCTCAACCGCGAGAGCGAAAACGCCACCCTCTTCCCCGGCACCGGCCCGCGCAGCCTGTTCGCCTGCGTCGGGCACAACGGTCAATATATCCTGATCTCCCCCCGCCAACGCCTGACCGTCGTGCGCTTGGGCGTATCCGATAGCGAAGAGCGCAAACCCTTGCGCAAAGCACTGGGGCGATTGGTGGAATTGTTTCCAGGGTAGATCCCGCAAAGAAATAGCGACGCTTACACGCTCAAACGCTAGTCATACTTTCGATAAGGTCGGCCGCGACCAATTTCACGGGCAGTTCGATGCGGAAGCCTTGTCTCAAACCGTTTAAGTTGTTTGAGGCAGTCGGGATCATACTTCGCCGTGCGCCGCAGCCAACGGCGATAAGATGCTAAGTCACCTCTATTGAATGCACTCATTGCTAGATGCTGGGCAGCATATTCGTAACCGCCCTGATCGGCCCGGTAGAGGAGACCTGCTTGACTGAATTGGTCGCACATCCGTCCCGCATAATCGAAGGTACCGGCCAAGGTCGCCATTGCACCAAAATCTTTGCCCAACGCGAGGTGCCAAAGGATTGGCGTAAATAGGCCACATCCATGATCATCCTTGATCGACCAATATCTCTTCCAGAGTACGTCGCGCTTGGCAGGATCACTACGGGCTTTCATACCAGCAAACTAAGCAGGCTATTGCTCACATGAAAGCCCCATTAGTATCCCTAAACCCGAAACGTCCCCTCGATCACCGTCACGCACTGCCCGCCCAGCACGGCACGGTCGCCGTCCAGTCGGCAGGTCAGCCGACCGCCGCGCTTACTTGCCTGAAACGCAGTGAATCTGTCGCGACCCAATCGCTTTGCCCAATAGGCCGTGAGCAATGCGTGCGCCGATCCCGTTACCGGGTCTTCGTCGATCCCCGCGCCGGGCGCAAAGACGCGGCTCAGGATATCCGTATCGGTGCCGGGTGCGGTGGCGATGTAGAGGATATCGCCCGGATCGATGGCGCGCAGCCGATGAAAGTCCGGCGTCAGCGCCAGTATCTCCTCCGCGCTGGCATAGACGAGCAGGCTGTAGCCGCCGTCGCGCCAATGCGTTTCGACCGGCGCACCGCCCACTCCCGCAACGATCTCCGGCAATTCCTGTGGCACCATATCCCATGCAGGCAAGTCGAGCGCATAGCCCGCGCCATCGCGCCGCACTTCCAATATACCCGCCTTGCGCGTGCGGAAGCGGATGCTGTCGCCTTGCATCAGGGCATGACCGCTCGCCAGCGTCGCATGGCCGCACAGCGCCACCTCAACCGCTGGCGTGAACCAGCGCAGTTCATACTCCGCCGCCCCGGTCGTGTCGGGCACGGTGAAGGCGGTTTCAGCGAGGTTATTCTCCGCCGCCATCGCCTGCAGCAGGTCGTCGGGCAGCCATGCGTCGAGCGGCATGACCGCTGCAGGATTGCCGGTGAACGGCGCGTCGGCAAAGGCATCGACCTGAAAGAAGGGGATTGTCAGCATGATCGGGTCCAGATGTTGGCAGGCATAGGAAAGAAGCGGACGAAACGTCGCACAACCATCCGCGCTCACCAAGAGCCAGTCAGGTCGAAATGGCTACCGGGGGAGCAGACGGATCGACATGCCCTTCGGGATCGGGATGGATCAGGATTTCGACACCCGGGAAATCCCGCTCCAGCCGCGCTTCCACTTCATCCATCACCCTATGCGCTTCGAACACCGACATCGCCGGATCGACCCAGACGTGAAACTGCACGAACCGCTGCGTCCCACTGGATCGGGTGCGCAGATCGTGAATGCCTTTCAGTTCGGGATGCTGCGCGGCGATCGCCAGAAAGCGGTCGCGCTCCTCCAATGGCCACTCCCGGTCCATCAGATGGTCGATGGCGGTATTGGCGGATGTCCACGCCCCCCATGCCAGCCACAACGCAATCGCGACTCCGAACAGCGGATCGGCACCGCGGATTCCGGCATATTGCTCCAGCGCCAATGCTGCGATGACGGACAGGTTCAGCACCAGATCGGACTGATAATGCAGGCTGTCGGTCCCGATGGCGAGCGAACCCGTCCGCATGACGACATGCCGCTGATAGGCGATCAGGCCGATACTGAAGACAATCGCGATTACCGACACGCCGATGCCGTAATCCGCCGATGCGACGACATGCTGCCCGGTGAAATGATGTGCTGAGCGCCAGCCGATGGCCACCGCCGCCACCGCGATCAGCGCAACCTGAAACAACGCCGCCAGCGCCTCTGCCTTGCCATGGCCGAAACGGTGATTGTGATCCGCCGGTGTCGCCGCCACCCGCACGCCCAGCAAGGTGACTAGGCTGGCGACCAGATCAAGGCCCGTATCCGCCAGCGATCCCAGCATCGCCGCCGACCCCGTGCGCGATACTGCGAGCAGCTTCAGCACCAGCAGCAGCGACGCGACCAGCACGCTGGCCATCGCTGCCCGCTGCGCAAGATTACCCGTCACGGGTAGAGCAGGCATTCGGTCCAGCCGTCCTCGGTCCGCATGAACAGCCGCCGCTCATGCAGGCGATGTGCGCGATCCTGCCAGAACTCGATACGCTCCGGCACCACGCGAAAGCCCGACCAGTGCGGCGGGCGCGGCACGCTGCCGCCGTCGAACCGCGCCTGCATCTCTTCAAAGCGCGCCATGAAGGTTTCGCGCGCATCCAATGGCCGCGACTGATCCGAAGCCCAGGCCCCCAGTTGCGAATCGCGCGAGCGCGTTGCGAAATAGGCGTCGGCGGTGGCGTCATCGACTCGCTCGACCGGGCCTTCGATCCGGATCTGCCGCCGCAGCGATTTCCAGTGGAACAGCAGGCCGACATGCGGATTGGCGATGATCTGCGCGGCCTTGCGGCCTTCCAGATTGGTGTAGAACACGAACCCGTCCGGCCCATGACCTTTCAGCAGCACCATCCGCACGGAGGGAAAGCCCGTGCCATCCGCCGTGGCCAGCGCCATGGCATTGCTGTCGTTGATCTCGCTTTCCCGCGCCGCTGCATACCAGCGGTCGAACAGAGTGAAGGGATCGTGGATATCGGCGTCGTTATCGGTCATGCAGGCTATGTAGGCACGGCGCATCGCACTGTCGAGCGACGGTTGGGGCACGGATTTCTTGTTTTGCAGCGCGCTTGAAGCGCGACAGGCGGCTTTCCACATGATAGCCCCCCGTCACCCTTCAAAACGAGACATGTAAAAAGGCGAAAATGGCTGATCCCTACAGCACACTGGGCGTAGCGCGCGGCGCGAGCGAGGCGGAGATAAAAAAAGCCTATCGCACGCTGGCCAAGACGCACCATCCCGACCGGAACAAGGACAATCCCAAAGCGGCGGAACGCTTTTCGGAGATTACCCAGGCCTATGACCTGCTGACCGACAAGGACAAGCGCGCGCAGTTCGACCGGGGCGAGATCGACGGCAACGGCAATCCGACCAGTCCTTTCGGCTTTGGCGGCCATCCCGGCGGCGGACGCCCCGGCGGGAGCGGCGATTTCGAATTCAGTCAGAGCGGTGGCGACTTTGGCGATATATTCGAAGGCCTGTTCGGCGGCGCGCGTGGCGCATCGCCTGGCGGCGGCTTTGGCGGTTTCGGACGCGGCGGTCGCGCGGCCCCTCCCGCCAAAGGCGCGAACATCGCTTATCGCCTTGCCGTCGGCTTCATCGACGCAGCCACCCGCGCACCGCAACGAATCACGTTGCAGGATGGCAAGACCATCGACGTCAAGCTGCCCGCGGGCGTCGAAACCGGCACGCAAATGCGGCTGGCGGGCAAGGGCCAGCCGGGACCGGGCGGCGCGGGCGATGCGATCATCACCATCGACGTCGGCACCCACCCTTTCTTCACCCGCGACGGCGACAATGTGCGCCTCAACCTGCCCATCACGCTGGACGAAGCGGTGCGCGGCGGGAAGGTGAAAGTGCCGACGGTCGAAGGGCCGGTGATGCTCGGCATCCCTGCCGGATCGGCATCGGGCAAGACGCTGCGCCTCAAGGAACGCGGCTTTACCGCCAAGGATGGCAAGCGCGGCGATCAGTTCGTCACGCTGATGATCGACGTGCCTGCCGACGACGCAAAGCTCAACGACTTCCTGTCCAACTGGCAGGACAAGCGCACCGTGCGGGCACATTTGGGCGTGTAAGCGCGTTGCACACCCGATGAGAGACGTTTCCCCCGAATCACCCGAAGCGCGCCGCGAACGGCTGATCGTCGAGCCGGAGGTAGCACGCCGGTCGCGCCTGTCGCGCCTGCGCCCCGGCGCAAACGCGATTCAGGTGATGAAGCGCGTTGCCGTCGGCGTCTATACCGACGGTTTCATCCATGCCGGCAATCTGGCCTATATGTCGTTGCTGACGCTGTTTCCCTTCTTTATCGTGGCGGCGGCGATCACCAGCGCGTTCGGGCGCACCAGCGACGGCCTCGCCACCGTCAATGCGTTTCTGCTGACTGTGCCGCCGGGCGTCGGCGACGTGCTGCGCGGTCCGATCAATCAGGTTATCAACGCGCGCCTGTCCGGCGGCGTGCTGTGGCTGGGCGCGCTGGTGGGCCTCTGGTCCGTCGGCAGCCTGATCGAGACGATCCGCGACATCCTGCGCCGCGCCTACGGCACAAAGAGCGGCCATGCCTTCTGGCAATACCGCCTCGGATCGATCGGCATCATCTTCGTCAGCGTCTTTGCCGCCATGTTCGCGCTATCCATGCAACTGGCGCTGGCGGGTGCGGAGGAGTTTCTGGTCCGCGTCCTGCCCTTTGCCGACGATGCCATCCGCATCGTCACCGCCAGCAAGCTGGTGCCGATGGCGATCCTCACTCTCGCGCTCTATTCGCTGTTCGTGTCGCTTACCCCCAGCAAATATCGCGGATCGCAGTTCCCCAAATGGCCCGGCGCGATATTGACGGCGGGCTGGTGGTACGGCACGCTGATCCTGCTGCCCATCGCGCTTTCCAACCTTTCGAGCTACGACTTGACCTATGGCAGTCTTGCCGGTGTCATGATCACGCTCATTTTTTTCTTCCTCGTCGGGCTTGGCGTGGTAATTGGCGCCGAACTCAATGCGGCGCTGGCGGATTTCCCCGATGGGGAAACACCCCCGGCGGCGCAAACACCAAAGGATTGAACGGCAATGACGGACGGGAACACGGGCACCCTCATGCAGGGCAAACGCGGTCTCATCATGGGCCTTGCAAACGACAAGTCGCTGGCCTGGGGCATTGCCAAGGCATTGCATGCCCAGGGCGCGGAACTGGCCTTTTCCTATCAGGGGGAGGCGCTGGAAAAGCGCGTACGTCCCCTCGCGGAACAGGTCGGTTCGGATTTCCTGATCCCCTGCGACGTGTCCGACATGGCGCTGCTCGACGCGACCTTCGCAACGCTCAAGGAACGCTGGGGCACGATCGACTTCATCGTCCACGCCATCGGCTTTTCGGACAAGAATGAGCTGCGCGGCAAGTTCTACGACACCAGCCTCGACAATTTCCTGATGACGATGAACATCTCGGCCTACAGCTTCGTCGCGGTCGCCAAGCGCGCGCGCGAGCTGATGCCCGATGGCGGATCGCTGCTGACGCTCAGCTATTATGGCGCGGAAAAGGTGATCCCGCATTACAACGTCATGGGCGTGGCCAAGGCCGCGCTGGAAACCAGCGTCAAATATCTGGCGATGGACATGGGGCCGGAAAATATCCGCGTGAACGCCATTTCCGCCGGGCCGATCAAGACGCTGGCCGCCAGCGGCATTGGCGACTTCCGCTATATCCTGAAATGGAACGAATATAACTCGCCCATGCGCCGCAACGTCACCATCGACGATGTCGGCGGCGCGGGGCTATACTTGCTCAGCGACCTCGCCAGCGGCGTCACCGGCGAAATCCACCATGTCGATGCAGGCTACAACGTCATCGGCATGAAAGCCGAAGACGCACCGGACATCGCACTGGACAAGTAACCCATGCCCACGGTTTGGCGCGATGGGAATTTGCGCGTCGTTATCTACACGGACGACCATCCCCCGCCCCATGTTCATGTGTTCGGGGATGGCGAGACAAGGATCGCTCTCACAGGCCGCAACGGCCAGCCGGAGGTGGTTCGCATCGTGGGCGCAAATCTGCGCGAGAGTCGACGGGCGTTGGGAATTGTGCAAGAAAAGCACGACTATCTGATCGAGAGATGGAACAGCATTCATGGGTAAATTGACCCAATCCCAGTTCGAAGCCGCGGTGCAACGCGGCGACCGCGATCTTGCGACCAAGCCGCGCGCGCGCGCGGTGCGTTATGATCGCACCACCGGACAAATCGTGATCGATCTGGTCAACGGTGCGATTTTTGCTTTGCCTGCCACGCTTTTACAGGGATTGGAGCACGCCAGCGCAGAGCAACTGGAGCAGGTCGAAATTGCCGGTGCTGGCTTTGCCCTCCATTGGGAAGAACTGGATGCAGACCTGACGGTGGAAGGACTGCTCGCCGGTCGTTTCGGAAGCGCGCGCTATATGGCGGAACGCTTCGGCGCGGGTTGGGATAGCGAAGCCGCCGAATGAGCTTCAACACATTCGGTCGCGTATTCCGCTTCACCACCTGGGGTGAGAGCCATGGCCCTGCCATCGGCGCAGTCGTGGACGGTTGCCCTCCCGGTCTCCTGATCGACGCCGAAGTCGACCTTCAGCCGTTCCTCGACAAGCGCCGCCCTGGCACCTCCAAATTCACCACCCAGCGACAGGAGCCCGACCGGGTCCGCATCCTGTCGGGCGTGTTCGAAGGGCGCACCACCGGCACACCGATCAGCCTGATGATCGAGAATGTCGATCAACGGTCGAAGGATTATTCCGACGTCGCCAAGGCTTACCGCCCCGGCCATGCCGACTATGCTTATGACGCCAAATATGGCTTTCGCGATTATCGCGGCGGCGGGCGTTCCAGCGCGCGCGAGACTGCCTCCCGCGTGGCGGCGGGCGCCGTGGCGCGGCTCGTCATCCCCGACGTCGACATCTTCGCCTATGTCAGCGAGATTGGCGGCGACGCCATCGATCCGGCCCGCTTCGACGCGGCACAAATAGACGAGAACCCCTTCTTCTGCCCCGATCCGGTCGCAGCCAAACGCTGGGAAACGCTGGTCGATGGCGCGCGCAAGGACGGATCGTCGCTTGGCGCAGTCGTCGAGTGCATTGCCATGGGCGTGCCCGCAGGCTGGGGCGCGCCGCTCTATGCCAAGCTCGACAGCGAACTCGCCGCCGCGATGATGAGTATCAACGCGGTGAAGGGCGTCGAGATCGGCGACGGTTTCGCCGCCGCGCGCCTACGCGGCGAGGACAATGCCGACCCGATGCGCCCCGGCGCGGACGGCAAGCCTGCCTTCATGGCCAATCACGCCGGCGGCATCGCGGGCGGCATCGCCACGGGTCAGCCGATCAAGCTGCGCGTGGCGTTCAAGCCCACCAGCTCGATCCTGATCCCCGTCGACACCGTCACCCGCGAAGGCGAAGCCGCCGACATCATCACCAAGGGTCGCCACGACCCTTGCGTCGGCATTCGTGGCGTACCGGTAGTGGAAGCGATGATGGCGCTGGTGCTGGCGGATCAGCGACTGCTCCACCGGGCGCAGTGCGGGGAAGCCGGGGACTGAGGCTTTTGCGCGATGGGAGCGGAAGCAAGCGCCCGACAGCGCCCCTCTATCGAGGGGTATGACCTAGCGCCCTCCGCCCCGACATCGCGCCTCTCAAAAGCTGTACCGCGCACGCGCGATCAACCGATTGCCATCGTGCCGGTTGTCATATCCCCCAACCGGGGCATCATCGCGCTCAATGTCCGTGCCGACATAGTCGACGGCAATCGACAAAGGGCCGCGCACATGCTCGACCCCCAGCCTCCAGTTTACATAAGTGCCGCCGGGGCGCAGCCGGTTGGCGCGCCCGGTGCCGTCGCTGTCCCCCGAAGAGCGCCCGATCCCCGCCACGACAGTCAGCGGCGTCGCGGGTATGCCGGCAGACATATCGGCAAACAGGTGCAGGTTGCTGCCGCCGATGGCGTCTTGATGCGGAGCGTAATTGGCACCCGCCTGCAACCGCACCGGCCCATAGCTGTAACTGGCCGACGCACCGAATTCGCCATAGTTCAGCGGTTCCTCTTTCCCTGCGGCCGACCCTCCCCCGGCCTGTCCTCCCGAGACCTGTCCTCCCACGAACAGATGCCCCGTCGCCTGCGCCCTCAGCGTGAACCCCGCAACGGTCCAGCCCGACGCCAAACCGAGATCGACCACCGCATCGCTTTGCCCGTGGCGCACCGCATTGCGCAGGGCCGCCACACGGGCCGTCGCTTCGACGCGACCGATTTGCCCGAACAGATCGGCGGACGCCGAAGCGCGGCCTTCGCTCCAGCTCAGGCCGCGTCGGTTCTCCTCCGTCGTCGCTTCGACACTCACTACAGGCATGGCCTGCGCGGCGGCGTCACTGGCGGCCATGCTCATGACCACGGGCATCGCAGCCAGGCCGGTGCGGATCGAACGGCGCAGCACCTTCATCCGGCCGGAACCGCAGCGCCCAGACGCTCGACTTCGGCTGTCAATACGGCATGGTCTTTCTCCGCTGCGGCCAGAAGGTGTCGCTGGAGGTCGTCGGTGCGCATCGCGACATCCTGCGCAATGGCTGCCGTGTTGGTGCTGCACCAGCCAGGGCGGCTGCCCTTGACGATAGTGTCGCTTTCAAAAGCGCGCGTCATCACCGCGCCGGACGCATGACGCGCTTCGCGGTTCACGGATATTTTTGCCGTCCATGCGCAGCGCAGGCTGGACGCGCGCCCACCGGGGGCTGCGGACCCGATCTGCTTATGCGACACATCGACGTTCCCGCGATAATGCGCATCGACTGCGCCGCTGCGATGATCGATCTGGACGCGATGCTCCGCCGCCGCGCTCGAAGCGGCAGCCAGAAGCCCCAGCGACAGGCCCGCTACAATTACACTGGTCATTATCAATCTCCTGACGATGCCTCGGCCTATTGTTGGCCAATGACGAAACCGACATGTGTCGGCACTTCACCAATGCACGGTCTGCGCGGTCGTTCCAGTTACGTTTTGTTTCCGGCGCTCGGATCGGCGCCCTGCTTGGCATATTGGTATCGGCAGGTTTTTCTTGACATAATGAACCATATAGGTTATATGCCACAGCACTTCCTATCTGTCTGGCCAGATATACGGGAAAGAAAGGTCCTGTTCGGCATAAGCGGCAACGCAACTGTCGGGCAGGAGCGGTCGGC
>NZ_BSEF01000015.1:0-100621 GCF_027925545.1 Sphingobium sp. BS19
GCGCGAGCCGCGAGGATTGGACGTGCCCGATCGAGGACGGGATGTTCCCGTTGAGCGGATACATCGAGCCCTGACAACCGGCGCACCAGAATAGCGGATCGAGCGGTAGATGGACGGTTCCGGCGATACAGTCGCCCGCACACGCGGCCTGGGCGATTGGGTTGGCGAAGACGATCGCTTCGGGATTGATCAGCGCTGCCAGAGAGTCATCCTGCCAGAGCGGATCGACCTCGGTCATGTAGGCGATGTCGAATGACGCCTGCTCGAAACAGGCGAAGTCGGTCAGGATCTCCATCCAGTAGAGAAGCGGATAGACATACCAGTGGACGTGCCATTTTGCCGTACTTTGGGAGCGGCCGCCGACCATGGACGGCCCGGTCAGATAGCCCTGACCGATATCGAACCCTGGCGCGATCCGGATGCCGCCAAGGTTGGGGAAACACCACGGCTTCATCGTCACGTCCGCGAGGCGCGCCGGCTCCCAGAACCCGACCGATATGCCGATGCGCGGGAGCGGGTCGGCGCAGGCGCAGATGGGCGATGCGGGATTGCTGGGATCGGGGCGGCTGCTCGGCCAAATCTTCAAGGCGCCGACGGAGAGCGGAAAGAGGCAGGACCAACAAACATCGGTGATCGGATTGACGAACTTGCCATTGCAGGTCGGCCCGGCCGCGGTTGCCGGGGGCGCCAGAGCGATCATCGCAAGCAAGAACGCGAAGAGGCCGAAGAGGCGGCGAGGCAGCCCGGTCATTCGCCCCCTCCCACGCTTTCAAGGAAAGCTCGGTCGGCGCGCTGCTTTCGGAGCAGGTAAAGACAGGTGTGTGCGGCGGTCGCGAACAGGATCAGGGCGGCGCCGATTGGCGCCACGCGGCCAATCGCGTGGCGCAGCGGCGAGAAGAGACCAACGACGAGGGCGCAAGTGAGGCATAGCGCTTGCCAGGTGAACCGCATGCGACGAAGCGCAGGGGTCTCCGGCGCAGCCATCGGCGTGCGAAGAAGGTCGAGCCAAAGCGGCATCAACCGGCCCTCCCCTTCTCGAGCGCCTGCTCGGACACACGCATCACGCGGCCGTTCTGCTGCACGACCGCGGGCGTATGTTCGATGCCGAAACGTGAGGTGAGCTTGCCCTCCTGGTCGAAGTAGAAGCGGCGTTTCCGGTTCGTCATCTCCTCGATTGGCGAGCCGCTGACGAAAATGATCTTGGCATTGAGATCGGTGTACCGGCTCGTGGCCCAGGCGATCTGATTTGCATCGTCGCCATCGACGAACACGAGCGCCTGTTTGATCGCGACGAAGTCGAGCGGATTGATGCGCTGTCCGGCGCGGCCGATGAGGTTGCCCTTCTGGTCACGAATATCGTGCTCGAGCTGGACAGTCGGGTCATAGGTCCAGTCTCTGGTCTCGGTCGCAGGTGAAAGACCCGCAACGGGAGTGGGTCGCCGAACCTTCGCTTCGACGCGCTTGGCGAACATCTCGTTGGTGCGCGCGAGTTCGCCGGTCGCCTCAGCGCGTTTCAACCGCGCTTCGATCGTCGAAAGCAGATCCGGCTCGATGACCGGGAAGGCCTGGCCAGTCTGCCCATAGTCACGCGCCTCGATGCGCGCAGGGCTCATGGCAAAGGCGGCTATACCGAGGAGCACGGCCGCTCCACCAACGGCGAGCAGCCGCTTCACAGCACGGGCTCCCCGACACCGACAATCTGGCGGCCGCAGACGAAACCGATTTCGGCGTAACGGCTGTCGAACCCATCGCGGTGGGGAGACCCGGCATAATAGCAACCCGAGGGGATCGCGCCCTCCGCGCCCGGCGTCAGCGGCTCGCCAAAGCGCGTGAGCGGTTTCATCTGCCCGATGGGCTTGCCGTTGATCGTCACGACCATTCCGCGGTGCGCGACCACATCGCCCGGCATGCCATAGACGATCTTGCCGAACATCTGAGGTTTCGTCCCAAAATGGCGGCGCAGAAGCGCGCTCTGCGGCGGATCGAAGAACACGTAGTCGCCGCGCGCCGGCGGTTGGTGCCGGCGGATGAGGAAAGCCCAATTGGGGAGGGAATCGCTCGCGTTGATGAGGAAGACGTGGCCGTCGCGCCATGAGCTCATCGCACTAACTAGCCCCGTTCCGACGAGCGCAACGACCAGCATCGCCCACATGCGCTTGCGCGGCCGCCAGCGTGGGGCGGAGAGCTCACTGACCGCCGTTGCCATCGGGGCCTCCAAAGGTTGAGATCGACGGTCCGGACACCTGCCCAGGCGCCGGCTGCGGCAACGGTTGCGCGAACGAACCGCTGGCGGACGGATCCTGCGGAGAGATCGCCTGCGCACCAGCCATAGGGTCGATCTGTCCCGACGGTGCCAAGGGCGGTTGCCGCGCGGCGATGAGCGCAGCCTGAGCGGCCGACAGCTCCTGCATGCGCTGCAGCTGCTCGACGGAAACGCGTTTCGGCTCCGGAACCCCGGACGCGAACACCGCCTTCTTCAGGCTCTCCGTGATGTCCGGCACATTCTTGGTGAGGACCGCCTCGCCGACCAGCACGACTTGCCCGCCCTCGCTCCGGCGTTGCAGCTCCTTGTCGAGCGAAGACATGAAAGCCCTCATCTCGGACTGGACCCGATCGGGCGGCGAGCCCGAAAATCGCTGGGCCTCGACATAATCGCCCACCAGCGCCGACAGCCTGGCCGAGACGATGTGATCCTGCTTCGGCGCCGTGAGAGCGCGCGTGACCCACATCCCCCAGATCAACAGCGCCAACGTGACCAGGCCGATGATGATCTGCTGTCGCGTGAAGCCTCCAAAGCCAACCCGGCGCTTTGGAAGCGCGGCTTGGGACGCGGGAGGTGCGGGCGGGAGGTCGAGTTCGGGTTGATCAGCCATGATCGCGGGTCCCTTCCTGCGTGCGGTCGGGCAGGATGCGATCCCGGCGGAAGGTGATGATGGCCGCCGAGAGGATCATGTGCGCGATCGCGAAAATGTTGAGAAATGCGCCGGTCCGGGCCTGATCGGCGGCGACATAGCGCGTGGTGAAATTGTTGAGCTGGTGGATGAAGCCGTCGAAGGAGAAGCCCCCGATCGCGAGGAAGAACAGGAAGAACAGCCCCCAGGTGATCAGCAACGTGCTACCTAAGAATCCAAACCCATGGAGCGTGAAGTAGAGGACGGACCGCCACTCGGCCGCCGTCAACCTGCCCTTGCGCGTAATGGAGGTCGTCACATCGTCAGCGTCCGTCGCCATGATCCTACTCCGCGGCGATCGCGATCTCGTCCGCCTCGACGAGATTGCTCACCCATTTTTCGGGATTGTCGGGAAAGGCGATCCGCTCGATCGCTTCGTCCATGCTCATGCCCTCTGCGATCAGCGCGTCGATCGCAGCGAATGTCCTCGGGCTCGAGGAGAAGAGCGTGGCCGAATAGGGATCGAGCACGAGGCGGCCGACAGCGAGCGTGTCGGGCCCTTTGATCATGATGTCCGAATATTCGAAGCCATTGCGCTTCAGCGACCGCAGCAAGGCGTCGGTGTAATCGTCCATCTCGAAGCGATCGTGCTTCTTGAAATCCGCGATCGTCTCCGGCTTTTGCTGGAGGATGACGAACCAGTCCGAGTTCTCGAGCGCGGCGATCGAGCCGGCCGACTTGTAGTAATCATTGAGTGACTGGGTCGCGGTGACCAGCGACGCGCCGTATTTCCGGCAAGTGCGAGCATAGGTCTCGATGAAGTCGGCCATCGCGCCGCCACGGAGCATCTGCCACGCCTCGTCGAGCAGAAGCGCCTTGGGGATCGAGCGATCAAGTTTGCGCATCATCTGCTGCGACATGAACATGATCGCGGTCAGCACGACGCTGCGCAGTTCCTCGCGCGCCGAGAGGTCGGACAGCTCGAAGACGGTGAGCTGGGCGTGCAGCTCGAACGAGACTTCACCCTGAAAAAAGCGCCCGTACGTGCCTCCCGACGAGAAGGGCCGCATCGCGATCCCGAGATTAGATGCCAGCACGTTGCCGGTCGCCTCCAGGGCTGCGATCACCAGATCGATCGAGCCCTTGCTGCCATGCTCCTCCCAGACTTGGTTGACCGCACCGTCGATCAGGCCTCGCTCGGTGTCATCGAGCACGTTGATGTGGCGCGACATCTGATTGATGATCGCTTTGAGCATCGCCATGCAGTCGAGGAGATAGTCTTCGTCCTCAGCAGCCTGAGCCTGGTCGATCATCGAGAAGGGATTGAGGCAGAAGCCCGAGCTCATTGTGAATTCGACGAAGGCGCCGCCCTGCAGCTTTGCCGAGTGCTCGAACGAGCGGCCGTCGTCGATCACGACCACCTTCGCACCGGCGCCGCAGAGCGAGCCGCACAGCTCCTGGAGCGCGACCGACTTGCCTGAACCCGACTTGCCAAAGACCGCGACATTGTGGTTGCCGGCGGCATTCTCGAACGGGCTCCAGAAGAAAGGCTGGCCACGCCGGCCGATCAACAGCAAATGGGGTATCTGGCCGCCCAGATATTCGCCCTGAATCGGTGCCAGATTGGCCGCCGTCGTGGTGAGCAGCGTCCGCATCCGCTTCATGCGCTCGAGGTCCTTCGACAGGCCGTTGGCCATCGTCATCGGCATCGCGCAAAGCAGCCCCATGACTTGCAGGTAGCGGTCGTCGAGCAGGTCCCAGCCTGCAGCCCGGTAGACGGACTTGAGCACGCGCTCGTTGCTGTCGCCCTTACCCTTGGGAGAAAAGGCAGTGACGCTGAAGAACACTCGGACGAGTTTGCGACCCTGCCGGATCTCCTCGTTGACGTAGCGCCATTCCTGCGACTGATCGCGCAGCTGCGGCAGGAATTTGGACGACTTGGAATCGGCCAGGCTGGTCGTCCGCATGAACTTGAAGCTGGCCTTGTTGGTCGAGGCCTGGGCGTCGGGAAAATCGATGCACAGGTTGGTCGCAACCGGGCACGGCATGCGGAGCTTGTCGGTGAACATGTCACCGATCAGACGTGCCACGTCCCACGGCGCCCAGCGCGTCGGCAGATTGCGCACGGAGAACGACCGGACATCGAACACGTCGGGATAGATTTCGCCGATCTCAGGCGCGCCGTTGACCGTCTTGCCGGTCGGGCGGAAGCGCTCGGTCCGCAGCAACATCCGATCCGGCTCGACCTGCAACTCGATGTCGCGGCGGATTGCCTGGTCCGCGATCGGATCGAGCGGATTGTAGCTGACGGCGTCGTCGCCAGCGGCGGTGGTCGGCGAAGTGATGTCGTCGATCCATCCGATCAGCGCCACCGGATCCATCGTGCGCGCAGCCACGTTGATCGAGGCCAGCGAAGAGATGATCCCTTCCATCACCGAGACGATCTGCTCGACAGACACGCTCGACGATTCTGGGGTCGAGTAAGAAATTGCGACACGGTGGTTGCGGAGGCAGAATGGCGCGTCGGCCGATAACGAGTCCCAGACACCGTCCGTCAGAAAATCGACGCGGTGCTTGGCCATCCGTTCGTAGACGCCGCGGGCCGAATAGCGCGGCAGATACCATTTCGAGAGCCGCTCGCCGATGCGCGGTGACATCCACTGGTGGATCTGCAAACATCCCGGTGCTGGAATGCCCTCGGATAGGAACTGTGCCAGGATTTCGCCGGTGCGCTCGTCGGCTCCAACCAGTGGCGCCGCCTCGATCACAAATCCGCGCGACGCGCTGTTGTAGAAGATACCCGTCTTCGGATCGTAGCTGCGATAGGGCAGCCAATGCGCGAGCATCGGAACCGCGAGATCCGGCTGCTGGGCGTCGGGGCGCTTGCTGTCGCCGAACACGCCGGAGAGGAGATCATCGAAAAAGCGCTGCGCCATCTCAATTCTCCTGCGGCACGGACGCGGGGAATCCTGCGGCGCGGACGACTGGCTTGGCATCTGGTTTGGCTGCTGGCAGCGCCCCTCCAGCGACCGCGCTTCGCGCCGTGTCCGGAGCCTCGGTTGCCTGCGCTTGATATTGTGGACTGGCTTTCACCCGTGCGATCGCCTCGGCGCCGATGGTCGTTTTGGGCGGCGTCGCCACACCGGACGGAGTGGCATTTGTCATTTTCGACAAGGCTGGCGCTGCGCCTGGATTACCTGTTGAACCAGCGGCCCTTGGCAGCGGTTTGGGAGCTTCCGCCGGCTGCGCCTGACCCCTTTCCGCGGGCGGAACGGGTGCCGGGGCGTTGCGGCCCGCCTTGGGGGCTAGGCGAGCCGCAACGTCGGACTTGATCGCTGCGACTGGATCGGCACTGCGCGCCCGCGCAGCGGCCACCGCCGCAGGATCAGGAAGATCAGGATCGATCGCCGCGACATCGACGATCGCAGGGTCAGCGCGATCGACGGCCTCTGCGAGCGACTCCGGCATCGTGCGCATCGACGACGCGTTGCGATCAGGAATAGCGGTCGCTGATGCCAGCGATTGCTGCTGCCATTCGCCGCTCTGCACGACCGCGTGGACCGCGCTCGTCTCGTGTAGGCGGCCGCGCTCATCGATATAGGGCTGGAAGACGATCCGAAGCACACGCTCCTGAGTACGCCGCGCATCCCTGGGCTCGACAGGCACAATCTGCCTGGCAGCAGCGGTCCGAGACGTTCGCGTCTTCGGGCGGGTTTCAATATAAGGTCCGGCGGGCACCGTGTCTCTGCCACTCTCCCCCGAGATCATTGCCAGCGCGCGATCGTCAATCGACGAGGAAGGCGCGCAGATGCCATCGGGTGCGGCGCATGAGAAGCTACCTCTCACGTTGCTTCCGAACGTCGCGCACCCACTGAGCAGAGTCAGCGCCGCCAGAGCGGCCGATCCGAGTAGGAGCGGTGCTCGGCGAGATCGACCCAGCCGCCAGCTCACGACTTCGCTCCCCTGAGCCAGGCCTCGAGGAACTCCTTCGGCCGATAGCCTTCGAGGATTGCGCCGTCGCTGCGGACGATGACCGGCGTCGCGTTCAGGCCATTCTTCTGGGCGAATTTCTCATTGGCATCGAGGCCCTTGGTGTCACACGCAGCTGGCGCCTTGAACGGCTCACCCGCGTAAGCGGCATGAAGCGCCTGTTCCTGGTTTTTGGAACAGTAGACCCGATCGGCAATGTCACGGCTGCCGAGGACCGAGATCGGCCGCTCGACCACTTTCACGTCCATACCGCGCAAGACATTGGTGAGCGCACGGCAATAGCCACAGCGGAAGTCCGTAAAGATGGTGACGGTCTGCTTGGCCGCCTTATTGCCCCAAACGATCGCACCCTCGTTCGGCAGGCCGGTCAGGTTCAGAAGAGCGGGGCGCACGGGGACCGTGGTCCGCCCACTGCCGACCGCCGCTGCCGTGACCTCGCCCTCACCTTCCCCGCCGCCGGAAGCCGCGGCGGCATTCGCCTTCGCAGCCCCGCCGACCAGCATGTCTGGGTTGATCTCGAGTAGCCGGGCCGCCGTCAGATCCTGGCGCGTCTCCATATCGTAGACGCGGCCGATGATGAGATAGCGAGCACCGTGATTGACGTAGAAGAGATTGGCGCCCGCGGTCACCTCGCAGAGCCCTTCGATCTTCTCGCAATTGACCTTGGAGACTTCAGTCTTCGGCAGGCGCGCCTTCAGAAGGCCAGTGACCTTCACTTCGTCTGGACCCGCCACGTCGGCCGCCAGTGCGATGCCGGCTACGGAGATCGCGCTGATCGCCACCAGGACAGGTGCCCGCCGCGTGAAAAGACGCAGCTTTCGCAGTCGATCAATTGCGGACATACACACCCTCCAGGAAGACGATTTCGACATCGATGCCGGTCGGCATCTCGATCACAGGCTGATATTGCTCGGCGCGCTCGATCAGATATTTCGAGACGTCCTTGCCGGACTCCGCAGCACCGCCGCCGAGCGCGCGCAGGCCGACGCTGCCGAAATTGGGCGTGCGGTTGATGCTGCCCTCGCCGTCATTGGCGATGGTCGCCAGGGGCTGGTTGAAGGCGGTGTTGAGCGCGTTGCCGCCGCCACTGACCAGGCCGGCCAGGAAAGCCTGCATCGCGAGGGATCCCTCGCGGCTGACGACGCGCCCACGCACGCCGGTCTTGCCGCCAAAGGCGATGAAACCCTTCACCTCGGACACCGCATAGCGACCGCCAGGTTGTGGGCAGGTCATCTTCTGAAGCTTGACGTAGACCTTCTCGCTCGAGAGGTCGCCGCGCGCCGCGCCGTTGATGAGGCAGCCCTCGATCTTCGTCGTGAGGAGCTTGCCGTTCTGGTAGACCGAGCGTGCTGGCCCAGTGACGCGAAGCACCACGGGCAACGGGTCGGTCTGGCTGTTGACCCCGGCGCTCGCGTCGACGCCGACGATGACCTTGGCGCTCGCGAAGCTGTTTGGCGGCAGATAGTTGATGCTGTCGCTGTAGGTCGTAGTGCCCTTCGCGACGCGCGTAGCTGTGCCGGTGTCCGCCGTCTGAAAGCTGACCATCTTGACCTCGGCGCCGCTGCCGGTAGGCACGGGCCGTCCAGCGGGGCCGCCGTCGGGGCGTTGGTAGTTCGGGACGCCATTCGGACCGTACATCGCAGAAGGGCCGGGCGCCGGCGGGGGCGGTGCTGCCTTGGAAGCGACCTGCCGCCTGAGTTGGTCATTCTCCGCCTGGTAAGCTGAAAGCACCCGCGCGCCGTCGGCACGCATCGCCTGATTCTCACCTTTCAGCAGTTCGAGTTGCTGGGCGAGCTGGTCGACCCGTTGTTGCTGCCCGTTGACCGATTTCAGCTGGTTTTCGACCGACTGCATCTGGTTTTCCGAGAGCGCCATCCACTCCTGCTGGTTGAGGTTCTTGTTGACCATGTCCTTGGTCGAGACTTCGACCTTGGCGGCATCGCCCTCGGAGGACGCAGATTTTCCGCCATCGCTGCCGAAGATCCAAAACGATGATGCGATGAGCCCGGCACCGGCGACGCCCGCGAGCAACAGCCGCTGCTTTTTGCGAACGCTCTCGTTCGCGGTCAGATCGCTCGAGACGGGAGAGACGCCCTCCTCTTCTGGTCCCCCGTCGAGGGGCGCGCGCCTGCGCCGGAAGATATCCGCCAAAGCCATGTCACTGCCTCCCGTTTTGCGAGACGAGATAGGCCGTCGTGACCTTCCCTGGATCGAGCTTCGGCTCTGCGATCGACACCGCCAGCGCGCTCGACGGTGCGACGGTCGCTTCCGTCAGCGTTACCGGTGCCGGGCCCTTGTTCTCGATGCGAAGGACGCGACCGGTGAGATCGGAGCCGCGATATTCGGCGATCATCTGGACCTTGAGGGTGCCGACATAGACCGGTCGAAGCGCTCGCTGGCGCATCTCGTAGCCGTCGACGACGCTGTTCGAATACATCGCCTGCACGAGTTCGACGGCAGTTTCCTGCGGATTTGCCGCTGCTACTTGCGGCGCCGTGTCGCCGGCCTTGTCCTTAGCGATCGCCGGGTTCGAGATGAACACCTGGACCGCCTGCTCGCCCGCGATGCGGCAGACGAACTTGTAGACATAACCCCGCTTGCTGGTCGCGAAGAAGGAAAGGGCCTGACGGCCGAACCCTTCCGGCACCGATAGGTAGATATCGCCGCGGACCGGCTCGTTCACGACCGAGAAGTCGTCGGAAGGGTTGCCCGTCGAGATTTTCGAAACCGAGGCGAATTCATCCTCGACGAGGCTGATCCTGGTGAGGTCTTTTGCCGAGGCGGCGCAGTCAACCTGGCTGCCATCGGACGCCATGATCGTCTGATCGGCCCAGGCAGGGTCCGCGATCAGGAAGAAGGACAACGCGACAAGCGAAGCGCCGACGATCCGGCTCAGATAGCAGTAATAGCGGGAGAGAAAGACGGCGCCGGTCGCGGCGCTGCCAATGGCGTAGACCGACATCACTGATCCTTTTCCTTGCCGGTCGTCACCATTCCAAAGCCCACGAGCTTCAGGGACAGTCCGGAATATTGCCAATCGAAGCGGAAGGTCCGGCGCTCGCTGGAGACCACCTTGTTTCCGACGATGGTGTGCAGATCGCCGGTCACCGTGGACCACAGGTTCTTCGGATCGATTTCCATCGTCTGGATCGTGAAGAACTGCGCGATCGAGGAGCCGCGCTGCTCGTTGACGATCTTCATGAGGTCGCCGCGGATCTTGCCCTGTGCGCTCGGCGCGGTGATCTCGAGGACCGACTTCATCCAATATTCGAGGTTCGAGGGGCTTCGATCGAGGGTCAGCACCGCGGTGTCACGGGTGATTAGCTCGAGATACTCCCGCGACACCCCCGCGCTGTTGACCGCCAAGGGTCGTGCCAGGACGGGCTGCAGGACGATCTCGCGGTCGCGGGTCGCCGTGACCGTCAGCAAAATGCCCGCGAGAACGCCCAGCACTACCGATACAATCGCGAGGAGATTGCGCTGCCTCAAGACGCGTTGGCTTTGAGCGTGCGTGTAGGTGATCTCCATCTTACCCGGCCATCAGTCGGAGATAAGAGGGTGGCGTGGCCTTCATGCCGGTGAACCCGGCCGGAAGATGCCAATAGGCCAAATGGAGGAGCCAAGACGTCGCCCGCCCTGCCTTAGCCTTCTTCAGTCCCCACCAGCCTGCACCCGAAAGCACGACGCCAATGAGAATGTGCTGAGACAGGATTCCCCAGACGAACGGGATAACCATCGCCAGGAATTCATCTATCGTCCACAGCCCGATTAGCTCAGGATCGTCTAGATGAGACGGTATGACGTACTTGTCCGCGGCCATTGCACCACCCTCCCCAAAAGCCGACCGGATCTGCTATTCCGACCGACCGTCGGACCCTTCAGATCGTTGCCGTGACGGTGGAGGTGACGATCGGAATGCCGGTGCCCGCGCCGACGCCGACGCCGACCGGGATGGCGATCTGACCCATCGAGAAGCGACCCGAGGCGAGAGCCACGATGCCGCCAGCGAGCGAGAGAACGGTGATGATCTTGCCGCCCGAGCCTTCGAGGAAGTCGGTGAACTTCGTCAGGGCGGTGTCGAATGTGGTGTCAGCGCCGGCGAATGCCGGACCGGAGAACCAGAAGAAGGTGAACAGGAGCCCAGCGAGGACGAGGATCGCCAGCTCCGCTCGCCCGCTTTGTTTGAGGACAAACTGCATGTTGGTGTTTCCTTCACTTCAGGAGACGCAATCGAACCGCGCCCAAGAGTGACGGGACCAGTCGAGCGTTCGCGCCGCAAGCGGGCTGCCGGGAATCGTTTCGGATCGCCCAAAATATTCTTGAATTTGGCGGTAGCGCCCGCCGGACCGGACAGTTCGCCTCGTCTCGCGGGACAACTCGGCCCGGGATTTGGGGCGCTGCGCCCAGAAGTTTGGGACACCTTGCCCCGCAATTGCAGACAGCGCTTGTCAAAGGTAGATTCGCCAAGGCAAGACTCGCGAAATCTCAACCTTTGGACGTCACAAGGGCCGCTCTTCGGCCGCCCGTTACCGACATCCCGTGAGAAAAGGGGCAAGCACTACGTGGGCAGCACCAGCACCGCCCAAGACTGTCGTCTCCGTGTCTCGGAGGACTTGTTCCGTCTCACGACCGAGAGCCTTCGGCTTCATTCGAACGCCACCTTCGCGCATCAGTCGCTGGCAACGCTCATCGAACTTCGCGCCTATGAAGGGTCGCGTATCCACGACCACGACGTCACGACGCTTTGTGAGCATCTCGACATCGTGCCCGGGCCCGGCGAGATTTACCTCGATCTGGGCCTTGCGGCGCGCAGCCTTGATGATCTTGAGGCGATGCAGGCCGCATTCAGCCAAAAGCTCGGCACCGCGCTTGCGCTTGAGGATGCGCTCTCCCTTCTCCTGTTCGACTATGTCGTTGAACAGAAAACCTCGAAGATTTTGCAAGTTCTTGATATCGAAACGAAGCCCGCCTTACCAACGTCCGGAGGCGGCTCGCGTCATTAACGGACGCTGCTCGACCGAGCGGTAACGGGAAGCTGCTCAATCTGGCCCCAACCTTTGTTGCATTGAGTGGTTACCCATGATCCTGTTGTTCTGTCAGGTGGGCGAATGGGGGGCGGCATGTCATCTTTTCCCAAGGCTGGGGCATAGTCTGTGAACGGACTGGGCGACACCGCCGAAAGGCGCGACTATGTTCCGCTCATTCTGCGCACGATGGCCGATACCGCTACCGCGCAGCGCAAACTGGCCGGCAAAACCGGCATCAGCAAAAGCCGCCTCGGGGTACTTCTCCATCGCGATCCGGCCAAGCGCACACAGATGACTGTGGTGGAGTTCGAGACGATCCTGCACGCGCTCGGCACCAATATCGTACAGGCCTTCATCCACCTTGAGACCTTCCCGCCCGCCGAGCTGATTAGCGACGAGCGCCACGCGACGTTGATCATGATGTTATGCGAATTTTTTGTCTCACTGCCGAAGAAGCTCATCGAAGTCCTTGATGAGCTCGACGGTCTAGACGGTTCCGAAGTCCGCAAAGAATGGGCTTCGCCGCTTCAGAAAGCGGTGATAAAGCGTATCGCGGACGAAGTGGTAGCCGTGACGGAACGGCGCGCCCGCCTTGCTCAAAGCGATGAATTCCACCTTTAAAGAAGGCTATCGCTGCGGTGGCGCTCAGGATGGCGCCATGACACCGCTAGAAGGTAGCAACAGCCGCTCGCCGGGAGAGAAGCGGCGTAACGGCCGCGGAGCTAGGGAAGCCACCCGGTTGGGCAAAGCCCCTCAGCCTCGACCAGTCGGCGAGCACGCTGTCGACATAGGCGCGCGTCTCGGTGATCGCCGGCACCCGCCCCTCCCTGACCCGCCCCGGCCCGGCATTGTAGGCCGCGAGTGCCAGGTGGTACTGGCCGAAGCGGTCGAGCTGCTGCCGCAGATAGCGCGCACCGCCGCGCAGATTTCCCTCGATGCTGTATCGATCAACGCCGAGCGCAGCGGCGGTCCCAGGCATGAGCTGGGTCAAACCGAAAGCATTTTTGAGAGAGAAGGCATCGGGTCGGTATTGGCTTTCGCGAATGATCAATGCGTCGAACAGGCCAACCGGAACACCGTGCTCGCAGGCAATGCTACTCATCATCGCATAATAACCCGCACGGCGCTGTTCGGCCTCCCATCGAAGAAAGCCTGTCGGCCGATAGGCCAGCGGCGCGCAGCCCGGCTGAAAGGCCGGAAGAGCGGAAGACGCCTGCGCGCCAAGCATCCATGGCGGCACTGTAAGCATCGCCGCGCGCGGAACCTCGACCATACTGTCGGAAGCCTGCCCCCTTGGCGTGAATTGGTCCTTTTGATCCGACACGCTTGGCGCTGCCTGGGCCTCCGCGAAGCTCCCCGCCATCTGGAAGGCGACCCACCGCCGGTGGAGATCGTGCACGGCAAAGTCGGCTGCAGCTGCGAACGCGGCTTGCGGTTCCTCATCTCCACCCGGGTGTCGGCCCTCCGGAGCGATTGCTGGGGGCTGTCCCATGCTGATCACCTCGGCGCGGCGGAGTTCCTGGCGCTTTGGCGCATCGGCATTCGCGGGCGTCGCCAACACGACGACGACAGCTATCGAACCGATAATAATTGCCCGCATTTCAGTCTCCATTGTTGCCGTCGGGAAAGTGGAGATTGCTCTTGCTGTGCTGTCAATCCGGGCCGCCGGGTCGCTAATGCCGGATACGATGGATCAGGAACACGCGGATGTGGCTGATTGATCGCGGTAGCGAAGGGCGATCTTCGCGCCATATCGCTCTCCCTATCCCCGTGCGCGAGGCGCTGGTGCGCTGGTACGCCGGCCATGGCTCGTGCGCTGACGAGGAGACCGGCATCGTTCTCGTTCAGCAGGCGCGGTTAGGCCGCAAGTGGATCGCCTGCGACTGTTTGCCCGCAGGCGAAGCGCCGCCGGTCCTGACCCCTGCCTTCCTGTCGGAGGCCGAGACTTATTATCTACGGCGGCTTACCGGCAGAGATCGGCCCGAGCACCACCCCGACTGCCCTTTTTTCCGCGAGCAGGCGACAAACCGGATCAGCGAGGTGCGTGGACATCATGCCCCGGCAGATCCGCCAACCGGCTTTTTTGAGGTGCTCAGGCCCGCGCCAGAAAAGCTGGCTCAGCGCCCCAATGAGGAAGCGAACGACGACCGCACTCGGCAGGCCTCGGTCCCGCGCCTCGCCCGCCTTTTGTGGCGGTTGATCGACGTGGCCGGTCTCAATCACTGCCCTTGCCTGAGCGCGGACAGCGACCAACGCTCGATCGGCGACGAATTTAGGACACTCACATCGGTGACGGGTGCCATCATGCTTGCGCCGGGCATTGAGCTCGGGCGCGCCTTTTGGACTCACCCGCAGGCGCTGCACAGCCGTCGGGTATATGGTGGTTTGCGCGCCCTCGCCAGACACTGGCCGCGAGGGCATGCGCCGCAGGCATTTCTCGCCCTCTTTGCTCATCATGTCCGGGGCTCGACCGTTTATGTTGCCGATGGCGATCCCGTGACGCTGGCGAACCGTGTGCAGTCGCCATCAACCAGGGACAACCCGATCGATGGACCGTATCTCGTTATTATCGTCGTCGGCCAATTTCCGGAGGCGCATGGCTATGCGCCACTTCGCGGCTACGCTCAGCCCATTCTAAGCGGCCATCGCTTCATACCCGTGGAGACTGCGTTTGAGCGCGAAGCGCTGCACGCGCTGATCGACATCCGGAGGGCCTTCGAGCGCAGGGGCATCGAGCTTTTCATCGAGAAGCCGGTATTCGACATTCTGACGCCGCTTGGCCCCTGCCGGCCGGCCTTCCTGATCGAGGCGCGCTCGCGGGCAACCGGGGAGTGCCGCCAGATCGCGGTAGAACTCGTGGCGTGTCTCAGCGACTCCGAGGCGCATGCCCGCACGCGGATGCGTGACCAAGTGAAGCAGATCGCTCCAATCGTCACGCTCAGCCCGGCAGACATTGCCCCCGAAAAGCTCGTCTATCGCCTCTCAGCCGCCTTCAATTTGTAAGGAACGGGAGGCTGAATCACAAATTTATCGGAGCAACCCTAATCGCGGCGATGCGAAGTGCGCACCACGCGAGGCCTGCGTTCCCGAGCAATCAAGCCCTTCCCAATGCCGCGTGGGTCTTTGGTGAAGCCATCATCTCGATCGGCGCCCGTGACGAAGCAAACCCAGCCCTGGCGAGAAATATGAATGATCATATGTTTTGAGCTGAATACGTTGCGCGCGATCCACCTTCTGCCCTCCCCAAGAGGCCAAGCCGGAATCGTGCTCGTCGTGTTCGCGACTTTCCGTAATGAGATACTCGATCGCGCCCATTTTCGCATGAGACAGGGTGCACATCCGAGACGGTGTGGTGACGTCGCCAGGACACTGCCTTTCTAACACTCAGTCGTCAGCCATTAGCCGGTACCCACCAGCTTAGTCTGTATCAGCTTGGCGCTTGCCGACGGCCATGATAGATTCTCGTCCGCGCTGCAATGCCTGCAGCGCCGGGACTGGTAATCCCGCAAACAGCGATGTCCTCGGCGGAGCTTCCGCCGGGGTGCCTGAGCATATGTCCAGGTCGCTTGCGGCTAAAAGCGCAGGCGCATGTCTGTTTGCATGTTACCAGCCCCGGCTCCCGCGCCACGCGCGGGGGCATCGGGCGTAACGCGCGACTAAACGATCGGCATTGCATCGGGAAACCCACTCCATCAAACGGAACAAGGACTTGCAGCAGACCCTATTCGCGATTGTCCGTAGGCTGGATGAGGCGCTGGAGCTTCTTGACGCTGTGGACATAGGCGACGGAGAGTGCGCCGCTTCAATCGAGCGGGCCGTGCAGCGCGCAAAGCGCGAACTTCGCAGCGGATTCGCTTCCCATACAAGGCCTCTTCCGCCCCTGCCGGCAGGACAGCGACGACAGCGAGGGGCACTGCTGTCCACCAAGGGGCTCTCACGGCATCTTCGTACCGATCGAAAATCCTAGCGAACGATTGGCGGAGGCGGCCCCTTGGCAGTGAGACGCTTGATTAAAAGCATGATCCGGTCATGGCCGTACTGGCTCAAGCGGATATAGCTGAGTCTGTGGTCGCGCTCATCACGGTCACGCTCGAGCAAGCCCAATTCCTCCAGCTTGTGCGCCCAGCGGCGCGCCGTGCTTGAGGGCACGCTGCTCATCGGAGCGAGGCTACTAATCTGGACCCGCTCGCCGCGTGCCTCGGCCGCATAGACGTCGAGTAGAATGTCCCAGGCCGGATCCGAGAATAACTCAGCACCGAGCACCTCCTCTCTCATGCGCCGCGCCATCAGGAGCCAGGCAGCGAATTCCGCGCCGGGCGGCGGCGGTGACTTCGTCTCGTGCACCGCCGCGCCGCCAAGCAGAGTGTCATCCAGCGCCCCGCCTGGTGCAAGGCCCTCGCCATTTCGACCTAAGCCTTCCATCAGGCCTCTCCCACTACCACTGTCTGCGCCCGTTCGGACCCGGCCCGTCCGCGCAGCCGCGCGTGGATGCGAGCCTGAGGCTTGGGGACTGTACGGTTGCGAGAAAGGTCGAGCGGGCCCGGGCGGTCCCAATCGCCTTCCGGCCGTATCAGGACATAGGGATCCTGGCCGATCGCGATGGTATCTTCTGCCTCGGGCAGACCTGCTTCGAGCTCGACATATTCAACATCGGAAAAAATAAAGCTCGGTCGCCCCGCAATGGGCCGAAAACCGAAAAGACCCCAAAAGCGCGTGAGGTCCGTGCGCGAATGCCCATAGGCACGGCTGTAACCCTTGCGTCGGCAGTAGCTCAGAGCTTCGCGAACCAGGCGGAAGGACAAACGCGAGGCGCGAAACTCTTGCCGCACCGCGAGCCGCTCGAGCTTGACGAACGTCGCGAAATATCGAACGCGGATGCAGCCTGCCGGCTCTCCGTCAATCTCCCCGATAAAATGGGTCGCGCAAAAATCGTTGCCGTCGAATTCTTCGTCGAACGGGCATTCCTGCTCAGCCATGTAGGTCGCGGCGCGCACGGAGAAGCACTTCATCATGTCCTCCATCGTACGCGCGATCCGGACCGTGATCGTGCCAGGCAGGGCGACTGTGCCTTCCGCAAGCGCCGGAACATCCGAACGCGTCGGAAGGACGAGCAGGTCTTCAGCTGCATCCGGATAGGTCGCCTTGGCGAGGCCGAACCCCATCGCTGGAAATAGCCGGGCGGCATGTCCCGTCACCGCGCGGGTAAAGAGCGGGCAGCCGCGGGGAGCCAAGCGGGCCAACAAGGGGCCCAGCGCGCGCAGTGTAGGAGTAAGCGCGGAAGGTGCGTAAATCAGCCAGATGTAGATGGCATGCGGCGCCTCGCCGGGTGTGCAGACGAATGAAAGGTCCGGCTGCTTGCCGCTAAACCTGTTGGCGACGAGCTCACGCGCGCCCTTGGCGTTGAGCGGCAGAAAGGCGAGAAATGCCTGATGCGCGCCGTTGGCCTTGTTTCCGACAAGCTGAAAGATTTCTGGATTGTGCGCTAGCGCCCGCGCAGCGATTTCATCCGACACGAGGGCACCGAGCTTCAGGCGCGCATGCGCTAGCGCGTCGAGCGCCTCTAGAATGTTTGCTGGCCGGATCGAAAGATCACCTCCGCGCGCAGAGCAAAGGCGCATCACACGATCTGAAAAAGCCATAGGCTCGAAACCCTCGATTGGGGCTGGCTTAATGGTCTCTTGGTACATGAAAAATCCCTTCGGTTGTGAAGGGTTATCCAAATACAGCGAGCGACCTTCGTTGACGCGAGCGCGACATGAACCCGGGCGGGTCTATTCTTGGCCCACCCCAACCGCTCAAAGCTGAGCAAAGCGTGTAAATATCCATTGCGGCGCTATTTGCTTGTTGCCCAGCTTGTCGAATTCGATTCTGATGGCAGCCAATTCGGCTTTTAATCGAAGGAGGCCCAGGGGTTTGAACGGGGCATGCAAAAAGAAAGTCGCATCGGGACGAAACATCCCGCCGCCCACCTCCAAGGCAGAACCGGGCAAAACTCGCCTCGTACCGCCTAAAGTCACGAAATCCTTAGCCGAAAAGCTGAAGCGCATCGACTGGCAAGACCTGGAGCTTTTCCTCGATGTTGCAGAAGCCGGAAGTGTGCGCGCCGGAGCGGCGGCTACGCGTCATTCTATCGGTACAATCCGGCGGCGCATTGCCCGCATTGAGGACAAACTCGGCGAAAGCCTCGCCGATCGCGACCCACTTGGACTGAAGCTGACGCCGACAGGTAGTCGCCTCCTCTCAATCGCGCGCGAGATGCAGCAGCTGCGTCACAGCCTCGAATCTGATGAACGGGCTGCGCCTCGCCGCGAGCGCGTGCGCATCGCGGTCACCGAGGGACTTGGAACCTATTGGCTTATGCCCCGCCTCGTCGAGTTCCAAAGCGATCATCCTGAGCTCGATATCGTTCTCATCTGCGACATGCGCCGTAGCGATGTGGCCGGCGGCGAAACCGACATCGCGATCCAACTCGATCAGCCGCAGGACGCGCGGATGTTCGTCGAGAGGTTGGGCTGCTTGCATCTCATGCCGTTCGCGTCCGATCGCTACCTGCGAGAAAACGGCACACCGAAAACCGTGGACGAGTGGCCGAACCACCGGATTGTCTGGCAGGAAGCTGACCAAGTGGCATCGCACCTGCTTCCCTATATTCTCGGAACCAGCGCAGCAGACGATCTGATAGCTCTTCGCACCAATAGCAGCTCCGCGCATTTTCGCGCCATCGCAACGGGCGGTGGAATCGGCATCCTTCCGACTTATGCGCGTGCGGTCAGTCGTCGCGTGCGGCCACTCGACGTCGGCGTTCACCTGCGACGCGAGATCTTCTGCATCGTTCGTCCCAAGAGCACGCCCTCGCCCGGTGTGCAGCTAGCTCTTGCGTGGCTTCGTGAGAGCTTCGACGGCGCGCGCTTCCCGTGGTATGACGATAAATTCATACACCCGCAGCAATTCGAGGATGCGATCTCTTCGTCGAATGTCATCAGCCTGTTCGAAGGTTTTATCGACACGCTAGATGTCGATGATAACTGAGATTGATGGTTTCGGCGCTGGGTGTCGCACTCCACAATGGAACGCCTATCCCGCACGGGCCATCCAGGACCGAGTATAACCCCAGCATCGCCCGCGGCGCCTTTCAGATACCAAGCCTTGTTGATGTCAAGGACGCCAACCTGCTGTAGCGGGCGCCCGTCCGCACTTATCGATGCATCGCACTCGGGACAGTCCTTAGAGGGTCCTTCGGCCGAGGCCGTTTATTTCCCCTGTGGGCTCGGTCTTTCTGTCGGCGCGCGCAGTGCTGCGGCGATTCCGTTTGACAAGCCGAGCATCGAAAAGGGCTTGGTGACAACCACCGCATCCGGCACCGCCCGCTGGATCTGAGCGGTGTCCCCGGTAACGTAAAGGTGTGCAACGAAAGCCCGAGCAAGGATGCGATGCATTGCCGACACGCCACTCCCCTCAGCCAAGTTGCCATCGACGATCATCAGGTTGGGTTTGCAACGGATAGCAGCCGCGACAGCCTCCGCCTCGGTCCCCGCTATAGCGCGGACATCATGCCCCATACCGATCAGCAGATCGGCAAGATCCATGGCGATTAGAGCGTCGTCCTCGACGATCACTATTCTGAGACCCTCGGTCATCGTACCTCTCCCCCCGCCCCGCCCTCGTTGACCCAGTTGGCGATGGCGCGTCTTTCGCGCGTCGTCGCTTGTTTATCGTCGGCACTTTTCAGGATCGAACGGGGAGCAGAGATCGGCGTATCCGCTCCTTCAGCCTGCGGCTTTCCCGGCTCAACTGGATACATTCGGCAATTCGATAAACCGGAGGTGCTCGTCGCTCCTGCGGGAGACGCCCGTGAAGAGATCGATCAAGATGCGATCGAATAGCGCCGTTACGGGAATGAATGTGGGGCCGCGTATATTCCGGTGCCGCTGTTTAGGCCACGTGGACAAAGGTTGACGCGCGTCTGATCGGTTGATTCAAGGCTGTCTTTTGGAGGCGGCATTGGGCGAGCGGATTGGGGTTTCGGATGATGAGTGGGCTCTGATCGGGCCCCTGCTGCCGTCGGAGCGAGGACGTGGCTGCCGACCCGCGGGAGACAACCGGCCCTATTTCGAAGGCATGGTGTGGATGGCGCGGACAGGCGCGCAATGGCGGCATTTGCCGGATGAATATGGCAAGTGGAACAGCGTGTTCCGGCGGTATCGTCGCTGGGTCGTGACGGGCGTGTTCGAGGCCATGCTGGAGACCCTGGCCGCTGTCGTCGAGCGGGATGTCAGCGCCGACATGATCGACAGCACCGTAGTCCGGGCGCACCACTGCGCCGTCGGGCTAAAAAAAGGGATCAAGAATTCGAAGGGCTCGGCCGCTCGCGAGGCGGTTTCACAACCAAGCTGCACGCCCGCTGTGATGGTCAGGGGCGACCGCTATGTTTCGTCCTGACGCCGGGCCAGGCCCACGACGTGAAGGGCTTCGGGCCCTTGTTCGGGATGCTGGCTGACCGGATTGAGGCCCTGCTTGCCGATAAGGGCTATGACGCCGATGCCATCCGCCAGGAACTCGCCAAGGCGGATGTCGAGGCGGTCATTCCAACCAAAAGTAACCGCCGCATGCCGATCCCGCATGATCGCGAGAAATACCGTTGGCGCAATCTCGTCGAGCGCTTGTTCAGCAAGCTCAAGAACTGGCGCCGTGTCGCAACGCGTTATGACAAGACAGCAGAGTCATATCTCGGCTTCGTCGCGCTCGCATCAGTTACGCTGTGGCTGCCCTTTGTCCACGTGGCCTAGGTTGTGCAGAAAGATTGATCGAGGCCGCCAAAAGTTCATTCAGAAGCTCATTCGCCTGGGCGCGGTCGTGACCTGCCAGGCTGCTTCGGGTCCAATACATGGTCAAGTCTCCATGCCGTCCCACCGGCTTGGCTATGCGACGACGCTGAAAAATACGCGCGATTCGTCGCTGGGATCGGGGCTGACAATGGCGCTATGGTTCGCGTTCGTTGAGCCTCGGAAACTACTCAAAACCGGGAGCCATGACAGCGAGATCATCCTTCCCAAACTATACGTAGGGGCATCGGCCCCCGAAGGTGCTACCGTATTCTGCATGGCAGCAAAGAAAGATAAGTCGGCGATCGAGCAAGGCAGCACCCGTGCCCGTGAATCGTCACTGGCGTCGGACCGACAGGAATTGACCGCGCTGACTGCGCGCAGCCCTCCGCGCGCCATGCCGATCGTTGCCATCGGGGCCTCCGCAGGCGGCTTGCAGGCCGCCGCCAAATTGATCGATAGCCTGCCCGCGACCTCCGACATGGCGTTCATTCTCGTTCAGCATCTCGATCCGACACACAAAAGCCTTATGGCGGAATTGCTCGCTGAGCATACCACAATGAAGGTCATCGAAGCGACCGATGGCTGCTCGCTCGAGCCCAACCAAATCCATGTGATACCGCCGGGTCGCTATCTTTCCGTGCGCGGTGGGACAGTCCATCTCTCCCCACCACAGGCGCTGCACGGCGCCCGCCTGCCATTTGATTTCCTGCTCGGCTCTTTGGCCGAAGGTTGCGGCGGTCGATCGGTCTGTGTCGTCCTGTCGGGAACGGGCGCGGACGGCAGCAAAGGCATCGCCGCGCTTAAGGCCGCAGGCGGATATGTTATCGCCCAGAAGCCGGAAGAGGCCGAATATGACGGCATGCCGCGCAGCGCGATCGCTACCGGACTGGTTGATCAAATTCTCTTGCTACCAAAGATTCCGCAGGCGCTGATCGATCGCGGGATGCAGATTACCAGCGTTCCGGTTGACTCCGATGCGACCAGTCCGCCGCCGGCCGAAGGATTGGATGCGATCATCCTGTTCCTCAAGGAAAAGACGTCACACGACTTCCGGCAATATAAGCCAGGAACGCTGGAGCGTCGCATCGAAAGGCGTATGGCATTGCTTGCGCTCCCGCGGGGTAATCTGGCGGCTTATGTTGATCTGCTGCACAAGGACCCCAGCGAGCGCGACCTGCTCGCCAAGGATCTGCTGATCAACGTCACCAGCTTTTTTCGTGACCCCAAGGTGTTCGAAGCGCTGGCGACAACGATCCTGCCCGATCTCGTTAGCAGCTTGGCCGAAAATCAACCCTTCAGGATCTGGGTCGCGGGATGCAGCACCGGAGAAGAAGCCTATTCGATCGCGATGATGTGCCGTGAGGTCATCAAGGCCTCCGGGCGCGAGATCAAATTGCAGGTGTTCGCGTCCGACGTCGACCCAGATGCGATCGCGACCGCGCGCGAAGGGCTTTATTCGCTCGATATCGCAACCGGGATAACGGCCGACCGCCTTGCGCGCTATTTCGTGAAAGACGAGGCGGGCTATCGGGTCGTAGCCATGTTGCGCGGCGATGTGGTCTTCACCGTGCAGGATCTCCTGTCGGACCCGCCTTTTTCGCGTATTGACCTGGTCTCGTGCCGCAATTTGCTGATTTACCTGAACCCCGAGGCGCAGGCCAAGGTCATTTCGCTCTTTCATTTTGCCCTTCGCGAGGGCGGCATTTTGGTGCTGGGATCGTCAGAGACCGTCGGTGCCGCCGAGGACAGGTTCGAGGTCGTCGCCAAGACCGAGCGATTCTACCGGCATATCGCGCGCAGCCGAATCGGAGATACGGGCTTTCCCTTTAGTTTTGGTGACGCCTTGCCCCTGCTTGGGAGGGCCGATGGCACCGGGTCCGCAACGCGCCAGTCCACACTCGCGGATATCTGCCGCAGGGCGGTCGTCGCCAGCCACGCTCCGGCAGCCATCCTCATCAATCGCAAACGGCAGTGTCTGTACTCGATGGGTCCGACCGAGCGATATCTGCGCATCGCTCCTGGCTATGCCACGCTCGACCTGCTCGCGATGGCGACTCCGGCGCTGCGGACCAAACTCCGGCTCGCTATCGACAAGATCAGCAAGACGATCCCGCGGGTCGATGGCGGCCGCACCCGCCTCACCCATGACGGCATTACAATCTGGTTCCGCATCGACGTCCAGGCGATCGTCGGAGATCATGAGGAACTGCTGCTCGTCTGTTTTGTCGAGGAGCCCAACGAGAAAGCGGGGCCACCTTCACCCCATGGTCGTAGCGATGCAACGCGCGTCGCCGAACTCGAGCGCGAACTCGAAGCAACCCAGACTGAACTGCAAACCGCGATTCTCAATCAGGAAACGTCGAGCCAGGAGCAGAAGGCGATTAACGAAGAGGCCCTTTCGGTCAACGAGGAGTTCCAGTCGACCAATGAAGAGCTGCTGACATCGAAGGAGGAGTTGCAATCCCTCAATGAAGAGCTGACCGCGCTCAACAACCAACTTCAGGAAACACTCGAACGGCAGCGCCTCACGTCCGACGATCTCCAAAACGTGCTCTATAGCACCAACGTGGCGACGGTGTTTCTCGATGGCGATCTCAAGATCCGTTTCTACACGCCTGCGATAAAGTCGCTCTTCAACGTCATTTCTGGAGATGTGGGTCGCCCGCTGGCCGATCTGCAGCCGATCGCTACCGACCCGGAGCTGCTCGCAGATGTGCGCCGGGTCCTTACCGATGAAGCCTCGATCGATCATGAGGTTCGCACGCCGAATGGTGTCTGGTTTTGTCGGCGTATCTTCCCCTATCGGGCACACGACGGTCATGTCGAAGGCGTTGTCATCACCTTCGCCGATATTACCGAACGAAAGATAACTACGAAAGCACTCGATGATGCGAAGCTCGAAGCCGAGCGGGCCAACCTTGCCAAGTCTCGTTTCCTCGCTGCCGCCAGTCATGATCTGCGCCAGCCGCTCCAATCGCTGACGCTTCTGCAGGAACTGCTGGCTCAATCGGTCGAAGGGGAGAAAACGCAGAAGCTGCTGGCACGTCAGGAACAAACTTTGGGTGCGATGTCCGGCATGCTTAACGCTCTGCTCGACATCAATCAGATCGAGGCCGGCGTAGTAGAAGCCAATCCGGTCAATTTCCCGATCGCCGATATGCTCGATCGGCTGCGCGACGAGTTCAGCTATCTCGCTCAGTCACGCAGTCTGACGCTTCATATCCTGCCAAGCGCTGCGATCATAAAAAGCGACCCCCGGTTGCTCGAGCAGATGATCCGAAATCTGCTCGGCAACGCGATCAAATATACGAAACGTGGGAAAATTCTACTGGGCTGCCGTCGTCGCGGGGATACGCTTCGAATAGAGGTCTGGGACACCGGGATCGGCATTGCGGCCGATGAACTTCACGCCATCTTTGACGAATTCCACCAGGTCGACAATGCCGCGCGTGAACGCAGCCGTGGCCTGGGACTTGGTTTGTCGATCGTGCAACGGCTCGGGCATTTGCTCGAGCATCAGATCGACGTTCGCTCCGTGCCTAGGAAGGGCTCGATCTTCACTGTCACGGTGGCAAGCCCGGTCAATGCCTCATTATCGGCGTCGGCGGAGACGCACGACCGTGACATCGTCGACGAGCCAGCAAGGACTAGATACAAGATTATCGTTGTCGAGGACGATCCCGATATTCTCGAGTTGCTCGAAGAATTGCTACGGGGCGACGGTCATATCGTCAAAGTCGCATCCGATGCGGCCGCGGCGCTAAAACTGGTTGCTGCTGGCGCGATCCGGCCGGAGATCCTGCTTACCGACTATAATCTGCCCGGCAGCATGAATGGGCTGGATTTGCTGAACGCGCTTCGCGCCAGCCTGCCTTCCGGCTTGCCAGCGATCATCCTGACCGGGGACATCTCGAGTGAGACGCTGACAAAGATCGCAAGCGAGGATTGCGTGCAATTGAACAAACCGGTGAAACCGAAGGAGCTTGTAGCAGCAATAGAGCGACTTTCTCCGAAGCCGGCTTTGCAGACGTCGCAACGTAGACAGGCTGTCATTGGGAGCAGCGCTCCAGTGGCGTATGTCATCGATGATGACCCGGAAATACGCGCTACCATAAGAGACGTGCTCGAGGGGGACGGTCGCGCGGTTCAGACCTTTGCAAGCGCGGAAGCCTTTTTGGAATCCTATCATGTCGGCGGTGAGGGTTGCATCCTGATCGACGCCCATTTGCCGGGCATGTGCGGTGTCACACTTCTCGACGCATTGCGCGTACGAGGCGATCATTTGCCGGCAATCCTGATAACGGGCGACGGCGATGTGGGCCTTGCTGTCGAGGCGATGAAAACGGGAGCCTGCGATTTTATCGAAAAGCCGGTCGGCCGCGCTGAATTGCTTGCCAGCATTACGCGGGCAATCGACCAGTCGCATGATATCCGGCTTGTCGATGCCGCCCATGAAGCCGCGGCCGCGCATGTCGCCGATCTGACGACCCGACAGCGCGAGGTGATGGACATGGTCCTCGCCGGCCAACCCAGCAAGAATATCGCCGCCGACCTCGGTATCAGTCAACGGACGGTGGAAAATCACCGCGCCGCGATCATGCACAAGATGGAGGCCAAGTCGCTGCCGGAACTTGCGCGCACCGCCCAGGCAGCCGCCTCACAAAATCACCGCGAGAATATTCCACCAGAGGCCGAGATCGTCTGCCCTGCCTGACGCCAAGGATCGCGGCACTGCTCCCCGAGGGCTGCATGGCTCGGGAGACCCGCGAAGGTGCCATCGACCTTACTGCCGCAAGGCTAGACACGCCCGGTCTAGGTGTCAGGATCGGAAACTATGCACGCGCAGCGCGTGACGGACAAATTTCTCTCACGCGGTTTCCTCCACGGATCTTTTCGCACGCCAAACATATGGTGTCAGCATCCATCGAATCTCATTCTGGCTTTGGAGGTTTCGGCTTCGGCTCTTTCAGAATATCGGGACTGACCCAGTGCGGAATACTCAGCCTTCCAGTCATCCTGCGCCCAGGCAAACTGCGTTCCTGACGAGAGTCGGACGAGTCCTCGCCAAGCCCCAAACCGAACCCCGCTGTCGTTTTGCCTGTCGCGCCGCCAAGGTCAAAGCCGGGTCGATCGACTGGGTGTTTGGTCTGTTCGACCGAGCTGCCTCTGCGTATCTTGCGCGATTTGATCGGAGCCGCAGGCATCATGATTGCAATCCTCGCGGTGGTTGAAACGGTTCCGGACGATCCGGGGAATCTCCTTTGCCGTTTTCGACAAATGCGACTGACGAGCTGGCCGTTTGGTCGAGGAAATCCGTCTCGATCACTGAGCCAACAATTTGACCAACGTTGCCGGTGATCTCGGTGCATCTTTCCAAATAGAGCCGGGCGAGTTGGGAATGAGACCATGCGGCCGGACCGCAGTTGGTGTTTGAAGCTAAGATGGTCTCTGTCCTGGCACGGTCGCGAAGAAAGGTCGCCAGGTCCGCGCCTTGGCGCACTGATCCAATGATTTTCACGATCTGAGCGGCGATTTGCTCGGGGGCCAGTATAAAATCTACACAACCAGTCGCAATCGCGCTAATGGGCATATCGGAATGGCCGGCTGATGCTGGCAATTGCGCGATCGTTATGCCACCGACCGCGCGAACACCGCACAGGGCTTCGGCGCCGTCGCCATCGTACCCGGATACAATCACCGCGACGAGCTTGCCATGCCAGTGCTGCGTCAAGGATTGTAGAAATACGGTTATGACGTCGGGCCAACCCCGTGGCTTAGAGATCGGCATCAGTCGAAACTCCCCATTCAGCACGTGCAAATCCCGCTGGGGCGGAATGATGAATACGTGGTTGGGCCGAATATTGAGACCTTCAGTAATCAGTTCCACCGGCATCTGCGTATGGCGCGGGAGAATTTCGTGCAGCAGGGTGGATACCGTGCGCAGATGGTTCACGATGACGATCGCCGCGCCGATATCGGCTGGCAGGTTCTCAAGCAGACGCTCATAGGCGTTGAGCCCGCCCGCCGATCCTCCCACACACACGATCGGCACATTCTGCGCTATCATTGAGCGAACGCTCCCCTTGGCTGTTCTGTGTCTAAAAGCTTTTCCCGACATTAGCGGTTTGCGCGGCACCTCTGCAGTTTCGGATACTACTCAGGCTAAGGGTTGCCGCGGTCAATCCAGGGCGATCCGCGCTGCCTCTCGCGCTCCTTACTATTTCTATAGCTCTACTGAAGTGGGGAAGAACCCGCTCCAAGCACATCGGTTAGAAGACCCTTGATTCCAATAATTTTGGGCAAGGATCGTACTTCAGCCAGCGCCAAGTGGCGCGGACGCCCGCGCATATGAGTAAATTCCGACGCTGTCCGGAGAGGTGAATCGGGAGGAACCTCGATCTAGAACGTAATCTATCATCCCCTCGGAGCATTCCTATGCCATTCTTGGAAGCACAGTGCGCCATTGAAGCAACCGGTCCAGAGCCAAGAGGATCGAATCGCCGCGTGGTTGTCACACCCTTGGCAAAGCCATCACGCCATTTCCCGGGGCTCAATGTGGCCGTTATCGGCAATTCCCTCCCGCGACTATGTGGTATCGCCACCTTCACCACCGACCTGCAGCAGGCACTGACGCAATCGCCCCGCGTCGATCAGGCAACGATCATCGCCATGACTGACCGGCAGCAGGAATATGCGTATCCGGCCAGCGTCGCTTTTTCGATCGCCGAGGGAAACCCGCTCGCCTATGATGCCGCTGCTCGCTTCGTGAATGCCGGGTTCTGCGACGTCGTCTCGCTGCAGCATGAATTCGGCATCTTTGGCGGCCCCGATGGGAGCCATATTCTGCTCCTTGTCGAGAATCTTCGGCCTCCGCTGGTAACCACCCTGCACACGATCCTTGCAGCGCCCACCACACGGCAGCGCTGCGTAATCGAACGCATCGCTGCGGCCTCTTCACGGATTGTAGTGATGGCGGCAAAGGGTGCGCGCCTTCTGGCTGGCAATTATGATGTCGATCCGCGCAAGATCGATGTCATCCCCCACGGCATACCGGACGTGGCGATGGTGCCTTCCGAATGGATGAAGGAGAAGCTCGGCTTTGTCGGTCGCACCGTGATCCTCACCTTTGGGCTGCTGAGCCCGAACAAGGGCATCGAAGTGATGATCGATGCCATGCCGATGATCCTGCAGTCCTGCCCCGACGCTCTCTACATCGTGCTCGGCGCCACCCACCCCCATCTGCTGCGTGACGATGGCGAGGCTTATCGTGACGGCTTGGTGGCGCGAGCCGAAGCGCTGGGCGTCGCAGGCAGCATTCTGTTCATCAACCAGTTCGTCGAACGCGCCGAGCTACTCGAATTCATCGCGATGTGCGACGTCTACGTGACGCCCTATCTTTCCGCGATGCAGCTGACATCCGGCACGCTGGCCTACAGTTTTGGGCTCGGCCGACCCATCGTCTCGACCCCCTATTGGCATGCCGCCGAATTGCTGGCCGACGGGCGCGGGGTATTGGTCCCTTTTGGCGATTGCCAGGCAACAGGCCAAGCCGTCGCGGAGCTGCTGGCCGACCCGAAACGGCGAAAGGCCATCAGCAAGCGAAGCTATCAGGAAGGGCGCGCCATGACCTGGCAGCGCACGGCCGAACGCTATCTAGATCTCTTCGTTGGCGCCATTGGTCGCCAGGAGAAAGCGGTAGAAAGGCGTGCAGACCTCAGGCTCACCGCGGCATGAGCGACCGGATGCATTACATTTCACCGAAGTATTTTCGCGCCCTGTGCGATGATACAGGTATCTTCCAGCACGCCGTTCTCGACACTGCAGACCGCGCTCACGGATATTGCATCGACGACAATGCCCGCGCGTTGCTTGCTAGCTACAGCTTGGCTGAGGAAGGCGAGGATTGCGACGCAGAATTGTTGGGCAATCGGTTCGTTGCGTTCATCCAGTACGCCTGGAATCCGGATCAGAACCGGTTCCGCAACTTCATGGGCTTCAACCGAAACTGGCTCGAACCACAGGGTTCCGAAGACAGCCACGGCCGAACGCTGTGGGCGCTCGGCGTTTGCAGCCGCGACGATCCTTCCCCCCTTCGGCGAGAATGGGCCCGATTGCTGCTCCAGAAAAGCTACCCGGCGATGGCGACCTTCCGATCACCGCGAGCCTGGGCTTTTGCGATACTGGGACTTTGCGCGTTCGAGGATACCCGACCAGGCGATCCGGCAGCCAGACGGATGTGCGACCGCCTGACCGGGCAATTGTTCGACCTTCTGGAACGCGAGGAACACGTGAACTGGAGCTGGTTTGAGGATGTCCTCGCCTATGACAATGCCCGGCTCCCTCAGGCCCTGCTGACTGCGGGGCATGCGCATAAGCATCAGCACCATATCGAGGCGGGAGTGAGGAGCCTGAACTGGCTGCTCGAGCTGCAAAAAGGCGAGACGGGATTGTTCCGCCCGGTCGGATCGGACAGCTTTGGCGCGCCCCATGCGCGACCCGAGCCGTTCGATCAGCAGCCGCTGGAAGTCGCGGCGACCGTCGCGGCTTGCCGGATTGCATATGTGATAACCGCTGCTCCTCGATATTTGGCCGACGCCAACCGAGCCTGGCGTTGGCTACTGGGGGACAATGATTTGGGCCTGGCCTTGCTCGACCCGAAAACCGGCCGATGCTCTGATGGTCTGCATCCTGACCGGGTGAATGCGAATTGCGGTGCAGAATCTGTCGTATCGGCCCTGCTTGCCGCAGCCGACATGAACGCGCTGCAGGAGGCATCTCGCCTCGCGGAAGCGCGCTGAAATTGCTTCATCCTCAGCCGATTTCGAACAGTTCCGCTTCGCGCCTTCCACTCGACAATAGAGCCAAATGAACCCGATCCGGTCGATAAGCGACGCGCAAGCCAGCGCGGTTCAACCCATGTATGCTGCGGAACGATTCCCAAGCTCACTTTCGCGCTACTGTCCCGCCGTTATCGTTGGTTGCCCGTGAGTCTTAGCAGGAACATGAACATGTTAACGAAGTCGAGATAGAGGCTAAGTGCTCCCATGATGACGGACTTAGCCATCATATCGCTGCCAGCCACATCGGCATACATCGATTTTATCCTCTGTGTGTCGTAAGCGGTCAGCCCAGCGAACAGCAACACTCCGGCGAAACTAATGATCAACTGGAGACCGGTCGACCGCATGAACATATTAATGACCAAAGCTACCAGCAGTCCCACGACGCCCATGATGAGGAACGTCCCAAGTGCGGATAGATCGCGCTTCGTCGTATAGCCCCAAAGGCTTAAGCCCGCGAACGCCGCGGCGGTTGCGACGAAAGTCGTGGCAATCGATGTGCCGGTGTAAACGAGAAAGATTGACGCCAGCGACAGGCCCATGACCACTGCAAATGCCCAAAAGAGCAATTGGGCTGTCCAGGTCGATAATTTGGTAATGCCAAAGCTCAGCACCATGACGAACGCCAGAGGCGCCAACATGATGATATACTTTAAGATGCCCGGTCCGCCGAGGACCTGCGCGGCTGCACCCGACCGTGCGAACAACAGCGCTACGATACCCGTGAGCAGGACACCCGACGCCATATAGTTATAAACCGACAGCATATACGAACGCTGGCCCGCATCAAAGGCGATGTCGGCCGTTTTGACCGGGGCGGTAGCTGCACCTGCGATCGTGCGAGGGTCAATTCTGTCAACCATAGCAATTCCTCTGCGGTGAACCTCCGTCGCAGGCTAGCGATCTCCGGACCAACAGTGCCAGACTCGGAAACTACTCACCTACGTCAGTCGCGGCGACCGAACCTGGCAGAACGAAGTGATCGACCGCGTCCTTCAAGACAGCCGCGAGCGCTACCAAGAGCCCGCCGCCGGAAGCGATCTATTCCGTCTTCCGCATCATCCATACGCGGTGGTCCTGACAGGCCGCTCGCTGAGCGCTGACGAGGGCAACATTGCCTGGGGTGCCTAGACAGCCTCAGGTGCTATTGCTCGACGAGCGGCTGGCGCGGCACGCCGCCGATTGCTGGTTCACAGCGCGTCGCAACATATACACCTAAGGCGGCTACGCCGACGCCGATTGCGACAGGCCAAGTAAGCGGTTCGGCGAAAAACAGCGTCCCAATCGTGATCCCAAAAATCGGTACCAGAAAGCTGAACACATTGGCTCTGGAAAGCGGAATGGCGCGGAGCGTGGATTGCCACAACCAGAAGGCAAGTGCGGTACCCGGCAGGGCCAGAACCAGTAGCGACACGACAAAGCGTGCCGACCACTCAATCTCGCGCGGGTTTTCCGTAGTCAGGGCGATCGCCGTCAACGGTATCGCTCCGACGAGCAACTGAAGTCCCATCGCCATCGCCGGATCGACACGGGTCGCAAGCTTCTTGATAGCTACGTTGCCGCCAGCGACCCCGAGGACGGCGAGCAGGACGTAAAGCACGCCGAATCCGGTCGCGCGGGCATCCTCGGCGAGGAATTTCGGTGCCGCTATGATCACAGTGCCGACGAACCCGATCAGCATACCGAGCCGGCCGCGTGCGGCCAGGCGTTCACCAAGCAAAACATAAGCGAGAATGCCGGCAATAATCGGCTGTGTGTTGGCGATAACAGTCGCGAGACCGGGGGCAACGAATTCGGCCGCGTGGAACATGCCGAAATAGCCAAGCCCGGTCATGCCTAAGCCTGCGAGACAGATCCAACCCCAAATTGCCCACCCCTTTGGAATCGGTTCCCGCAGGTAGATTGCAACCATAAGCAGAACAGTCCCAGCGAGCCCCGCTCGCAGCGCTGCAAAACTGAGATGCGGCGAATAGGCTATCCCGATGGTGATCAGTGGGTAACAAGCCGACCAAAGGATCATCACAAGGATGGCCAAAAGGCTTGGACCAACAAATGCTGACCTGCCCTTGAAATAGCGGCGCGCCCTCACGTTGCCGGCGTCTCGAACTCCTCGATCTGCTCGCGCGCCGCGGTAAGTACATCCTCTGCCGTGAATCCGAATTTTGCCATCAGATCCCCGATCGGAGCCGAGCCGCCAAAAGTGCGCATGCCGATCCGGGCGCCGGAGCGACCGACATAGCGATCCCAGCCAATCACCGAACCGGCCTCGACCGACACGCGCGCCGAGACCGTGGGCGGCAGCACGCTATCGCGATAGGCTTGGGTCTGCTCTTCGAACAATTCCCACGACGGCATGCTGACGATGCGGGCTGCAACGCCTTCGCTTGTAAGTTTTTCGTAAACCTCCACGCAGAGCGCGATCTCACTGCCAGTGCCGATCAGGATCACGGACGGAACGCCCATTTTACAATCCGCCATGACATAGGCGCCATGCGCCACGCCTGCCGCCGGGGCGAAGCGACCGCGATCGAATGTCGGTAGCGCCTGGCGGCTAAGTACGAGGCATGCTGGTCGATCTTTCAGTGTGATGATGACGCGCCACGCTTCGACAACCTCGTTGGCATCAGCAGGGCGCAACGTGACGAGACCGGGGATCGTGCGCAGCGCCACAAGCTGCTCGACCGGCTGGTGCGTCGGACCGTCCTCTCCGAGGCCGATCGAATCGTGCGAGAAAATGGTAACGGTTGGCAAAGCCATTAATGCGCCCAGACGGATCGCCGGCTTCATGTAGTCGGAAAAAACAAAGAAGGTTGAGCCGTAGGCGCGGATCCCGCAAAGCGCGAGACCGTTCAAGATAGCGCCCATCACGTGCTCGCGAATGCCGAAGTGCAGATTTCGGCCGTCGTATGTGCCAGCCTCGAAGTCGCCGGCAGCCTCGAATGTCAGACGCGTCTTGGTCGAGGGTGCGAGGTCCGCCGAACCGCCAATCAGCCACGGATAGTGCGGCGCGATTGCATTGAGTACCTTCCCCGACGCATCGCGCGTCGCCAGCCCCTTTGAATCAGGTGGAAAGCTCGGAAGCTCAGTGTCCCAACCCTCGGCAAGTTCGCCTCGCTGCATCCTGTCGAGGTCGGCGGCAAGCTCGGGATATTTTTTGCAATAGGCCTGCTTGAGCGCTGACCAAGCCGCATGAAGCTCCGCTCCGCGCCGCCCAAGGCCTTGGCTGAAGTGTTTCCGTATGCCCTCGGGCACGAGAAACTCGGCGTCTTCCGGCCATCCGTATTTCCGCTTCGCCAACCGGATCTCTTCGACCCCGAGCGGCTCGCCGTGCGCGGCACTGGTGTCCTGCTTGTGCGGTGCCCCGTAACCGATATGACTTTCGACGATGACGAGCATTGGAGCGTCGTGTGTGTGTTTGAACGTCTGAATAGCTTGCCCGATGGAAGCGATGTCGTTGGCGTCACCGATCCTCTGTACATTCCATCCATAGGCAAGGAAGCGGGCAGAGACATCCTCGCTGAACGCGAGATCGGTGTGCCCCTCAATCGTGATGCGGTTGCTGTCATAGATCCAGCACAGGTTGCCGAGCATCAACTGACCGGCAAGCGAAGCCGCTTCGCTAGTAACGCCCTCCATCATGTCGCCGTCGCCGCAAATCGCATAGATTTCATGGTCGAAGAGCGCAAAATCGGGGCGGTTGAAGTGTTTGGCCATCCACCGCTGGGCGATTGCCATGCCGACGCTCGTCGCGCAGCCCTGACCAAGCGGTCCAGTCGTCGTTTCCACTCCAGACGTCAGGCCGTATTCGGGATGCCCCGGACATCGGCTCCCGAGCTGGCGAAATTGCTTGATGTCCTCGAGGGTGACGGCCGCCCGGGGCGGCCCACCGCGGCTTGGGACGGAGTCGATCGACCTCACCCCGCTGAGGTGCAACAAGGCATAAAGAAGCATCGAAGCGTGGCCGTTCGACAGCACGAACCGGTCGCGATCCGGCCAGAGCGGCTCATCAGGATCGAACCGCAGGAAGTATTGCCACAGCGTATACGCCACAGGCGCCAAGGCCATTGGCGTGCCGGGATGCCCGGAATTGGCACGCTGCACCGCATCCATGGACAAGGTCCGGATCGTGTTGATGGCAAGTTCGTCGAGATATAGATCGCGCGAAGGCGGCCATCCTGGGTTGCCTGCTGCACTGGTCGCCAGAGAGACGGATCCGCTGGCAGCCTCATCCTCCGGCTCAACTGATGGAACTGCTGCGGCGATTTTGGCATTTTCGGGAGCAGCTGGCCCCCCAGATTTTGGATTTTCCACTATAGCATCCTTGGGCGTTTGGGGACCTTCTGGAGTAGCGGCCTCACCAGATGACGAGGTAGTCGAGCCAGCAGCCATGCTTCCCACCTCGCGGCGCCACCGAAGCCCTCCAAAGAGACTCGCTCCGGAGCATGCATCTCGGTAACTGTGTCGACGGCGCGGGCCGAGACCGCGTCAGCGACCGCCGCCCGAGGACCGTTGCTATTTGGCCGGCATCATTTCCTGTTCGGCTGCCATCTGGCCCATCATGTCGTGCATCATCGCCATGCGCTCATGGCAGGCCTGCATCATCGCGGCGTTGTCGCCGTTCATCATGCTTGCCATTTGTGTTCGCATCATCTGGCGGTGCTCTGTCAAAAGCCGCTGGCGCTCGGCGGGCTTGGTGGCTGCCTGTGCCTGCTGCATCAAGGCCCGCATCTCCTGCATTTTCTGTTGATGCGCCTGCATCGCCTCGGAGCTTTGCATCATGCCGCCCTGCGCCATACCCTCTTGACCAGGCTTAGCCTCTGCTGGGGCACTGGTGCCGTGCTGATGCTTGGACTCTTGGGCAGCCGCCGGCGACGAGGCCAAGCCGAAAGCGAGGAGCGCTGCAAGAATTGTCGTTTTCATATTGAATCCTTCTGGGTCGGATCTGTTTCATCGTTGGGTTTGGTAGTTAGTCAGCTGAGCTGCGGAAGCCCCGGAAACTACGCAGACTGTGATGAGACAGATTGACTGGCGTCATCCTTGCCAACGGGATCTGAGCCAGCGGCAGAACGATAATTGCGCAACGTTCGATCAACTCCGCTCAGAAGCAAGACCCGGCGATACAAAGCCGGGTAGCCCCCCGTCTAGAATCGACGACCCAATCTGCCCCGGGACAGGATCCATTTCACTGGATTGGCGATGTGATCGCTTTGGGGTGAATGCGGAGCCCCGCATCCACCCACCACATCGTAGGCAATCGCCGCAATTGAATGTGGGGAGCTCGCATTGGTAGGCAGGGTAGGTTCTGCGTAGATTCCGACCCTACAGCGCACACCAGCAATTCCATATCTTGTTATTATTAGAACAAACCAAGCCAATTCGGTTTGCAGTAGCCCTTGGCCGGTCCATTCGTCGCCTGCATCTGCATGGCTTTGGTTCGCTTTTACAGCTGGCCCAGTATCGGCCGGCAAGTCCGCAGAACCGCAAAGGAGTATGCAGTGGTGCGGCAGCGATCGGCGATTAGCGGCTACAGCATATCGGCAAGAGACAGTCACACCGGGAAGATCAGCGAATTCCTGTTTGGCAGCGAACTGGTACGCGCTGGCTGATCATCGAAGCCGACTGCCGGCTGTAAGGTCGCAAGATCCTCCTGCCCTCCACGGCATTGGTACGTGTCGATAAAGTGTCTTCCGAGACAGATGGTTCAACGGATTGCAAATAGGACTATTATCTATGGGTACGTTCGGGTGGGGGATCGCCGTGATCATGATCATCGTGATCTCTTGGGTATTCTACAGATATTTTGCACCAAAGGGTTGGCGTGAATGGGCAGGCGCCGGATTGGTGCAGGCATTTATCATCGCGCTATACGCCGAGATGTATGGGTTTCCCCTAACGGTTTACCTAGCGATTCGACTTTTTGGCTTGGACCGAGGATTAGTAAGCTACAGTTTATGGTCCACGTTGCTTAATTTCAGCGAAGCTGGAATGTTTGTGGCAATGATCTTGGGATACAGCGTGGCATTTATCGGGATTGGGTTATTTATTAAAGGCTGGAAGGAAGTCTATAAAGCTCGGAAAGAAAAGCGCGTGGTCACAACCGGACTGTATAGATTTGTTAGGCACCCACAATATACTGGACTTTTCATTGCTTTATTCGGGGAAGGTGTCATTCATTGGCCGACAATATTCTCGATCAGCCTCCTTCCACTAATAGTCATTGCCTATTATTTCCTCGCTCGAAAGGAAGAGAGGGAAATGCTTCGTCAATTCGGCGATGCTTACCGTATCTATCAAAACCAGGTGCCGATGTTTCTTCCTCGATGGGGGGAGTGGAAGGCGATGAAGAAAAGCTCGCAATAATCGTGATGTTACAAACCCAGTTTGTGGATTGACCGAATTAGCCTTTAGAGCGATTATTTGCCTCAATTGTAGCCCACTGTCACCGTCGCGGCCTAGCTGGGGATGATGACAGGATATTTCGGGGTGGCCCGCAGGAAAGTGCCCACGGCGCCGATCCACGCTGTATGCCCCGATCTCATGATCGGCTGGCCGCTGCTCCGGCTGCCAGCTCGATCACTTCGGCGGTGATTTCCTCCTGCCGCACCATCCGCTCCTTAGCGCGCAGATCGGCAAGCTGGCGCGCGATCTGATCTCGCGCCGCTGCCATCGCTTCCATTCGCGCTTGATTCTCGGCTGCGAACGCATGGAGAGCGGCGTGACAGAGCTGAGCGTGGAGATAATCGGCAGTCAGGCCTGCGAGCAGATCGGCGGGCGCCAAATTGTGCAGCGGCGGGTAGGCCTGCACCGAATTCAAAAATCCGGTTAGATCAAGCGGAAGCAGCCTGAGCCGCTGGATCCCGGCGGCGTGTCCTGGTTCCCACTGGCTGAAGACGACGTCCAGCTTGACGATTTCACCCTTTGCTATTCGGGCGTAAAGCGCTTCGCTGATCTGATCCGCCAGTTTGGGAATCCCGGCCGAATGCGACGGCATGGCACCCCGCCATCCGGGCTCAATCCGCCGCTCGGCAAGCACCGATGCGCCGCGGGTCCCGATGAGAAATAGCATGGACGTGGCGAGATCGTCGCCGAGCGATGCAAGCACACGTTCGCTGAACGCGCCAGCAAACCCCTGTTCCGCAGTGAACACGATCAAGGCTGGTGGATCCTGTTCCGCCGCATCTCGCCGAGGCGGTGACGACATGAGCGCAAGCGCGCGGCCGATCGCGGTGGCGATCGTCGCGGCGTAGCTGTCTACCGCTTCGACCTGCGCTCGCGCCTGCTGCGCGCGCGCGGCGGCGATGCCGCGCATCGCGTTGACCACCGCACCGAGCTGCTCAACGCCCTCGATCCGTGCCCCGATGTCTGCGAGGCGAAGCGTCATGGCGTCGGCGCCGGCTCGGCCCGTGCGGGCGTCAAGCCCTTCGCATAAGCCGCAAGCGCGCCGACGAGCGCCTGCTTGCCAACCTCGTCAAGCGTGCCGTGGTCCTGGATTGCAGCCACGGCATCTGCTGCGTCGCGATCGATGACCTCGGCCAGGCCCTTGCGAAAAGCGGAGATCACCTTGAGCGGCAGCGCATCGAGCAGTCCGCCCTGCACCGCGAGCACGAGCGCGACCTCGTCGGCGAGCCTGAGCGGCGCGTGCTGCGTCTGGTCGAGGATCGCGCGGATCCGGCCGCCTCGCGTCAATTGCTGGCGCACGCGCGTATCGGGCATCCCCCCGAATCGGGTGAAGCTTTCGAGTTCGAGGAACTGGGCATAGTCGAGCCGCAGTGTCTGCGCAGCCTCGCGCAGCGCGTGCGCCTGAGTTTTGCCGCCAACCCGGCTGACACTGGTGCCCACATCCACCGCCGGCTTCTGGCCCTGGTAGAACAGCTTGGCGTCGAGCACGATCTGGCCATCTGTGATCGAGATCAGGTTGGTCGGGATATAGGCGCTCAGGTTTCCGGCGTCGGTTTCGGCGATCGGCAACGCTGTCAGCGAGCCGCCGCCCTTGTCCTTCGACAGCTTCGACGCACGCTCGAGCAGTCGCGCGTGGACGTAGAACACATCGCCGGGATAGGCCTCGCGGCCCGGCGACTGGCGCGTCAGCAGCGCGATCTCTCGGTGAGTGGCGGCGTGCTTGGTAAGGTCGTCGATCACGATCAGCGCATGGCCGCCCGTATCGCGGAAATATTCCGCCATCGTCATCCCGGCGAACGGCGCGATCCATTGCAGCCCCGGCGAACTCGCCGCGCCGGCGACGACGATGATGCACCGCTCGGGCGCAGCGCTGCCCTGGATCGCATCGATCGCGCGCCGCACGCTCGAACTCTTCTGGCCGACCGCGACATAGACCGAGACGATGTCGCTGTTCTTCTGGTTGATGATTGTATCGATCGCAATCGTGGTCTTGCCGATCGCGCGGTCGCCGATGATGAGCTCGCGCTGTCCCCGGCCAAGCGCGAACAGCGCGTCGATGACCACAAGCCCGGTCTGGACGGGATCGATCACTAAGTCGCGGTCGATGATCGAGGGCGCGGGTCGCTCGATCGGCATGCGCGTGTCGCTCTCGATCGGCCCCTTGCCGTCGAGCGGGCGGCCCAGTGGATCGACGACGCGGCCCAGCATCCCAGGCCCGACGGGAACGCGCACGACATCCCCTGTTCCGCGGACGCTGTCGCCAGCCTCGACGCCATCGACGTCGTCGAGCAATACGCAACCAACCCGGTCTTCTTCGAGCACCTGCGCAAAGCCGAGTTGGCCCTTTTCGAAACGGAGCAATTCGTCGAGCCTGACATTGGGCATTCCCGAGACCAGTGCGATGCCATCGCCGACTTCCTCGACCCGGCCGATCTGCTCGGCACGGGCCGCGAGCACCGCGGTTCCAACCTTGGTGCGTGCGTCTTTCAGCCAGGTTTCGGGCGCGCTCATGCTGCGAGGTCAGCCTGGATCGCGGCAAGATCGGCCCGCCAGCTGCTGCGCACGATCAGATGTTCGCCATGCAGCTCGAAGCCGGCGATCAGAGTGCGATCGGTCCGAAACGTGATGTGCGGGTCGCCGCCGAACGCCTCGGCGACCGCTTGGCCGCAGTTCTTCCGCTCGGCCGCAGCGAGCTTCACCGCACTAACGACTTCGAGTTTCATGCCCTTCGCTCCGGCAGCCTTGCGAGCCTGCTCGGGGAGTTCGCGGATTTCGCCCAGTAGCCATTCCAGAAAGCGTGCTTGCACCACCGCACCGTCCAGCCGTGCGGCGAGACGTCCGGCGATGTCTATCGCGAGCTGAGCCGATCGCTCGGCCCAGGCCCCCTCCTGCGCCTTCTTGTCCTTGGCGATTGCCGCCTTGGCCCCGGCCTCCAGTGAATTCGCATCGATCTTGGTTTGGGCCAGACTTGCCGCGCTTGCCGCCTCGGCATCCTTGCGAGCGTCGGCGAGGATCGCTTCGCGTTCCCTGGCGAACCCGGCGCGTGTCTTCTCGACCTCGGCCAGCGCCGCGTCGGCCTTGGCGCGGGTCGCCTCGGCATCGTCAGTCAACTTCTGCGCCGAGGCACGGCGCGCCTCTATCATGCCTGCCACCGGCTTCCAGAAGAAATGCCCGAGCAGCCAGATCAGGATTGCGACGTTGACGGCCTGGAAGCCGAGCGTCCACCAGTCGATCGTCATAGCGTCATGCCAGCAGCGGATTGGCGAACAGCAGCAGCAGCGCGATCACCAGACAATAGATTGCGGTCGTCTCGATCATCGCCAGCCCGACGAACAAGGTGCGCGAGATGGTGCTCGCGGCTTCGGGCTGCCGCGCGATCGCGTCCATCGCCGCGGCAACGGCCCGGCCTTCAGCGAGCGCCGGTCCGATCGCGCCGAACGAGACCGCGAATGCGGCGGATAGGATGCTGCAAAGGGCCAACCAATTCATGGTGCCTTCCTTTTCTGTCAGGGTTTTGGGGACTTTCGGTCGGCGATGCCGCTGCTGATGAAGACCATCGCCAGCACCGCGAATATGTAAGCTTGAACCGCCCCGGTCAGCAGATCGAGCGCCATCAGCGGGATAGGCACAAGCAGCCCGGCCAGCGACAGGACGATGCCGATCACGAACACACCGCTCATGACATTTCCGAACAGGCGCACGAACATCGAAAAGGCGCGCGTCACGCTTTCAACGAGGTTGAGTGGGATCATCAGCGGATTGGGCGAGGCGAAGGTCGCGAGATAGCCGCCTATCCCGCCCGAACGAATCCCGAACCAGATCACCGCGAGGAATACGAGAAGTGCCAGCGCCGCGTCAGTCTCGAGCCGCGCGGTGGGCGGCGCGACGCCGGGGATCAACGTCGACCAGTTGGCGACGAAGATGAAGGCGAACAGCGTGCCGATAAAAGCGCGATATGGCTCAGGTTCGGCTTGCATCGTATCGCGGATTTCGCTGTCGATCGTGTCGACGATCAGTTCGAAAAGCGCCTGCAGCCCTGATGGTTCTGGCTTTAGCATCCGCGAAACGAGGATGGCGCCCGCGATCAGGACGGCCATGATCACCCAGGTCGTCACCACAGCCTGAGAAATTGGCGCCGGGCCGATGTGGAACAGAGTTATGCTGGCGAGCGGCGAGATCATGGCGTCGCCTCGCGCAGTCGCCGCATCACGCCGAACCGGCCAAGTACGACGCCCAGCGCCATCGCCAGCAAGGGCCCCGCACCCTGCAAACTCGCCAGCGCCAGCAATCCGCCGAGCACAGCCAGCCGCAACAACGACAGCGCGATCGTCGTGGTCACGCGGCCGCCATCCGCGAACTGCCGCGCGCTCCAACAGATGCCGACAAAGTATACGACACCCAGGGAAATGCCCGCGACGAACCAGGCGGCGAGGCCAAGCAACAGCATCATCCGCTCCTGATCCATCGCCAGGCCGACCAGCAGCCGAGGCCAGTGCCGAGCATCAGCAGCGGCGCGGTCCAGAAGATGCCCGTATGATATGTCCGGTCGAGCCAGCGCCCGGCAAAGATGCCTGCCAGCATCGGGATCACCGTGATCCAGCCGAGCACACCGATCTGCGCCAGCCGGCGCGCCACCGAATCCTCGCCGTCGCGCAGCCAGCGCTTCTGGCGCTCCCCGCGCAGGCGGATGCTAGCGATCAGCGGGTCCTGCTCTTCGAGCGGCGGTTCCGGCGTGCTCATGCGAAGTTCCCGCTGCCGCTCATTCCGAGCTGGCTCACGATCCGGCGGATGGCATTGAGTTGCAGCCGCATGCTCTCGATACGCTCGCTGCGTTCCTGATCGATGTCGGCGCGAAAGCGTTCGAGCACAGTGCTATCGAGCGTCGCGAGGTCGTCGCCCACGATCGCCTCACGCGTCGCGACCGCAACGTCCTTGCCGCTGGTGATCGAGAGCAGGCCGCGCCGCACCGCGCAGAAGCGCCGCGAGCCATCGCTCTGCTTCCACCCGACCACAGAAATCGCGAGGCTGGTCAGGAAATCGGCATGACCGGGCAATATGCCGAAGCTGCCGCTGTCATCCTCGGCGCGTACCGCAAGCGCGTCTTCGTCCACGATAACCGAGAGCGGGGTGATGATGCGCAACCTCATGGCTTGGCGTCCTTCCCCTGGGACGCCTTGCTGGATTCTGCTTCCTTGGCACGCGCCTGGGCGAGCGTGCCGACCATGTAGAGCGAGCTTTCGGCCCAATCGTCGGCCTCGCCATCGAGGATTGCCTTGCACCCGGCGAGCGTGTCGGCTCGGCTGACGCTCTCTCCAGGGGTGCCGGTGAACGCTTCGGTGACGACAAAGGGCTGGCTGAGGAAGCGCTGCAGCCGGCGGGCGCGCTTGACGATCAGCCGGTCGGCGGTGCCGAGCTCTTCGACGCCGAGCAGAGCAATAATGTCGCGCAACTCCTCAAACCGCGCCAGTGCCTCGCGGGCACGCTCGGCCAGCGCATAATGTTCCTGGCCCACCACCAGCGGATCGAGCAGCACCGAAGATGAAGCCAGCGGATCGATCGCCGGGTAAAAGGCCTCGGCCGCCAGCTTACGCGAAAGCATGATTATACTGTCCATATGGCTGGAGATCGCGGTGACCGCTGGATCGGTGAAGTCGTCGGCGGGAACATAGACCGCCTGGATCGCAGTCACCGCTGCGCCCGGCACCGAGGCGATCCGCTCCTCAAGCAACGCGACTTCTGTCGCCAGTGTCGACTGATAGCCGACGCGGGAGGGCAACCGCCCCAGCAGGCTCGACAATTCGCTACCTGCCTGGACGAAGCGAAATACGTTATCCATCAGCAGCAATACGTTCTGGTGTTTCTGATCGCGGAAATATTCCGCGATCGTCAGGGCGGTGAGCGGCACACGCCAACGCGCGCCAGGCGGCTCGTTCATCTGGCCATAGACCAGCACGGTGCGTTCAAGCACGCCCGAAGCCTGCATATCGGTAAGCAGCTCATGCCCTTCGCGCGACCGCTCGCCGATACCAGCGAACACTGAGATGCCTTGGTATTTCTCAACCATCGCGTGGATGAGCTCCATCACGAGGACAGTCTTGCCAACGCCTGCACCGCCGAACATCGCGGCCTTGCCGCCCTGGGCCAGAGGGGCGAGCAGGTCGATCACCTTGATCCCTGTCTCGAAGATCACAGTCGCCGATTTCTCGTCCTCAAGCGCAGGCGGAGCATTATGAATACTGCGGCGGGGCGTATCCTTGGGCAGCGCCGGACCATTGTCGCGCACCGTTCCCACCACATCGAGCAGCCGTCCGAGCACTGCGTCACCGACCGGCACGGAAACAGGCGCGCCAGTCGCCCGTACGCTGGTTTCCCGCGCAAGGCCCATCGTCGCCTGCAGCGCGATGCCGCGCACCGTCTGCGGATCAACATGGCTGTGAACCTCGAGAACGAGTGGCTCGGGCCGGTCCCAATCGACGATCAGCGCGGTGTCGATGGCGGGCAGCGCCGTACTGTCGAACCGCACATCGACGACGGCGCCACGCACCGCGATCACAGTGCCGATAGAGGCGTGCGCATCGATCATCCACAGCCGCCAATTCGCGCAAAAATGATTACGTGCGTGTGCCGCGCGATCATTGGTTCCTCATCGGCAGCATAGACAAGAACACTGACAGTCCTGTCGGCAGTGCTGATCCGGGGTGTACTTGCGACATTTGCTCCGGCGACGCGGCGGCCCAGATGCGCGACGATGTCCAGAACTGTTCCGGCTGCGTCGCACATGGAGAGGAGCAACGCGATCTTTGCGTCATCGATACATTGGCGCAGGATCGGCGCTAGTACGAAATCGAACAGCGCGAACTTGAGGCTCGAAGACCCGGCATTCACCGTAAGGATCGATCCGGCAATGACTACCTCCTGACGACAAAGCGCAGATGCCCGGAACGCGCTGACCGGGAAGGGTTTTTCATATAAGGGGGAAAGCCTACGTTGTGGGAGACTCGGAAACTACCCATTGGGCCGTCGGATCAGAGCGCGAGAAATTTTCGAAGGCGCACTACATCTTCAAGATACTCCTCAACCTTCTCGAAGAACGGCTATGCCGCCAGCCTGCCTGTCCGTAAGCGGATCGAGCAAGAGTTCGGCTGGTATTTCACCTTCGCCGCCGCCGCCTACAATCTCTTCGGCTTACCCAAACTGCTCGGGGCTACACGCCTTCAATCACAGCAACCATTCATGGTGAGCACTGCTTTGGCGAGTTGGTTCTGGGTAGATTCCGACCCTACACCGGCCATCGACGCCACCTTATCTTGGCCTTGTTAAAGCTGACCCGGTTGGTTCGGCTGACACTCGCCACTGGTCGTCGTTGCCCGCAATTTCGGTGACTTCGACTTCTTGTGATGGTCGAGCCAGCATCGGGCCGGAATGTCCGTAGAACCGCAAAAGGAATCTGCAATGTTGTGGAACGCATCGGCGATCAACGGCTACAGCATCTCGGGAAGCGACGGACATATCGGGTCGATCAGCGACTTCCTGTTCGACGACGCAACCTGGCACGTGCGCTGGCTGGTCGTCGAAACAGGCGGCTGGCTATCCGGCCGCAAAGTCCTCCTGCCATCCACGGCCTTGGCGCATCTCGATCAGGTGCACGAAGAATGCTCGGTGAAACTGACAATGCAACAGATCAAAGACAGTCCGGATGTCGATACCGAGCGACCAGTGTCGAGGCAGATGGAGGCCAGCATATACGGTTACTACGGCTACAGCCCATACTGGGATTATGGCTATTTGGGCGGCATCGGCTTCCTGGGCGGTTCCGCGTACGCGGGTGAGTTGGCCGGTTCGGTACCGGACTTGCCAGGTTCGCGGAGCAAAACGGAAACCGTCAATGCCGCCCACAGCCATGACGACGTTCATCTGCGCAGCGTCAAAGCAGTTACTCACTACGATATTCATGCAAGCGACGGCCTGATCGGCCATGTCGAGGACTTTCTTGTCCAGGATGTCGATTGGAGCATCGGTTACCTTGTCGTTGACACGAAGAACTGGTGGCCCGGCAAGAAGGTTCTAATCTCTCCACGCTCCGTGAAAGAAATTGACTGGAGCAGCCGACTGGTGAGTCTCGACGCTGATCGCCACACTGTCAAAGGCGCTCCGGCATACGATGCCTCCATAACGGTAGGTCAAGCTGATGAAGATGCGCTGTTGAACTATTACGGGATTGAACCGGCTAATGCCTGATCCCTCACGCCGCGCTTTCTCGATCACGATCTCGTTCGACCCCTTCGGGATTTCATCGACCGAAATCGAAAATATCCGGAACGGTGCTCGGCTGCGAGCAGCGTGCGCCAAGTCATGATTACAGCACGAACGGCCCTCGGGCCGAGGTAAGCCTATCGATCGCGGAGCAACAAGGACAGCGTGATGCGTATCGGAATCGCAGCCGACCATGGCGGGTTTGCGCTGAAAGAGGAGGTGGCAGAATCTCTGCGCAGTTTCGGACACGAGGTCGTGGATTTCGGCGCGCATCACCTTGATGCCAGTGACGATTACCCCGACTTCATCATTCCGATGGCCCTCGCCATCGCCGCGAATAAGGTCGAGCGCGGCATTGCGCTATGCGGCAGCGGGGTCGGAGCCTCGATAGCGGCGAGCAAGGTTCCCGGTGTGCGCGCAGCCCTCATTCATGATGTCTTTTCGGCCCATCAGGGCGTCGAAGATGATGACATGAATGTGTTTTGCCTGGGCGGGAAGGTCATTGGATCCGCGCTCGCTCTCGAGCTGATCGGGACGTTTCTGGCCGCTCATTTCACGGGCGCTCCGCGCCATCAACGCCGCCTGATCAAAGTGCGGGCACTCGAGATCGACAAGAATGGATCATGAGCGCTTCGCTCGCGACTACCGGTGACGAGGTACTCCTCAACCAGGGAATGACGACATGGAACTAGGTATGATCGGACTTGGGCGCATGGGGACCAACATGGTCCGGCGCCTTCAGCAAGCAGGCCATCAATGCGTGGTGTACGACCTGGACCCGAAAGCGGTGGACGCGCTGGTACAGGAAGGCGCGACGGGATCGACATCGCTCGAGGACTTTGCTCACCAACTGAAAATGCCGCGCGCAATCTGGATGATGGTGCCGGCAGCGGCGGTCGACCAGACATTGGCGAGCCTCGTCCCGTTCCTCGAGTCTGATGACGTGGTCGTCGATGGCGGCAACACTTATTATCGTGACGATATCCGCCGCGCCGCCGCGCTCAAAACAAAGAGCATTCACTACGTGGACGTCGGCACGAGCGGCGGAATCTGGGGTTCTGATCGCGGTTATTGTCTGATGATTGGCGGGGACGAAGGTGTTGTGCGAAGCCTCGATCCAGTTTTCGCCGCTCTGGCTCCGAGCATCGATGCGGCACCCCGGACACCCGGTCGCGAAATCGGATCGGGCACCGCCGAACATGGCTATCTCCACTGTGGCGCGACCGGCGCTGGTCATTTCGTCAAGATGGTCCACAATGGTATCGAATACGGTATCATGGCCTCATATGCGGAGGGACTGAGCATCCTTCGCCACGCTGACATCGGCACGCGCACCAGAAACGTCGATGCCGAAACCACACCGCTGCGCGATCCCGAAAACTACCGTTACGACTTCAACCTTGCCGACATCTCCGAGGTATGGCGCCGAGGCAGCGTCATAGCCTCGTGGCTGCTCGATCTGAGCGCAGCAGCCCTTCTCGACAGTCCGGATCTAGCGAGATTTACCGGCCGAGTGTCGGATTCGGGCGAAGGTCGCTGGACGATTGCTGCAGCCATCGACGAGGCGGTTCCCGCTCCGGTCCTCAGCGCCGCCCTCTACCAACGCTTCAGTTCCAGAGGCGAGGATGATTTCGCGGACAAGATCCTGTCTGCGCTTCGTTACCAATTCGGCGGACATGAGGAAAAGGCCGGCGGCGAGACGGCGGCGGTCGCGTGAACGATTTTCCATCCGATGCACTGGTGGTCTTCGGCGCAACGGGCGACCTTGCGCATAAGATGATCTTTCCGGCGCTCTATGCCATGGCGAAGCGCGGCAATCTCACGGTACCAATCGTCGGCGTCGCCCTGCCGAAATGGAGTATGGCCGATCTGCACGAACGGGTCGTTGATAGCCTATCTCTCTCCGGCGAGATCGATGATCGGTCGGCTCTGGACCGCTTAATGTCTCAGCTCAGCTATGTGAGCGGAGACTATAAGGATCCTGGCACGTTCGTGGCTGTAAAGAGTGCGTTGGGCACGGCGCATCGTCCCACCCACTATCTCGCGATTCCACCGTCGCTCTTCGAGACGGTCATCGAAGGGCTGGGAGCGTCGAATCTGGCCGACGGCGCTCGCGTCATCGTCGAGAAACCGTTCGGACGTGATCTCGCCTCAGCCCGAAAGCTCAATCGTGCGGCGCTGGCGGTATTTCCAGAGGACGCAATCTTTCGGATCGACCACTTCCTGGGGAAGGAAGCGATCATGAATATTCTGTATTTTCGATTTGCAAATTCATTTTTGGAACCGATCTGGAATCGCGACCACGTAGCCAGCGTCCAGGTAACGCTGGCGGAGGACTTCGGTGTCGCAGACCGCGGCGGCTTCTACGAGACCGCCGGCTGCCTGCGCGACGTCATCCAGAACCACCTCTTCCAGATCGTTGCGTTGCTCGCAATGGAGGAGCCGGCCGGGAGGGATTTTGGCGCCGTCCATGACGAACAGACCAAAGTCTTTGAGGGTATGCGTCCGCTGGCACCAGACGATGTCGTGCGCGGCCAGTACGCCGGTTACCGGCAGGAGCCGGACGTCGACGAAGAGTCCGATGTCGAGACCTTCTGTGCAGTGCGTCTGTTCCTCGACTCTTGGCGGTGGGAAGGCGTGCCGTGGTATTTGCGCTCCGGGAAATACCTGGCCGCGACGGCGACCGAAGTCGTCGTCGAACTGAAGGCGCCGCCACACAGACTGTTCGCCGATGCCGCGACGCTGGCCGAGCCGAACTATCTGCGTTTTCGCATCTCACCCAATTCCGCGATCGCGCTCGCTGCGCGCGTAAAGCGCGCCGGCAAGGATTTTATCGGCGACCAACGAGAACTCTATCTGTTCGACGAGCAGCCGGGTGAGGAATCGCCCTATGAACGCCTGTTGGGCGACGCCATGGCCGGTGACGGCGCGCTCTTCGCGCGGGAGGATGCAGTCGAGGCCGCATGGGCTGCAGTCGCTCCTGTGCTGGAGACGCATGATCGAGTTCAACCCTACCCTCGCGGAAGCTGGGGACCCAAAGAGGCCGACGCGATTTTGGAAGCCGGCATCGGCTGGCACAATCCCTCGTCCAAGCCGCGATCATGATGTTCTCGGGTAGGGCTCTTGGCGGATCTCTATCTGATTGTGCGGCAATAAGTTGGCACAACCGTTGGCCGGGCATTTTGAGTAGTTTCCGACCCTACCTCCCCAACGGTTTCGCCCTAGGCTCATGATGCCTATCACCCACGTATCGCAGTTGCGAAGTTCAGTCGAACCGGAGTGAACAAGCCCACGAACGGAGACATCGAGGAAGACCGCGAATTGTACTCTTTTCTGACTATAAATGGCGGCTCTTCGAGCATTCGGTTTGCGCTGTATGGCGCGGACAGACCGCTACGGCGGCGATTGCATGGAAAAGTGGATCGTATCGGTCAAAGCGGTACCAACTTGACCTTCACCGATACTACCGGGGGACAGAGCGATGCTCGCACCATCGAACTCGGTGATCAGGGATCGGCGGTGGCGCTTCTCGCAGACTGGCTCGACGCGCAGCCGGCATTCGCTTCACTTAAAGCCGTGGGACACCGGGTGGTGCATGGCATGACCCATAACAAACCGGAACGGATCACGCCGGAGCTCCTCGATGAACTGCACCGCATCACGCCCTATGATCCTGACCATTTGCCGCTCGAGATCGAATTGATCGAGGCGTTTCGGCAACGCCACCCGGCAGTGCCGCAGGTGGCCTGCTTTGACACCGCCTTTCACCGCACCATGCCAAGGGTCGCAACCCTTCTGCCGATCCCGCGACGCTACGAGGCGGCGGGCGTTCGCCGCTATGGTTTCCACGGTTTGTCTTACAAATTCCTCATGGAGGAGCTTGAACGGCTCGGCGATCCTGCGGCGACAGGCGGCAGCGTGATCCTTGCCCATCTGGGCAACGGCGCGAGCCTGGCCGCCGTGCGCGATGGCAAAAGTATCGACACCAGCATGGGCTTCACTCCCACGTCTGGATTGATGATGGGCAGTCGCTCTGGCGACCTGGATCCGGGACTGGTGTCCTACCTAGCGCGTACCGAGAAAATGGATGCGCCGCAATTTCAGGACATGGTGAACCGCGCCTCCGGGCTGCTTGGCGTTTCGGAGCTCAGCTCCGACCTGCGCGATTTGCTAGCACAGGAAGCCGATGATGTTCGTGCGGCCGAAGCAGTGGCGATGTTTTGTTACCAGGCGAAAAAGTGGATCGGTTCTTTTGCTGCTGCGCTTGGCGGGCTCGACACGCTCGTCTTTGCCGGCGGCATTGGCGAAAACGCGCCGGTCATCCGGCAGCGGATTTGCGAAGGCCTCGGCTTTCTCGGCATTGAAATAGACCACTCAAGCAATGCGAAGAATGCGCCGCTGATTTCGCCGGGCTCCGGTCGCGTCACGGTCAGAATCATTCACACCGACGAGGAGTTGATGATCGCAAAGTCGGTCGTTCGCCTGCTCGATCTTACCTCACTTCAGGAAGCCTAGATCATGACAGCCGCCACACTGACGCCGGAACTGATCAAGAAGATCGACGCCTACTGGCGCGCCGCCAACTATCTTTCGGTCGGCCAGATCTATCTGTTCGACAATCCACTGCTGAAGCGGCCGCTGGTGCTCGCCGATATCAAGAAGATGCTGCTCGGACATTGGGGGACGACCCCTGGCCAGAACTTCATCTACGCGCACCTGAACCGGGTCATCAAAAAGTACGATCTCGATATGATCTATGTGTCCGGACCGGGCCATGGCGGCCCGGCGGTGGTAGGCAACACCTATCTCGAAGGCACCTATAGCGAAATCTATCCCGATATCAGCCAGGATGAAGCCGGGCTTCAAAAGCTCTTCCTCCAGTTCTCGTTTCCCGGTGGAATACCCAGCCATGCTTCGCCGGAATGTCCGGGCTCGATCCATGAGGGCGGCGAACTGGGCTACTCGCTCAGCCATTCGTTCGGGGCAGTGTTCGACAATCCCGATCTCATCGTCGCCTGCGTCGTTGGCGATGGCGAAGCGGAAACGGGACCCCTGGCCACCGCATGGCATTCCAACAAGTTCCTCAATCCGGTGACCGACGGCGCTGTGCTGCCGATCCTGCATCTCAATGGCTACAAGATCGCCAATCCGACCATCCTCGCTCGCATCACCCGCGAAGAGTTGGAACAATTGCTTTGCGGCTACGGGTGGACCCCCTATTTCGTCGAGGGTCACGAGCCTGGGCTGATGCACGAGGCCATGGCCTCGACGCTTGACACGGTGGTGGAGCAGATCAAGAAAATCCAGGAGGATGCCCGCGCCCACGGCAAGCTCGAGCGTCCACGCTGGCCAATGATCGTCCTCAATTCGCCCAAAGGATGGACGGGACCGAAGGTGGTCGATGGCCAACAAATCGAAGGCACCTTCCGGTCGCACCAGGTGCCCCTCTCCGATCCGGCTACCCATCCCGCGCATCTGGCACTGCTGGAAGACTGGCTGCGCAGCTACCGCCCCGAAGAGCTCTTCGATGAACAGGGCGCTCTAATCCCGGAACTGGCCGAACTTGCACCCAAAGGTGAGCGCCGCATGGGCGCAAATCCCCATGCCAACGGCGGCATTCTCCTTCGCGACCTGCGCATGCCGGATTTCCGCGACTACGAGGTCGATGTACCCGCTCCTGGCGTGCGCGGCATCGGTGACACGCGTGTGCTCGGTCCCTTCCTTCGCGATGTGGCCGAACAGAACAGCGAGCAGCGCAATTTCCGGGTCTTCGGCCCTGACGAAACGTTGTCCAATGGATTGGAAGCGCTGTTCGAGGTGACCAATCGGCAGTGGGACGCAGCGACGCAGCCGAACGACGAGTTTCTGGCTCCCGCGGGACGGGTTATGGAGATGCTCAGTGAACACCAGTGCGAGGGTTGGCTGGAGGGCTATCTGCTGACCGGGCGGCACGGACTGTTCAACTGTTACGAGGCGTTCATCCACATCGTCGATTCGATGTTCAATCAGCACGCCAAGTGGTTGAAGGTCACGGCCCATCTCCCTTGGCGGCGAAAAATTGCTTCGCTCAACTATCTCCTGGCCTCCCATGTCTGGCGCCAGGACCACAATGGCTTCACGCATCAGGACCCGGGGTTCATCGATCATGTCGTGAACAAGAAGGCCGAAGTCGTTCGCGTCTACCTCCCGCCAGATGCAAACTGCCTGCTCTCGGTGATGGATCACTGCCTGCGCAGCCGCCACTACGTAAACGTTGTGATCGCAGGCAAACACCCCGCGCCGCAATGGTTGACGATGGATGAGGCGGTCAATCACACCAGCGAAGGCATCGGCATCTGGGGCTGGGCCAGCAACGACCAGGACGCGGAGCCCGATCTGGTCATGGGCTGCTGCGGCGATGTGCCCACGCTGGAGACGCTCGCTGCCGTCTCCATCATGCGCGAACATCTTCCCGAGCTCAAAATCCGGGTAGTCAACGTTGTCGACCTGATGAAGCTGCAACCGGAAATCGAGCACCCGCACGGATTGAGTGATATCGATTTCGACTCAATCTTCACGCAAGATACACCGGTCATCTTCGCCTTCCACGGCTATCCCTGGTTGATCCACCGGCTCACCTATCGTCGCACCAATCACGCCAACTTGCACGTCCGCGGCTACAAGGAAGAGGGCACCATCACCACGCCCTTCGACATGACGGTGCGGAACGACCTGGACCGCTTCCATCTCGTGATCGATGCGATCGACCGCCTGCCGCAGACCGGCGAGAGGGGCATCTACCTGAAGCAGCAGCTCCGGGACAAGCTCGTCGAGCACCGGCAGTACATCGACAGGCACGGCGAGGACATGCCGGAAATTCGCGACTGGCAATGGAGCGAGTGCCAATGATCGATACGCACTCCACCAGACCCGCAGTTCGGGAATCACAGCGCGGTGAGCCGGGCACGCTCCTGATCAAACTATCCCGCAAGCGAGCCTCTTACACGATCGCCGCGGCTCCAGCACGACCCCACCAGAATTTGATTGGAAGCAGCCATGACGACCAGCATCGTTGAAGTAGGCGGGATGCTCTCAGTGCTGAGCGCGCGAGGCGTCGAGAAACAGCTCATGAAACTGCCGGGCATCAACAAGGTCGAAGTCAACTACGTCAGCGGTAGCGCAACCGTGACCCATGACGACCAGCTTGCAAGCCTCCGGGAAATCCAGACGAAGGTACAGGCGTGCGGCTATCTTTGTGACGGCGAGCTACTGCCAAAGCATGTGTGTCAAACAGGTGCCAATCAGTGACGACCAGTTGGGAAATGCACCGGAGATTTAACCAGGCAAGCGGGCGATGATGCGGCCGGAGGAAAAACCATGAAAACGAGCGTGATCGAAGTCCATGACATGCTGGCTGTGTTGAGTCTGGACGAAGTGGAATCGCGGGTCGGCGACGTGCCAGGCGTCGAGAGCGTCACGGTGAATTACGCTGCAGGAAGCGCCACGGTGCGTTACGATGAAACCCGGCTCAAGGTTGGCGATATCAAATCGGCGATACACTTACGCGCAAATGAGCCCGCTGATCCCTCGGCGAAGCAAGCAACAGAGGGGCCAGCAGACGCTGCAGCGCCGGCCTCTCCATCGGCGACGCTCGCGCCACCCTCTACACCGAAGCCTTCGCCGGACGCACCGGCGACCGTTCCCGCTTCTGAACCGAAGCCGCAGGAGGCTGCCCCGGCTTCCGACCCCAAGCCCGCTGCTGCCCCCTCGGCGCCTAATTCCGCAGCTCACAAGGGGCACGCTGCGTCCGACGGACAGCCCGCCAAGTCAGCGGAAATGGCGCATGAGATGGGTCATGGCGGGGGCAAGGATCTGCCGACCATGGTCCGCGATATGCGCAACCGCTTCTGGATCTGCCTGGCGTTCAGCGTACCGATCTTTGTTTACGCCCCAATGGGGGGGCTTTTTGCACCGCCCTCACCGCCTTTTGGACTGCAGCTCAATCTCTGGCTGTTTTTCCTCGCCACTGCCGCCGTCCTCTATCCAAGCTGGCCGTTTTTCGTCGCCGCCTGGCGTGCGCTCAGAAATGGCGTGCTCAACATGGCGGTGCTGGTCGTGCTGTCGGTGGGCACGGGATATCTGTTCAGCGTCGGTGCCACCTTCTTTTTCAAGAGTGACCAGTTCTTCGAGGCCGTTGCCGTACTGCTCGTTTTCATCCTGCTTGGCCACTGGCTGGAAATGCGCGCCCGCTCAGGGGCCTCGACAGCGATTACCGCGCTGATGGATCTCGCACCACCGAAGGCCAATGTCCTTCGCGATGGTAAAGAAGTCGAAGTGTCGACCGCCGAAGTCGTGGCGGGGGACATCGTGGTGATCCGGCCAGGCAACAAAATCCCGGTCGACGGAACCGTCGAGCAAGGCGAATCGCTTGTCGACGAGTCCATGCTGACCGGCGAATCGATGCCGGTCCAGAAGGGCCCGGGGGCTACGGTGATCGGCGCGACGATTAACACCAGCGGCAGCTTTCGCTACAAGGCAACCAAGGTGGGTGCCGATACAGCGCTGGCGCAGATCGTGAAGCTTGTGCAGGAGGCGCAGAATTCCAAAGCCCCGTCGCAATTGCTCGCGGACAAGGCCGCCCAGTGGCTGGTCATCGCCGCGATCGTCATCGGTTTGGCGACCTTTGCGGTATGGTTCTGGTGGATCGGGCAACCGCTGCTGTTCGCGGTGACGCTGACCATCACCGTTTTCGTCATAGCGTGTCCCGATGCCTTGGGGCTCGCCACGCCGATGGCGGTGATGATAGGCACCGGAATGGGCGCCACGAACGGCATATTGTTCAAGAATGCGTCAGCGTTGGAGGATGCCACCAAGCTCGACGTCATCGTTTTCGACAAGACCGGAACCCTTACCGTCGGCAAGCCCGAAGTCGTGGAAATGGTGACTGCAGAAGGCATCACGGAAGATGCGCTGCTGCTCGCCGCCGCTGCCGTCGAACAGGGGTCAGCCCACCCGCTTGCGCAGGCGATCATCTCCCGTGCTGGGGAGCTTTCGATCGTCGCGCCGACCGGATTCAAGAGCATCAGCGGCATGGGTGCGCGGGCAGAAACCGCCGACGGCACGGTGTTTCTCGGCAATCGGCTGCTGATGGATACGCAGAAGCTCGGTCTGGGAGCCCTCGAGGCCGAGGCCACAAGGCTGCAGGGCGAAGGCCGAACCGTGGTCCATGTGGCTCAGAACGGTCAGGTGATCGGACTTATCGCCATCGCCGACGCCGCAAGACCAACCGCCAAGGCAGCCGTGGCCAAGTTGCGCGAGCGCGGTATCGAGGTGGTCATGCTGACCGGCGACAACGCCGGTACCGCGAAGCGTATCGCCGAAGACTTGGGCATCGACAGCGTTATGGCCGACGTCCTGCCGGGTCAGAAGGCCGAGAAAGTGAAGGAGCTCCAGGACGCCGGTAAAAAGGTCGGAATGGTCGGCGACGGGGTCAACGATGCGCCTGCGCTTACCCAGGCGAATGTTGGCTTCGCCATCGGCGCCGGGACGGACGTAGCGATGGAAAGCGCCGACGTGGTGCTCATGAAAAGCGATCCGTACGACATCGTTGCTGCGATCGAATTGTCGCGCGCAACCTTGCGCAAGATGCACCAGAATCTCTGGTGGGCGGTGGGTTACAACGTGATCGCGTTTCCGCTCGGCGCAGGCGTCCTCTACCCGTTCGTTCTCAGCCCCGCGATCGCGGCGCTGTCGATGTCGGGCAGTTCGGCCGTCGTGGCAATCAACGCCCTGCTGCTCAAGCGCACGAAGCTAGCGGGTATTCGCGGGCCCGACGACAAGCCAGACCAGAATGCAACGCCTGCTGTGGCGGCAGCCCCGTCGAAGGCCAAAGAGGCAATTGCATGATATTCAACAATGCCGAGTTTGCTGTGCAGTGCCCTTGGGCACCGCCCCATTCCCCAGTCGAGCGAATGTCCTGCGGTTGCAGCCCTGGTTGACGGCGTCGAGTATGTAGCCCTCGCCTCATTCGAACATGGCAGACAATTCACGCCAGGGCCTTACCCTTCTCATCGATCGCCTTCAGGAGTTCGTTCCATGAATCGACGAAGCCCGTGGCGCCGTCGGTTTGAAGTTGCCGGGCGACGGCCGTAAGATCGACACCCGCCTCCGTGTGGGCCCGCAAGACGCGTTCCGCATCGCCGCTGTCACGGGCTAGCGTTTGTGTCACCGTACCGTGATCGGCAAAGGCTAGCAGAGTCTTTTCTGGCGTCGTGTTCACGGTATTAGGTGCGACCAGACCGGATATGTACAGCGTGTCCGATGCGCCCTCGTCCTTGGTGCCGGTACTGGCAAACAGCAGTCGCTGTGGCCGCGCGCCGAGATTGACGAGCCGCTGAAACCGATCGCTCTCCATGAGGTCGCGATAAGCTTTGTATGTTTGCTTGCTGACCGCGATGCCGAGCGTGTTACGCAGTTCGACCGGCACATTTTTGGCTACAGCCACGTCCCAGCGGCTGATGAACAGTGAGGCAACGGATCGCACATCGGGCAGCAAGCCCGCATCGACCCGCCGCTCAAGCCCCTTGAGATAAGCATCGGCGGCGGCGCTATACTGTTGGGCAGAGAACAGGAGCGTAACGTTCACCGGCACACCAGCGAAGATCGACTCTTCGATCGCCGCCAAGCCTTCCGCTGTGCCGGGAATTTTGATGAAGAAATTCGGTCTGTTCGCCTTCGCATGTAGCATTTCGGCCTGCGCGATCGTTGCCCCGGTGTCATAGGCGAGGAGGGGCGACACTTCGAGCGACACATAGCCATCGACTGTTGCCGTGCTCGCATGGACCGGTGCGAACAGGTCCGCCGCGCGGCGCAAGTCCTGGATCGCAATGTCGAAGAACATGTCCTCTCCCGTGGCACCCTGATCCAACTGCCGCCGGATGTCGGCGTCGTAGTTGGAACTGCGCGAAATCGCGTTATTGAAGATTGTCGGGTTGGATGTCAGGCCAGTCACCGAAAGCTCGTCGATATAGCGCTTCAGCGTGCCGCTATCGAGTAACCCGCGGCTGATATTGTCGAGCCACAGACTCTGGCCGAGCTGGTGGAGCGCCTGGGGGGCTGCTATGTGCATCGTCGGTTCCCTTTTTCCAAGACAAGTGCGGCGCGATCACGACCGGGCACTGATCGCCGTCGACAGCATTCCGATCAGTGGCTGAACGACGATCTGCACGCATCAGTCGGTAAAACCACTTTTACTGCATCGGTCGGCGACCACTCTAACGTTCGATCGAGCAGCACGCGAGGTTCGGAAACTACCCGAGTTTGAAGCACCACAACGACGCTCGCCTCTGCCATTTGTCTGTGTCTCTCCTCAGCCGCAGCGCCGGCCGAGGAGATGGGCAATTGAAAAGTCTGGTCCCTACCGATGCCGAGCGATTATGTTTGATATAGAAGGTTGATCGCGTAGCAGCGCTACCGCGATGCCGGCGCGGGCCATTTGCAGGCGCAGGCGAGGTCCTTCAACGATCGGCATTGCCTGTTTATTTCCTGAATGACCCTTCTCAAACGGACGGATCGTCAAGTCGGACCATTGGACTACCGCACAAGGCGAACTGAGCCGCACGCACTGCCATGAGCCGTTCCGCAGATTCGGCTGGCAGCCTGTCCCAATCAAAGACCGACCGTTCTGCCGCACCATCCGTCCAAATCCGCGCAGCGACGGAGAACAGCTCCTGGACTGTCGGATCGCAAGCTTTGGCGATACAGTTGATGATCGCGTCGGCGAACAGCGGGCATCCCGAACCGGTGGTGGCCGCCCTCGTGTCGCCTGTCCTCACCTTTCCATGCTCCGGGCACATTGAAGCGACAATGCGGACACCGTTTCGCCTTCCGCTCCTCGCGGTTCCCAGGAGCGTGAATCCGCCGTTCGGCAGCCCGGTCCCAACAGCCGCTGACGTCGTGCCCATATACTCGAATCCGGCACGATCAGACGGGCCAGCCCGGTCGACCCTCTAACCAATACCACGCCCATCCCCGCTCGCTGTCTATCGATAACAGCGCGCGCCATGGCGGTTTGGGGCCTCTATGCACCGACCCTCACCCTGCGCGCCTCATCTGCCATCATGGCAGGCACGTGGTTCCAATGTGCGATGACCGCCAGCTCGGGATGGGCCGGGTTGAACCCCAGAACGCTGATCGATGCCGGATCGATCGCAAAATGCTGTGCCTCGACGATGGGTAATCCGATCCAGCGCGCGGCGAGACTGCAGCCGAACTGCCCATGCGAGAAAACCAAGACAGTGCCTGATAGCGCTCGCAGGGACGCACTCGCGCGGTCGGCCCGCGCAGTTACGGTGCGCACGCTTTCGCCGCCCGGGCTTCCGTCCTGGAATACGTTCCAGCCTGGTTGAACCTTGCGAATATCGATTGTGCGCCTGCCTTCATACTCGCCGTAATCCCATTCGGCAAAATCGGCGTCGACGACCGCTTGCCCGGCAAAGCCTGCCAGCTCGCAGGTTTGCCGTGCGCGCACGGCCGGACTGGTCAGCACGTGGTCGAACGCGACGGCGTCCAGCACCGACGCGAGCGCGCGAGACTGTTCCTCGCCATGCGGTGTCAGGGAGATGTCGGTTTTACCCGTATGCTGCCCCGTCAGCGACCACGGTGTTTCGCCGTGACGTACCAGATAGACCCGCAAGGGGTCTTCAACGCCACGCTTCCGGTCTAGCGGCGTAGCGTTGGCGCCGTTTATCGGCGTCATGGCGTTCTCCCGGTCATCGCGAGGCCTCAAGATGGCCATCATCGCGTTCCATCGCCGTATCGTACGCACCGCGCAACGCGGCACTATTGCACCTTGCGCGATGCAGGAGCGCCTGTTGTGCCGCCGAGACATTGGCGTCCTTGCCGCGCCAGACGTCGAGCGCCGGTTGCTGGATCGCGCGCGCGAACGAGAAGACCAGCGGCCAGGGCAGATGATCGCTTATCGTGCCATCGTTCATCGCGTTCAGCCGCGCCGAGGCCAGTTCGGGCGATTGGCCGCCCGATAGAAAGGCGATGCCGGCAATAGCGGGCGGAACATGCTGCAGCAGGCTTTCGACGGTTGCCGCCGCAACCGTTCCGACAGGAGGCTGTATTGGTGAGTTAAGGCCTGGCAGAATCATATTGGGCTTCAGGATGGCGCCCTCGAAGAAAACGCCCTGGACATGCAGTTCCTCGAACAGCGCGGCGAGCACCTCGCCGGTCACGGACCTGGATCTTTCGAGCGTGTGGACCCCCGTCATAAGCACTTCCGGCTCAACGATGGGCACAATGCCGGCCTCCTGACACAGCGCCGCATAGCGGGCGAGCGCCTGCATATTGGCCCGAATGCAGGCGCCGCTTGGGTGATCGCCATCGAGCCCGATCACGGCGCGCCATTTGGCGAACCGCGCGCCCAAGGCGGCATAGTCCGCCAGTCGTTCGCGCAGACCGTCAAGGCCTTCGGTAATCTTCTCGCCCGAGTGGAGCGCGAGCGGCTTGGCGCCGATATCGACCTTGATGCCGGGAATTATGCCGGCATCGACCAGACGGTCAACGAACGGCCGGCCTTCGCGATCGCGTTGATGGATTGTCTCGTCATAAAGAATTGCGCCACTGATACTGGCACCCAGCCCCGGTACAGTGATAAGTAGTTCCCGCCATGCGCGCCGCATCTCGATCGTCTGGGGGATGCCTAGCGCGGCGAAGCGCCGATTGCAGGTGGCATTGCTCTCATCCATTGCCAGCAGGCCCTTACCGCTTGCGACCAGCGCGCCGGCACATGCGCTTAGCTCCGGGGGAGACACGCCGACCGGCACCGACTCCGGTTGGCGGCGTTCAGCAGATCCGATCACGTCGGGTGTCTCTATCGCCTCGGCGGCCGCATCATGAATAAGGGATTCAGGCGGTTTTAGACTGCCGTTCATTCGAAGGTCCTTCAGAAGCGCGAGGATGACTGATTGGTGGGTGCGGCACGCGACAGCTTTCCAATTTCCCTCGATCAGCCATTCCACTTAGGATCGTAAGGCGAGCACTTCGAGCCTGAAACAGCAGCTATAAAGGCTCTCAACGTCTTGCAGCAGGGTCGGAAATTACTCAACCACAGGCACCCGCTGCGTACTATCCGAGGCTACCGCGAGCCGAAGAATCCGCCAGGGTCGCCCGTCCGTAAACATCTTCGATAACCGTCACGCCGACTTTCGGGGCGACTTTTGAAATCGCGGTGTGAATTGGAAAGCCTCTGACATGGCCGATCTGCCCATCTATCCGCTACGGTTCGACCCGATCAGTCAATATCGGCTTTGGGGCGGCCGGCGCTTGGCCGACTGGATCGATCAGCCCTTGCCCGGTGAGGGACCGATCGGCGAAGCATGGCTGTTAAGCGATCGCGAAGACAATCCAAGCCGCGTGTCGCAAGGCCCTCTCAAGGGCCAAACAATCGCCGAATTGATTAGTCAGTCGCCAAGCTATCTTCTGGGACGATTGTCCTCACGGTTCCAACGATTCCCCTTACTGCTGAAATTCCTTGACGTTTCGGCCATGTTGTCGGTTCAAGTCCATCCATCTGACGCCTATCCTGATCTCATCCCTGCAGGCGAGACCGGCAAGACCGAAGGCTGGATCGTACTCGAGGCTGAGCCGACTTCGCGTGTCTATGCCGGGCTCAAGCCCGGAGTGACGGCCGAGGCCTTGCGGACGCTGTCCATAAACACCGTGGACGATTGCCTCGCCAGCTTCAACCCGGAGCCGGGCCAGAACGTGCTCGTAGAGGCCGGCACCGTTCACTCGCTCGGCGATGGGATCGTCGTTCTCGAAGTGCAGCAAAACAGCGACATCACGTTCCGTCTGTACGACTGGGATCATATCGACCCCGAACTTCACGGTCCGCGCCCACTGCAAATCGATCAGGCACTGCAATGTATCGATATGCGGCAGGGAATCATCCGGCCGGTCACGCCCACTGTCGAGACCGCAATGCCGGTTCGGCGAGAGCGGGTTCTCGATTGTGCCCATTTTCGCGCGTGGCATATCTCGAGCTCCGAAAGCCTTGATGTCGGGATCGACGACGCTCCAACAGTGCTGGTGTGCGTGCAGGGTGGCGGCGCAGTCCAGTATGGTGGCCGAGATTTTGAGATGATGAAAGGGGCTGTCCTTCTGCTTCCTGCCGCAGCCGGATCATGCCGCTTTCGGCCGGATGGCCATGCCGAGTTGCTGGAAATTTTCGTCCCGGAGGATTAGCCACCGCCGCTATCACGTATCGGCCGTCAGGTCCGCCCGGATCACCTGTAGTTGCGCTATCCTTTCGTCTGTCGCCTTTGGATAGTGCGCCTTCAGCCCCTTGAGCGCTTCGACGACGATCTGCGAGACGATCAGCCGCGCATTGTCCTTGTCGTCGGCGGGCACCACGTACCATGGCGAGTCCTTGGTGCTCGTCGCGCCGATGCACTCCTCATAAGCCTTTCGGTACTCCTTCCAGAACTTGCGCTCCTCGAGATCGGCGAGGCTGAATTTCCAGTTCTTGTCTGGCTCGTCGATGCGCGCGAGAAAGCGCTGGCGCTGCTCCTCCTTCGACAGATGGAGGAAAATCTTGACGATGCGGGTGCCGTTCGCGTGCAAATGCCGTTCGAGGTCGACGATTGACCGATATCTTTCCTTCCACAGCCGTGCGTCGTGATGCCGCGCGTCGGGTATGCCTTCGGCGTGGAGAATGCCAGGATGCACGCGGACGATCAGCACTTCTTCATAATAGGAGCGGTTGAAGATGCTGATCCGCCCCCGTGCGGGCAAGTCGCGCGTGGTGCGCCACAGGAAATCATGCTCGAGCTCGGCAGCACTGGGATGCTTGAAGCTAAAGACCTGGCATCCTTGCGGATTCACGCCCGACATCACATGCCGGATCGCACCGTCCTTGCCCGCCGCGTCCATCGCCTGGAAGATAATCAGGACGGCGTATTTACTCGAGGCATAGTGCATCCGGTGCAGCTCGCTGAGATCCTCGACATGGGTGGCTAGGATTTCTTTGTACTGCTCTTTCGACTTGTAAACCGGATCCACCCTGGTCGGCCGCTTTTTGAGATCGATGTCCTCTCCTTCGGCAACGCAATAGTCCTTGAGATGAATTTTCATGACAATTTGTCCTGCGCGAGTGGGCAATTAACCGCTGGCGATCGCTCGCGCGCGATGTCGAGGATCGCGTTGAATTCGACCGCCAGCAAACTGGAGCCGCCGATAAGCATTCCGTCGACATGGGGCGTGTCGAGAATCTCGCGCGCGTTACCGGGCTTGACCGAACCGCCATAGAGCATCCGGATCGACCGCGCCGCGCTGCCAAACCGCGTGTCCAATGCAGCACGCAAATGTCCAAGAACCGCAACGATGTCGTCGCGCGTCGGGATCTCCCCTGATCCAATCGCCCAGAGCGGTTCGTAGGCGATCGAGATGCGCGCTCCGGCCTTGATGGTGGGCAAGCTTGCTGCAAGCTGTTCTCCGCAGACTTTGAGCGCATTGCCATCGCGGCGCTGCGCCCCCGTCTCGCCGAGGCAGATGATCGTCGCCAGATCTTGCTGCCATGCTGCTTTCGCTTTCGCGGCGACGATCGCGTCGGTTTCGTGATGCCAGCGACGGCGCTCGGAATGGCCGACGATCACGCTCGTCGCACCCGCATCGCGCAGCATCTCGGCGTCTATGTCACCGGTGAACGAACCCGCCTCCTCGGCGCTGCAATCCTCTCCACCGATTGCGATCAGGCCGTCAGCCGCTTGTACCGCACGCGCTATCAGTGTCGCCGGAACGCAGACGAGCACATCCAAGTTACCGGGCCTTTCGCGCACCGAGCACGCCATGGCGTCGATCTCGTCTAGCTGGGCCCGCAATCCGTGCATCTTCCAGTTGCCGGCGATCAGGGTTCGGGTCGGTTCCTCACTCATTTATGTCATCGCTGCGATCAGCGAGTCCAACCCGACGGTAGCAAAGGTCGTGGCGTTGTCGGCGATGGCGTACGGCAGCAACAGCATCCGGCCATGGACCAGCGCCCCGCAGCTGTAGACGACATTGGGGACATAGCCGTAGCGTTCCGCTTCGCTCGGTTGGATCAGCGGGACAGTTATCCGAGCCAGGACTTTGGATGGGTCGTCCTTGTCGAGCAGGCACGCACCTATGCAGTAAGTCCGGACGGAGCCGACGCCGTGCGTTAACACCAGCCAGCCCTCGTCGATCTCGATGGGGGATCCGCAATTGCCCATCTGGATGAATTCCCAAGGCCAGCGGGGCGCCACCAACTTTGCGCCGCCTTCCCAGCGATAGAGATCATCCGAGGTCAGGAGCCAAATATTCTCGTGGTCCTGACGCCCCAGCATTGCGTAGCGGCCGGCGATCTTGCGCGGGAACAGCGCCATGCCCTTGGCTCGCGCACCGCTCCCCCCAAGTGCGGTCAGGTCGAACGTCCTGAAGTCGGTCGTCCGCAGTATTTCTTCGCGAAGGCTGTCACCACTGAACGCGGTATAGGTGCCGAGATAGGTGACGTGGCCATCGTCATCGACAAACCTCACCAGCCGCAAATCTTCGATTCCGTGCCGCTGATAAAAGGTCACGGGGAAGATCACGATCTCGGATAGGTCGTGGCTATCCTCGCATGTGAGCCGAACGCCCGGATCGTCAGGAGCGCCGCCGGGGATCATCTCGATGCAGGGCGACATCGCCAGTTCGCTCGGCGCATCGACGACGATCGAGCCGTCGGCGTTCAGCACTCCGGTCCTGAAGGTGATCGAAGAGACATGTCCTTCACCCACGCCGCGCAGCGACAGGATGAAGCGCAACGCACCCTCGGGGATACCCGTCTGGTCCGGCGCCGGAACGATACTCGGGTTGAACAGGGCAGCCGCCTCGAACGCATACTCCTCGCTGAAATAGGCGCCGATCAGATGCGCTTGATCGGGACTGACCGCCGTAGGGGCAATCGACAGCCCGTTGACGTCGTGAAATCGTCGCAGCAGGACGCTTTTGACATCACGGTGGTGCTCGCTCATCTTTGCTACAACACCGTTCAGTTCTTCGGCGATATCGTTGGAATCGAGAGCCAGTATTCGGTCGGCAATCCGCTGCGCGCGGGTGCCACCGGTAGCGGCGACTTCGACGTCGTCGTCTGCCGGGGTAAACGGGCGGATCACGACGCGTGTTGGGTCGGGCTCAAGGAGGACCGGAGAGTGCGTGACCAGTGCGTCGATCATTTGGTTCACTTTGCAGATGATGGGGAACGGGATGCGGTTATCATAGCCCTCTCGGCAAACGTTGCCTCGATACCTCGGTTCGGAAATTATGTCTCTTTACCGGCCTCCGCGAATACCTTGCCGACAAGGCGGCGTAGTGGGACCAGAAGCAATGCGGCCCAGAAGCCGTAAACGACGCACCACGCGCCGCCTGCGGCCACACCGCTTAGGGTCAACCATTCAAAGCCAGGCAACCATGGACCCCACGCGCGATGCATTTCGAGGCCTGCGGGGGCCAAAAGTCCAAACACGATGCATGCGGCGTAGCTTATGAGAAGGAACAGACTGAAAGTCGTTCCCCAGATAAGGATAGAACGAAAGCCGTTATCAGATCTCATCTTATCCTCCCTCGGTCACACGTTATCGATCAAACGATTATTAATCTTTGAGTGAAGATCTTTACTCCACCAATGGCGGAAGCAATTTAATCCAGGCCCCGCGGCGTCTTAATCGGAAGCAATGTCAGACTTCATCTCCAGGTATTGCGTGCGCGTCAGTTCGCCAGTCGCATATCGTTCCTTCAGGATGCTCAGAGCATCTTTGAACGATGAACCATCGACCTTGCGGTGCGCGCGGTAAGCATAATTCCAGTTGCCTAGGCTTGAGAACATCAGGAAAATGAACCCGAGCCAGAGAATCCAGCCCCAGCCGAACATGTACTGTGTCATTGTGAAACCTCGTCTGATTGCCAGCACTCGCGCAGGGTGGCTGAATGTTCGTGTGAATTGCGGCAGTTAATTCGATATGCAGACCTGCAAGCGAGATGACGAGGGACGGAATCTACGCACAAGCGCCCGCGACGTTCGCTGTCGGAGCTTGTGCGTAGATTCCGATTCTGCCCAACGTTCAGTCGATTGGCCATGTTCGCCGCGATGCAGATTGCAAGGCAGGTTTTCAATAATGCGGGCGAGTATCGAACGATGAAGCGGCTTGTCGCCTATGATCTCGACGGGACACTCGCGCAAAGCAAGCAGTCGATCGATCCGGAAACCGCGGCTCTGCTGGTACGCCTCATGAAGGTCGCGGCGGTAGCGGTGATCTCAGGTGGAGATTGGCCTCAATTCACGCAGCAACTGGTGGGCAAGCTGCCTGAGGACACCAATCTGGATCGACTGTTCCTCCTCCCGGCTTCTGGCACCAAGCTCTATCGCTATCGAGGACGATGGGAGCAGGTCTATGCCGAACTGTTCGCTGACGATGAGCGTGCGCGCATCCTTGGCGCGCTCGCGTCAACAATGACGGCCCAGGGGCTCGACGACGCCCAAAGCTGGGGCGAAAAGATCGAGGACCGAGGGAGCCAGATTACCTTTTCGGGCCTCGGCCAGCAGGCCCCGTTGGAAGCGAAGGAAGCGTGGGATCCGGACTTCGCCAAACGGAAGAGGCTGCAAGCAGCTCTCCTCCCGCTCCTTCCCGGCTTTGCGGTGCGCGTTGGGGGATCGACCTCAGTCGACATCACCCGCGAGGGGATCGACAAGGCTTATGGCATGGCCAAACTAGCCACAGCTTCGGGCATTCCTGCGTCGGAGATGATCTTTATCGGTGATGCCCTCTACCCGGGCGGCAACGACTATGCAGTTCACGAGGCCGGTATCGACACGGTCAGCGTCCGGGATGTGCGAGAAACGAGACAGGTCACCGAGGCGATTGTTTTATGTCTTTCATGAAGCTTGAGCTCGCACCCAGCCCGGCGGTCGCCCACCAGCAGTTGCTTGGGCATGGACCCCGCTCGCATCTGCCGGAGTAGCCTGGCGTTCCACCGCGCAGCAGAAGGCAACGGACATCGCATCTGACTTTGAGCAGGGAAAATAGAATGAAAGAAGTGTCGAAGGCAGGCCAAGCAGCTTTGCTTGCAAATGCAGCCTGCTCTTGCATCACGCTTGACCGCGCAATGCTCATGGAGACGCTCGATTCAGACACCGGTTTAGAAGGGTTTGGTGCTCGTTTGGTGGCGTCGCACCCATATTTGTTCGCCAGCTCGCCGGTCTTTCTGGCGCCAGAGACAATGACTGCGATGCGGGCATTAGTCTCCGCCATCGAGGCCGCTGCCGCGCGACCATTGTTCCGTGCCGCAGCGCTCGCATGGGCGCCGCCCTCCGCTGCCACGGATTTTGGCCCCATCGGCGCGCTGATGGGCTATGACTTTCATCTCACCGAAGCCGGCCCCGCTCTCATCGAGATCAATACCAACGCCGGCGGTGCGTTCTTGAACGCGGCCCTCGCCAAGGCGCAGCATGCCTGCTGTTTCAAGACTGATGTGGTCATCGACCCGGATCGTCCAAAGCCAGATTTTGATCTTGAGATCGTGACCATGTTCGAGAGTGAGTGGCAGCGCCAAGGACGCCGTGGGCGCCCGGCGTTGATCGCCATCATCGACGATGACCCCCTGGAACAACATCTCTATCCCGAATTCCTGCTGGCGAAGGCGGCGCTCGAAAAGCATGGCATCGCAGCCGTCATCGCAGACCCGAAAGCCCTTGTGGTTTCTGATGACGGACTATCCGTGGACGGTCGCCACATCGATCTCGTCTATAACCGGCTAGTTGACTTTGCGCTCGACGATCCGGATCACGCGGCACTGCGAAGCGCCTATCTCCAGGGCAACGTTGTCGTTACGCCAAACCCTCACGTTCATGCGCTGTTTGCCGATAAGCGCAATCTTTCGCTGCTGTCGGATACAGACCTTCTCACGGAGTGGGGCCTGCCGACAGATGCGGTCGGAATTCTCAAATCTGCAGTGCCCAAGACAGTGCTCGTAACGGGCGATAATGCGGCCGAACTTTGGGCCGACCGCCGCAATCTGTTTTTCAAGCCTGCGCGGGGCTATGGCAGCAAGGCCGCCTATCGCGGAGCCAAGCTGACTCGCAACGTCTGGGCCCAAATCACCGCCGGAGATTATATTGCACAGGCCTATGCGCCTCCGAGCGTCCGGCGTGTGGACCGTGATGGCGAAATCTTGGACATGAAGATCGATGTGCGGCTCTACACCTACAACGGGTCCGTTCTCTTGACCGCGGCGCGTCTCTATCAAGGGCAAACGACCAATATGCGCACGCCGGGCGGCGGCTTCGCGCCAGTGCTGGAAGTAGGAGGAATTCTTCGCGCTCGTCGCAGTTCATAGCAGCCACTGTGGGATTGCTAACTACTGCGGCGCTCCGCGCGAGCTAGAAGTTTCAGCATTTCAGTCCTCGCATGTTCCGTCAGCGGGTGCTCGGACGCGTCGTCCCGCGGATGTATTTCATCTGCTCTTTCTCGAACCTTCTGTCGGACCCCCTCGTCCGATTGAGCCAAGAGGGCCAATACAAGGTTTTCTAACGCAATCACTCTGATGCGCATTTGGACAAGCTCCGCGTGCCCTGGATGGCTTGCATCCCACGCACCCGGATTCTCATCGTCTGTCAGACCTTGCTCGCTTCCCATCGGAATGTTCCTTTTATGTATTCTTTGGGCCGAAATAGGCCTCAAGTAGATGGGTCTTCGGCACCGCGCCATTCCGCAGAAAGCAGACCCATGAAAACGCAGTATGAGGCAAACAGCCTATCACTTACCGGTGCGGTCGCGATGGGCACGGGCGTAATGATCGGGGCGGGCATCTTTGCCCTCACTGGACAAGTCGCCCAATCTGCAGGCGCATTATTTCCATGGGCGTTTCTGGTCGCGGCAATTATTAGCGGTTTCAGTGCATATTCATACATCAAAATGTCCAATGCCTTTCCGTCTGCCGGCGGCATCGCGATGTATCTTCGCAAGGCCTATGGCGAGGGCACAGTAACCGGGGCCGCAGCTCTGCTGATGGCGGTGTCGATGGTTATCAGCGAAAGCCTCGTTGCCCGCACATTCGGTGCCTACACGATGAGGCTCTTCTCGGTCGAGGGCGGGAGCATATTCGTACCCATCCTCGCAGTCGCTTTGGTGTTCTTCGCCTTCCTGGTGAATATTGCGGGCAACACCGTCATCGGCCCGCTTCAGAAAGTGACGGCGACGATCAAGATTGGTGGGATTCTGATCTTCGCCCTGGCCGCATTATGGATCTCGGACCTCCCGCTGGGCTCGGTGCGAGGCGGCTCGGTGGGCGAGCGGGGGCCAGCAAGTTTTCTCGCCGGGGTCGCCCTGGCCATTCTCGCCTACAAGGGTTTTACCACGATTACCAACAGCGGAGGAGAAGTGAAAGACCCGCACAAGAATGTCAGCCGCGCGATCGTCATCTCGCTTGGGATCTGCGTGGTGGTGTACATGGCTGTCGCGCTCGCCGTAGGCGCTAGCCTGTCAATTCCTGAAATCATAGCGGCCAGGGATTATTCACTAGCTGAAGCTTCGCGGCCTTTGCTGGGCAATTACGGCATGGGCTTCACGGTCATCATCGCGGTCATCGCGACGACATCCGGCATCATCGCGAGCATGTTCGCAGTATCGCGCATGCTGGCCATGCTCACCGAGATGCAGATCATCCCACATCGCCATTTCGGCATGCCGGGATCGGTGCAAAAGCATACGCTCGTATTTACCGCCATTCTTGCAGGGCTGCTTGCAGGCTTCTTCGACCTCAGTCGCATTGCCTCGCTCGGCGCGGTTTTTTACCTCGTAATGGACATCATCGTGCATTGGGGCGTGCTGCGCCATGTCCGCAAAGAGGTTCAGGCAAACCCCATCATCCTGGTGTCCGCCATCGTTCTCGATCTTGTGGTGCTGGGCGCGTTCCTTTGGGTCAAGGGCCAGGCGGACCTTGCTATCTTGTGGATCGCATTTGGAGGGATCGGAGCCGTCTTCGCCTTCGAACATTTCTTTCTGCGAAAACGGCGTCCATCCAACGCGCACCGCGAACACGAGCCAATGATGTAGATGTTGCCTGACAGAGGTGACGGCTGATTCAACGTCAGCGCGAGCAGTGAGCTCATAGCTTCCCACCCAGCACGCGTCCGTATGAGGAGCGCGTTATCGTTCTTCTCGAGCATAGCGCCGGCGCAGGTTGCCAGACGCATTTTTGTCAGGGCTGCTTAGCGATTGCCGTCACTTCACCGGCGCTGCCGGTCAGTGTCAGGTCAAAATCGACCTTCTCACCCACCTTTGCCGCACCGGCGACCGCAGGCGCCGCCTTGAACGTCATGGTCATCGCCGGCCATTTGGCTTCGGGGATCGGGCCGTGGTCGAGCGTGATGGTGCCCGCGGCCTTGTCGATGGCGGTGACCGTACCGTGACCCTTGGCCATGATCGGCGCAGTGGCCGCCGGTGCCATCCCCATATTGCCCATGTCGCCACTCTTGGCTGCGGCGGCAGGCGCCGTCTGGTTGGTCTCGGCCGCGACCGGCGTCTCTGCTTTCTTACCGCAGGCGGCAGTCAAGGCGGCGAAGCCGAGGGCAATCGTCAGTCGTACATGCTTCATGGTTTTCTCCTTCATGAAATAAGAGGTTGGGGTAAGGGCCTGCTCTTCGGCCGGCGGAGCAAAAGATAGGCGGCAGGAAGTACGAACATGGACAGCAGTGGCGCGGTGAGCATGCCGCCGATCATCGGCGCCGCGATCCGGCTCATCACTTCAGAGCCCGCGCCCGAGCCGAGCAGGATCGGCAACAGGCCGGCGAGAATCACCGCGACCGTCATCGCCTTGGGCCGGACGCGGAGCAGCGCCCCCTCGCGCACCGCCGCGTCGATCTGAGCCGCATCGGGATCGTCACCGCGCTCCTCAAGCGCATTTTTCAGGTAGATCAGCATCACCACGCCGAACTCGGCGGAAACCCCGGCCAGCGCGATGAACCCGACCCCGGTCGCGACCGACTGGTTGAAGCCGAGGAGATAGAGGATCCAGATGCCACCGGTCAGCGCAAATGGCAGCGTGCCCATGATCAGCGCGGCTTCGTCGAACCGGCCGAAGATCATGTAGAGCAGCACGAAGATGATCAGCAGCGTGGCTGGCACGACCAATTTGAGCTTTTCGACTGCCCGCTGGAGATATTCGAACTGGCCCGAATAAGCGATACTGACGCCGGGCGAGAGCTTCACCTGTTTCGCTACCGCTCGCTGCAGGTCGCCGACCACCGAGGCAAGGTCACGCCCGCGCACGTCGACATAGACCCAGGTCGAGAGCCTCGCATTCTCGGTCTTGAGCATCGGTGGCCCTTCGGCGATCGAGACCTTTGCTACCGTACCGAGCGTGATCTGCTGTCCCGATGGCGTCAGGATCGGCAGCGTGCGTAGTCCTTCGAGGCTGTCGCGCAGTTCACGCGGATAGCGCACACTGATCGGGTAACGCGCGAGGCCCTCGACCGTCTCGCCGATAGTCTCGCCGCCCACCGCGCCCGAGACGATCTGCTGCACATCGGTGATGTTGAGCCCGAACCTGGCGGCGGCAGCGCGGTTAATGTCGACATCAACGTAGCGCCCGCCGGTCAGCCGCTCGGCGAGCACCGAGCTTACACCGGGCACGGTCTTGGCGACCGTCTCGACATCATGGGCGATGCGGTCGAGCTGGGCGAGGTCGGCGCCGGATACCTTGACCCCGATCGGACTTTTGATGCCCGTCGCGAGCATGTCGATGCGGTTGCGGATCGGCGGCACCCAGACATTGGCGAGGCCGGGCAGCTTCACCGTGCGGTCCAGCTCGTCGACCAGCTTTTCGGGCGTCATGCCCGGCCGCCATTGATCGCGCGGCTTGAACTGGATGGTGGTCTCGAACATCTCGAGCGGCGCCGGATCGGTCGCGGTTTCGGCGCGGCCGGCCTTGCCGAACACGGTTTCGACCTCAGGCACGGTCTTGATCAACCGATCGGTCTGTTGGAGCAACTGCGAGGCTTTCGCCGCCGACAGTCCCGGCAACGCCGACGGCATGTACAGCAGATCACCCTCGTCCATGTTCGGCATGAACTCGCCGCCGAGGCGCGTCAGCGGCCAGACGGTCGTCGCGAAGGCAAGCGCCGCGATCAGCAGCACGGTCTTGGGCCGCCGCATCGACCAGTCGAGCGCGGGCCTGTAGATATTGGTCAACCAGCGATTGACCGGGTTGGACTGTTCGGGCGGAATCTTGCCCCGGATCAGCAACCCCATCAGCACCGGCACCAGCGTCACCGACAGGATCGCCGCCGAGGCCATCGCATAGGTCTTGGTGAAGGCCAGCGGCGCGAACAGCCGGCCTTCCTGTTCTTCGAGCGTGAACACCGGAATGAACGACAGAGTGATGATCAAAAGGCTGAAAAACAGGGCTGGTCCGACCTCGGCGGCGGCTTCGGTGATGACGGTCCAGCGCGTCTCGCCTTCGAGATGCTCGTCCGGGTGATCCTGCTCCCAGCGCTCGATCTTCTTGTGGGCGTTCTCGATCATCACGACTGCGGCATCGACCATCGCACCGATGGCGATTGCGATGCCGCCCAGCGACATGATGTTAGCGTTGACCCCCTGGAACCGCATCACGACGAAGGCCGCCAGCACGCCCAATGGCAAGGTCAGGATCGCGACCAGCGCGGAGCGGACGTGCCAGAGGAACAGGCCGCAGACGATCGCGACAACGATGAACTCCTCGATCAGCTTGTGGGTGAGATTGTCGACCGCGCGGTCGATCAGCTGTGAGCGATCATAAGTGGTGACGATCTCGACGCCGGGCGGCAGGCTCGCCTTCAACGTAGTGAGCTTGTCTTTGACCGCGGCAATCGTCTCGCGCGCGTTCTTGCCCGAGCGAAGGATCACGACCCCGCCGGCGACCTCGCCTTCGCCGTTCAGCTCGGCGATGCCGCGGCGCATCTCCGGACCGATCTGGATGCTGGCGACATCGCCGAGGGTCACGGGAACGCCGGCGGCGGCAGTCCTGAGAGGAATCGCACGGAAGTCGTCCAGCGTCTTCAGATAGCCCGTGGCGCGGACCATGTATTCCGCTTCGGCCATTTCGAGCACCGAACCGCCACTTTCCTGATTGGCCTGCTGGATCGCCTGGACAGCTTGTTGATGGGTGACGCCATAAGCCGCGAGCTTCACCGGATCGAGCAGCACCTGATACTGTTTGACCATGCCGCCAATGCTCGCGACCTCGGCAACACCGGGGACCGTCTTCAACTCGTAACGCAGGAACCAGTCCTGAAACCCGCGAAGCTGGCCAAGATCGTGCTGGCCGGTCTTATCGACCAACGCATATTCATAGACCCAGCCCACACCTGTCGCATCAGGCCCGAGCGCGGCGGTGGCACCCTGCGGCAGCCGTCCCTGCACCTGGTTGAGATATTCGAGCACGCGGCTGCGCGCCCAGTAGAGGTCGGTGCCGTCCTCGAAGATCACATAGACGAAGCTGTCGCCGAAGAAGGAATAGCCGCGAACCGTCTTGGCGCCGGGCACCGACAGCATGGTGGTGGTCAGCGGATAGGTGACCTGGTTCTCGACGATCTGCGGCGCCTGTCCCGGATAGCTGGTCCGGATGATGACCTGCGTGTCGGAGAGGTCGGGCAGCGCGTCGATCGCAGTGGATCGCACCGCCCAGACGCCCACGCCGATGAGGGCAAGCACGCCGATCAAGACGAAGAAGCGGTTCCTGACCGACCAGCGGATGAGATGGGCGATCACTTACCGACCACCTTGGCCATGCGCCGCACGGTCGGTCCAGCCGGCGCCTGATCAAAGCCGAAGCGGACTCGGTCACCTGTCTTCAGGCCGCGCGCTACTCTGGCATCGGGAAGCTGGAAGGTCATCGTCATCGCCGGCCAGCCAATCGCTGGCACCGGCTGATGGCTGAGCGTCACCGAATTGGCCGTAATCTGCTCGATCTTGCCAACGGTCTCGTAAAGCGACGCGGCGGGCCTGGCGGGAGTCGTCGTCGATGCTGCCCCGCCGATCGGCCGCGCCGCGATGCCCGACAGGCTAGCCTCAGAGTCGATCAGGAACTGGCCCGATGCGATAATCTTCTCGCCTTCGCGCAGACCCGCCAGGATTTCGGTATCCCCGCCAGCCTCTCTGCCCGCTTGCACCTCGGCGGGCCGATAGCGCCCCTTGTCGAGCGCGAGCATCACCAATGTTCGCTTGCCGGTGCGGATCAGCGCCTCGGACGGCACCAACAATGCCGGTTGTGTGGCGCCGCCGAACGAGACTGTGGCGAACATGCCCGGCCGCAGACGCCCGCCGCGATTGGGCAGCTCGATCCGCACGGTCAGCGTCCTGCTGTCGGCCTGTGTCGTAGGCAGGATCGCCGAGACACGGCCCGACAAGGTCTCACCAGGAAACGCCGCGAGCGCGGCCTGCACGGCTTGTCCGGGCTTGAGCGATCCTGCGATGGCTTCCGGAACGGCTGCATTGAGCCAGACCGTGCCGAGGCCGTTGACCTCGGCGAGCGTCTGCCCCGCGGACATGGTCATGCCGGCGCGCACGTCCAGTGTCTTGATGACCCCGCCTATTGGCGTGGCGATCGTGACGACATTGTGCGGCCTTCCCCCGCGCTCAACTGAGGCGATCGTGCCTGAAGGCATGCCGAGCAGCATGAGCCGCTGGCGTGCCGCCTGCGTCAGCGCCGCGTTGCCGGTGCGGCGAACTGCAAGAAACTCGGCTTGCGCGCCGCCCCATTCAGGGATCAGCAGGTCGGCGAGCGGTGTACCTGCGCGAACCACATCGCCTGGCGCGCGGCCATAGACCCTTTGCACGAAGCCTGCCGAACGCGTCTGGACGATCGCCACATTGCGCTGATTGAAGTCGATTGTTCCGGTCGCTGTGAGGCTGCTCGCCAGTTCTCCGCGCCGGGCCGCGACGATACGCATGCCGAGTGTCTGCGCCGTCGCCGGATCGATCCGGACGCCTGGAGCCTCGCCGCCACCCTCGTCGGCATATTTGGGAACGAGCTGCATATCCATGAAGGGCGATTTGCCGGGCTTGTCGAAATGCTGCGTCGGGACCATCGGGTCGTACCAATAGAGCGCCTTGCGGCCCGTGTCGGCGGATTGCATCGCGGGGACCTCGCTCCCGCTAAGATGAGCGATGCCATAGCCTGCGCCACCGGCGACGAGTGCGAGCGTTGCGGCGGCAAGACCCAGCCGGGCACGCTGCGAAATCTCGAGGCTCATCGGTTTTCACTCCGGTATGTGAGGGTCAATCGCGCGCCATCGGCGGCAACCAGGGCTTCGCGGTCGAGGGTATTGAGCGTGGCGTCGGCAAGCGCGGCATAGGCGTCGGCGATATCGACGAGACTGGCGCGTCCAGCCGCGTAGCTGGCGGTCTCCAGCCTGACGCGCTGGTCGGCGAGTGGCTGTAGTGTGCCCTGTGCCCGCACCCATTGCTCGTGATGCATGACATGATCGGCGAGATCGGCATCAAGATCGGCAGCGAGCGCGCGCCGGGCAGCTTCCTGCTCGGCCAGCACCCGTCCAGCATTGGCTTGGGCCTCGCCGATACGCGCGCTCTGGCGATTGCGGGTGAAGAACGGCAGGCTGACCGTCACGCCGGCTGAGACATAGTCGCCAAACCGCGGGTCTCGGCGCTGATAGGCGACATTCACCCCGAAATCGGAGCGGCGGTCTGCCTCGGCCACGCGGACATCGGCGTCCGCCTGCCCGGCCTGGGCAGCGATCATCTCGATGGTGGGGTGGCGATCGAGGCCAGCTCGCAAGACCGTTGCATCCACCGCAAAATCGGGGATCGGCCCGGCGATCTCGGGCGTGGGGTCGCCGGTCCAGCGGGTCAGCGTGGCGCGTGCCCGCGCCACGTTCGAAACCAGCTCACTGCGGCGATCCTGCAACGTGGCAACAGCCTGCTGCCCCGCGAGAGTCTGTGCCGGGCGGGCATTTCCCGAGGCGACCGCGCTGGGGGTCGTTCCCACCACACGCTCAAGGCGCGACAGAATATCGTCAAGTGCTGTCAGCCGACGTTCGGCATAGGCGAGATTGATCCAGGCAAGTGCGGTGCCAACCTCGACAGTGCGGGCCTCGACAGCGGTGTCGGCCTCGGCCGCCTTGATGTCGCTATCGGCGCGGGCCTGCTGGGCATGGCGCTTGGCGAGATTGGGAATATCCTGGGACACACCAACCCGCGCCATGGTAAAATTATCGCGTTGCGGTTCGAAAGCGAGCGGCCCTGAGATCGGGAACGCATCGACGCCGACGCCTAGCGTCGGATCGGGCAGTGCACCGGCCGCGTCGCGCGCAGAACGCGCGGCGTCAGCGCCGAGCGCCTTCGCCTTCAACGACGGCGCTTCCTGTCGAGCACGCTGGAGCGCGCCTTGGAAGGTGAGTGGCCCGGCGAACGCTGTACCGGGGATTGCCGCGAGTAGCGGCAGACATAGAAACAATCGCATCGGAGTCTCCTGATCGCGAGACCAGGCTGGCGCGGCGCTATCGGATGAGGGACGACGATGCCGACGGAGCGGAGGTTCGCTCCACCGGCATCTCAGACCTGCCCGTCAGTGAGCCGGACCAGCCAGGGCCTTATCCTAGCTGGCAGACGCGTTGGAAGGAGACGCCGTGCCGGCTTCACTGCCTTGGCCGGTGCTGGCAGCATCGCCCTGTGCGAACGCAGGCGCGATGGTGAACGCGGAGATGGAAGCCGCGATAGCGGCTGCGACGAATCTGATCGTCTTCATGACATTATTCCTTTGGCGATTGTCGTAGAATGGCCACAGGTCAGACGGGATATTGGGGTGCGCGATGAGCGTACCGATCCTGTCAGCCTGATGGCCGGTTTCGATCAGCCAAGGAGATTGGGTGGTTCCGGTTCGGGCGTAAGGTTACTGCCGCGCAGCACAGTGGTGGTCGTCCAGAAGGCCAGCGTTGCACTGGCTTCGCGCGCCGTGAGCGCCGGCGCATCATTGCGCACGGCCATGGGAACGACGCAGCCCATGGCCGCGATGCAAGCCAGGGTCATGCCCTTGCAGGGCTTCTGTCCGGGCTGCTGTTGCTGCGCCATCATCTTCATGCAGTCTTCGGACATGCCGGAATCTGACATCTCAGACATGGTTATAGGCGCGGACACCGCAGACTGAACGGACGCATATGCGACCGCCTGACCAAACAGACCGATCAGGGCTCCCAGGAGGAGAAAGAGGTGAAGCGCGCGTTTCACAGCCGCTTTCGAATAGAATGAATCCCGCCCCGGAGCAACGTCATGGTCATCGCCGCTGCCACCTAGTTTTCAACCCATACGGGCGGGGCCGAACTTCGTTACAGGAAGACCGCCGCGCATGGGTGTTGTAAAAACGAAAGACAATTTCAGGAGATCGGCTTCTGCGTATTGATCCCGGTACTCTTGTCGGTTTGCGGCGGCGGCGGCGAGGCGCCGCGGTCGCGGTACGACGGCAAGTCCGGAGCGCCATTTGCCGTCGGGCGGGCTTGCAGCCGTGCGATCATCTGCTTCATCTCGGCGATCTCACGGACCTGCGCATCAATGATGCCATCGGCCAGCTTGCGCACCTCGGGATCCTTGATGTGGGCCCGCTCGCTGGTCATGATCGCGATCGAGTGATGCGGGATCATCGCCTTCATATAGGAGACGTCATCGACCGTTTCCTGGCTGCGTACCAGCCAGAGCGCTAAGCCAAACACCGCGACGCTGCCGATCAGGATGCCGACATTGAGGCGCGTGTTCTTGTACATGCCCCACATAAAGCCGAGCATGATCACCGCCATGACCGCGCCCATGACGAGCGCCATCCAGGCGCGGGTCTGGCTGAACTCGACATGGCTCAGCGCATAAGTGTTGAGGTACATCAGACCGAACATCACGACCGTCGAGGTCGCGATCATCGCCGCGAACCGGCCATAGCCCATTGGCATTTTGCCCTGTTTATCTTGCATATATCGTCTCCTTATCGCGATACTGTCATTCGCCCCCGCGATCGGCGCCGTCACCGGTATCTCTTCAACTCACTTCATCCCCGGCATATCCTTCATCATCTCGTCATGATCGCCGGGCGCACTGGCGACGAGGCGCTGATATTGATCGGGCGTCATGCCCGGCAAACGCCGCACGAACGCGACCATGTCCCAGATCAACGGATCGGGATGGGTCTTGCCCCAGGCAGGCATCGCGCTCAGCTTGACGCCGTGCTTGATGATCCAGAATTCCTCGGCGGCACTCAAATCCTGGTCCTTGGCCAATTCTGGCGCCTGCGGGTAAAGCCCCTGGCTGAGTTCGCTGCGCTCGACGCCGGGGCCAAGATGGCAGCCCGAACACATTTCGGCATAAAGGCCCGCGCCTGCTGAAATCCGTGACGCTGCGTTGAGATCATCGGGCGGATTAATCCCGCGCGCCCGGACCGCGATCGAGCGGTCCCGAAGACTGTCCAGCAGCGCATAGACCGGACGCGTGTGCGGTGCATCGGCGGCGATGTCATAGGCACCGAAATACACCAGGAGCGCCCCGAAAAGGAGCGCCGCCGCCGCAGCGATCGCCACGAACGGGCCGCTCGGCAGATGATGACGCAGTCTTGCACGGTCCATCGATCGATCCCCTTTCTGTTTCGCCTCTCGCGTCAGAACCAGAAACGCACGCCGGCGACAAAGCTCGTCGACGTGGTGTCCTTGCCGTCCGCGCGCGCGAAGTCAGCGGTGCGGCCGGTTTTGGCCTCGTAGGAGACACCGATATAGGGCGCGAACTCGCGGGCGATTTCATAGCGCAGGCGCAGCCCGAGCTCAGCATCGGTCAAGCCTGCGCCGAGGCGATTTTCGGGCACGTCCTGCGCCGATAGGTTGAGCTCGACCCGTGGCTGCAGGATCAATCGCTGCGTGATGCGCTGGTCGTAATAGCCCTCGAGCCGTCCGAGCAGGTCGCCCTTGTTCGAGAGGAAGATCGCGCCCTCGACCTCGAACATATAGGGCGCCAATCCCTCGAACCCGATCGTTGCATAGGTCCGGTTCGGGGTCGGCTGAAAGTCGTGGCGGACGCCAGCCTGCAAGTTGAAATAGGGACCGACCGCGCGGCTGTAGAGCGCCTGCACCTCGGCGCTCTCGACGCCTTCTCTAAATGCCCCCGAGCCCTCGGTCTTAATGGTTAGGCGGTTGATGTCACCGCCGAACCAACCCTCCCCGTCCCAGCGATAGCCATCCTTGCCGTCGCGAATCTGGACTTCGGCGAGGTTGAACATGATCTGCGAGATGGGCCTACCGCCTTCCTCCTTCATCATCGCCATGCGGGATCGGTGCATCTCCTCGCCAGGGAACAGGCGATCGGCGTAATGATCGCTTGGCGGCAGTGGCGCGGGCGCGTTGCCCACGGGGAGCGCCGTGCCGCTCGGTGTGGCATCGGGCATCGCCATCGCGTGCGAGGCGTGGTCGGCATCTCCACCCGTCATATCCATTCCGGGCATCGTAGAGGTTCCCGCTGCCGAGCCTGGTTCCGTCTTCGCCGCAGGCATTGCCATCCCATCCATGTTTTGCGCGGGCATGGGTGTGGGCGACGCAGCGGCCGGCCGTGGACGCGATGTAAGCGGTCTTCTTGTCTGCGGTACGGGCCTCGCTTGCGGCCTTGCGATAGGTTTTGCCACAGGTGTTTTCTTGGGGGCTGGCTTCGGCATCGCCATGCCCTTCATGTCCATACCCTGCATCGACTGCGCGGATGCAGCACCCGCAAAAGCCAGCGTGGTGCCGACGGCAAGCGCCGCGAAAGCTATGCGCTTCATGCCGCTTCTCCCCGTGGACGCACGCTGACAACGCGCATCATCCCGGCCATCATGTGGTAGAGCAGATGACAGTGGAACGCCCAGTCGCCGACCGCGTCCGCCGTCAGGTCCCAGCTCACCTTGCCGCCGGGCTGGACGATTACCGTATGCTTGCGCGGTGCATGGTCGCCGTGCCCGGTGACCAGTTCGAAGAAATGGCCGTGCAGATGGATCGGATGCGCCATCATCGTGTCGTTGATCAAGGTGACCCGCACGCGCTCGCCGTCGATGAACGGGAATGGCTCCATCGTATCGGACATTTTCACGCCGTCGAACGACCACATGAAACGTTCCATGTTGCCGGTCAGATGAATGTCGAGCGCGCGACCCGGCGCGCGCGTGTCGGGATTGCGCTCGAGCGCCACGAGGTCGCGATAGACCAGCACGCGGTGGCCAACGTCCTCCAGCCCCTGGCCCGGTTCGCCGGTCCGGTCGACGGGGCTCATCGCGACCGTTTGCACCCCTGGATTCTTGTCGATCTTTGGAGCGTTGGAGAAGTCGCGCATCTTCATGCCGCCGCCCGACATATCCATGCCAGCCATGGCGGAGTGGTCCATTCCCGCCATCGCCCCGCCCGCCACGCCATGGCCCATGGCGCTATGGTCCATGCCGGCCATGCCGGCCATGCCACCATCGGGCTTGCTCAGGTCCATCGTGCCCTCGCTCGTCCCCATGTCCATACCGGCCATCGCCCCCATGCCGCCCATCCCCATGTCTTTCATGGTGGCGAGCGGACGCTTGCGCAGGGGCGGCACTTCGGCCGCCATTCCGGCACGCGGGCTAAGCGTCGCGCGCGCCATACCCGATCGGTCGACCGCCTCGCCCACCAATGTGTAGGCGCGATCCTCGGTAGGGGTGACGATCGCATCATAGGTCTCGGCGACGCCGATCTGGAACTCGTCGACCGCGACCGGTCGGACATTCTGGCCGTCGGCCTGGACGATGTTGAGCTTGAGCCCCGGGATGCGGACATTGAAAGTCGTCATCGACGAGGCATTGATGATGCGTAGCCGCACCCGCTCGCCTGGCGTGAACAAGGCGGTCCAGTTGTCCTGCGGCCCGTGCCCATTGACGAGGAAGGTGTAGGTCGATCCGTTGACGTCGGAGATGTCGGTCGGGTCCATCCGCATCCCGCCCCACATCACGCGCTCTTTGAGTGCTTGGTCCTTGCCCGCGAGCAGACCAGCCAGCGTCTGCTTCTGGTAATTGAAGTAGCCCGGCATCTGCTTCATCTTGCGGAAGATCGTCTCGGGCGACATCTGGCTGTGGTCCGACAGCACGATGACATGTTCGCGGTCCGACGGGATCGGATCGGTGCCGGCCGGATCGATGACGATCGGGCCATAATGGCCAAGCTGTTCCTGCATCCCCGAATGACTGTGATACCAATAAGTCCCGCTCTGCCTGATCGGGAACTCATAGAGAAAGCTCGACCGCGGCTTGATGCCGGGAAAGGAAATTCCGGGCACACCGTCGAACTGTGGCGGCACGAGCAGGCCATGCCAGTGGATCGAGCTGTCCTCGTCGAGATCGTTGATGACCTTCAAACGCACATTCTGGCCTTCGCGCAGCCGGATCAGCGGGGCCGGGACCGTGCCGTTGATCCCGATTGCCCGGGATGGCCGGCCGTCTATCATCATCGTCTGGCGGGCGATGCGCAGTTCGATATCGGTGCCCGAAACAATGGGAAGAGGTGTGGTCAGCCCCGGCGATACAGTTTGTGCCCAAGCCGGCATCCATGCCGCGAGAGCAGCCGTACCGCCCGCAACCCCAGCGCCTCGCAGGAAGTCGCGGCGATCGAGGTTTGAAAACGCCATTGCATAAAATCCCTGTTCTGCACTCTCAGGGATTACGCATGGCTCGCCTCAACCCCTCAAAATTTCTGTGAGTTTTGAACGCGCGCGATAAAGTCTGGCTTCCACCGCCTTTTCGCTGATGCCGAGCACGCTGGCGCTTTCGGACTGGCTGAAGCCTTCGATGGTGCGAAGGATAAGCGCGTCTTTGAGGTTGGTGGGCAGCGTAGCGATGGCCGCCATCGTCCGCTCCAGCTCAAGACGGTCGGCCAATTGGACATCGGCCAAGGCGTCTGGATCGGCCACGTCCGCCGCCTCCTCGATTGGGCGTGCAAAGGTGAACAGCCGGCGGACGGTCCGCCGCCGCGCCCAATCGCGGGCCTTGTTGATGGCGATACGCGCCATCCAGACGCGAAAAGGGCGCTCTGCGTCATAGCGCCTCAACGCCGAGAAGGCAGCGATAAAACTCTGCTGGGTAACGTCGAGCGCCGCATCGGCATCGCCGACATGGCTCCGGATCAGCCGGTACACGGGCTCGCGGTGGCGCCGCATCAGTTCGCTATAGGCGTTCTGCCTGCCGGCGAGCGCCAGTGCTGCCAGTTCGCCGTCTGAGCAGCCGGCGAGATCGAGCGTCACCGTTCCTTGGCCGTCAGTGCCTTGACCACCGCAGCATCGAACCGGGCGGCCTGATCGGGACGCAGCACGGCGCGCATCGCAAAGATATGCTCCAGCGTTTCCTTCTGGAGCTGGCCCATCGCCTGATGTGATCGATCGACCGCGGCGCTGACCTGCGGCCCATAGCCATGCTCGGCCTCGATCGCATCGGCAAGGCGCGCATTGTCGGCACGCAGTTCGAGCTCCAGCGCCTGCCGACGGAGCGCGAAGCTGCGCTCAATCGCCTCGATCTTCGCGTGCTGGGCATCGTCGAGTTCAAGCTGCCGGTGAAGCAGTGTGTGCAGTTCGGTCTCGACCGGCGTCTGCCGCGCGACATAGGCACGTCCGATCAGGACACCCGAGATCGCCGCCGCGAAAGCGATCAACGCGATGAGCAGCAGGCGGCGGCGATCGTTCATTCGCCGCTGCCCAGCAACGAGGAGGGTGCTAGCGCGGCCGACGTGCCGAAGGGCGCGACTGGCGGCGTTTTGCCGGGCATGCCTGGCATAATCGAACTGGCAACCCCCAGCGAGAGTGCCGCAATCGCCGCGATACCGAAAATCGCGCTGGAAGGCGGGTGCGATCCTGCGACGCTCATTGCCACGCGCTCCAAGACACGAGCGTCGATCGACGACAATCCGGGATGGACAGGCATCTCGCGCAGGCGTGCCAGCGCTGCATCAATATCGGTCATGCATCATTCTCCATGCTCTCAGCCGGTATACGCACCGGCGCCCATGATCCCTCATCGCAACATCAACATCCTCTGGTGAGGGATTGGCCGCTGGCGTGCGTATTCACCGTACCACCCCGAAGGAGAACCCCACCATGCCGCGCTTCCGAAACCTCATGTTCGCAGCCACTGTCGCAACCCTTGCCATCGCCAGCCCCGCGCTTGCGCATCCCAAGCTGGTGTCGGCAACGCCGGCCGCCGGATCGACCGTGAGCGGCCCCACCCAGATCACGCTGGCCTTCAGCGAGACGCTTATGCCGCAGATGTCGGGCCTCGAACTAAACATGACCGGGATGCCGGGCATGGCCAATCACGCGCCGATGAAGGTCGCCGGTTTCAAGACCAGCGTGTCACAGGACGGCAAGACCCTGGTCGCCGCGCTGCCCCGGGCACTTCCGGCCGGCAGCTATGACGCCCATTGGCATGTCGTCTCCACCGATACCCACCGCGTCGAGGGCCATCTTACCTTCACGGTGCGTTGAGGCGTGAATGACTGGCCCGTCATTGCAGCGCGTTTCGCGCTTTATGGCGACCTGACACTGCTCTTCGGACTACCGCTCTTCGGCCTCTATGGGCTGCGAGGCAAGGAGCGGCGCAATCGCGGATTGCTGCCGCTCCGCCCTTTGGTGACGGCACTGTCGATTGCAGGAATTATCCTTTCAGCAATCGGCTTCGTCGCAATGGCCGCGACCATGAGCGGAACCGGCCTCCTCGAGGTCGAGCGCGGCACGTTGACCATGCTGCTCGGCCAGACATCGGTCGGCACCGCCTTCATGGTCCGCACGGCCGCGCTGGCGATCTGTCTGCTCGCAAGGCCCCTCCTGCGGCGCCATCCCGTTGCTGCGCTCACCACGATTGCTGTCGCCGCCGGGTTTGGGCTGTCCAGCCTCGCCTGGTCAGGTCATGGCGCGGCCAGCGAAGGCGGTGCGGGGATGGCGCATCTGGGGGCGGACATCCTGCATCTGCTGACGGCGGGCGCGTGGGTCGGCGCGCTCCTTGCATTGCTGCTTATGGCATCACGGGCCTCACCAAAAGGCGATGCAGCGCATGTCCGAGCGCTGCACAGGGCGCTGGATGGCTTCGCTTGCGCTGGCACCATGATTGTCGGGTTGATCGTCGTCACCGGGCTCATCAACGGGCTGTTCCTTGTCGGTATCGACAACATGGTGAGTGCAGCGAGCGGCCTGTGGGGTCAGTTGATGCTGGCCAAGATCGTCCTGTTTCTCGGCATGCTGGCGATGGCCGCCGCCAATCGTTTCCGGCTGACGACCAGCCTTGAACGCGCGATCGAGCAACGGGATCACGGACAAGCGCTCTCGACCCTGCGGCGCAGTCTTGCGCTGGAAACCACCATGGCGTTCGTGATCCTCGGGCTGGTCGCGTGGCTCGGCACACTCGAGCCAGCGAGCGCCGGATAACAAATATCATTGCGACCCTTGACCCTGACACGATGTCAGACCCTAGATGGGATCGCGTCGAACAGGAGTACGGGAATGTCCGAGTCTAAATCCACGGCGCATGCCGGCCACGATCATGGCTGTTGCGCGGCCCGCGCGAACGAGACGTCAAAGAGCGGCGGCTCGGATCACGTGACGGACCCCGTCTGCGGGATGACGGTCGATCCGAATACGACACCCCATCATGCGGATCATGGCGGCGAGACCTATCATTTCTGCAGCCAAGGCTGTCGATCCAAGTTTGTCGCCAATCCGAGCGCCTATCTGGATGGCAAACCACCTGAACCAGCAGCATCGCCCGGCGCGATTTGGACATGTCCGATGCATCCGCAAATTCGCCGCGACGGTCCGGGCACCTGCCCGATCTGCGGCATGGCACTCGAACCCGAAGAGCCATCGCTCGACGACGCCCCCAATCCCGAACTTGTCGATTTCACCCGGCGAACCTGGGTAGCAGCTGTCCTCGCTGTGCCGCTGCTGGCGATCTCGATGATCGCGGAAATGCTCGGCATGCATTTCGTGCCGCCTGCCATCTCTCCCTGGGTGCAACTCGCACTGACGGCGCCGATCGTCCTGTGGGCGGGCTGGCCGTTCTTCCAGCGCGGTTGGACCTCGATCGTGACATGGCACCTCAACATGTTCACGCTCGTGTCGATCGGCGTAGGCGCAGCCTTCGTCTACAGCCTGGTCGCCACGGTCGCCCCGGGTCTGTTTCCGCCATCGTTCCGAATGCACGGGATCGTGCCCGTCTACTACGAAGCAGCAGGCGTCGTGGTGACGCTCGTGCTGCTCGGCCAGGTACTCGAACTGCGTGCTCGGGCGGCGACTGGCCGCGCGATCCGAGCACTGATGGACCTCGCGCCCAAGACCGCCCGGCGCATCGATGCCAAGGGCGAAGAGGTGGAGGTCGATCTCGCCGAAGTGATGGCCGGTGACCATGTTCGGGTGCGCCCTGGTGAGGCGGTGCCGGTCGATGGTGTCGTTATCGAGGGACGCTCGTCGGTCGATGAGTCCATGATCACGGGCGAGCCTGCGCCCGTCCTCAAGGAGAAGGACGCCACCGTCACCGGCGGCACGGTCAATGGCACCGGTACGCTGGTCGTCGAAGCGCGCGCGGTCGGGTCGGATACCGTGCTGGCGCGGATCGTGAAGATGGTCGCTGAAGCCCAGCGCAGCCGCGCGCCCATCCAGGCGGTGGCCGACCGGGTATCGGGCTGGTTCGTGCCGCTCGTCGTCGCCATCGCGGTCGCAACATTCATCGTCTGGAATTTCGTCGGCCCCGAGCCGCGCTTTGGACACGCCCTGCTCAACGCGATCGCCGTGCTCATCATCGCCTGCCCCTGTGCGCTCGGCCTCGCTACGCCGATGTCAATCATGGTGGGAACGGGACGCGGGGCGCGCGCCGGTGTACTCGTCAAGGATGCCGAGGCGCTGCAACTGATGGAGAAAGTCGATACGCTCGTGATCGACAAGACGGGGACACTGACCGAGGGCCGTCCGGCCCTCACCACCATTGAACTGGCCGAAGGATATGAGCACGACATGGTGCTGTCAGCTTCCGCCGCAGTGGAATCTCTCTCAGAACATCCGCTGGCACAGGCGCTGGTGGAAGCCGCGCGCAAAGCCGACCTTCCAATCGCGAAGGTCGAGCATTTCGACTCGCAGACCGGACTCGGCGTCAGCGGCAAGGTTGACGGGCGCGACGTCGTAGTCGGCAATGCCGAGCAAATGCAGCGCGTTGGCGTCGATCCGTCATTCTTTGACAGCGTGGCCGACAAGCATCGTAGCGAGGGCGCGGGCGTGATGCTCGTCGCTATCGACGGTCATCTCGCTGGCCTGCTCGTGGTCGCCGATCCGATCAAACAGTCGGCGGCCTCCGCGATCGCCCAGTTGCGCGAGGAAGGATTGCGGATCGTGATGCTGACGGGCGACGCAAGAGCCACGGCCGATGCGGTGGCGCGCGCGATCGGCGGCATTGACGAAGTGCATGCTGGGCTCAAGCCAGAAGACAAGGCCCGCATCATTGGCGAACTGAAAGCGCAAGGCGCGGTGGTCGCGATGGCTGGCGATGGTATCAACGACGCCCCGGCATTGGCGGCGGCCGATGTCGGCGTCGCCATGGGCACCGGCACCGATGTCGCTATCGAGAGCGCCGGCATGACGCTGACCAAGGGCGATCTCGCCGCAATGGTCCGCGCCCGCCGGCTCGCGGTCGCGACCATGCGCAACATCCGGCAGAACCTGTTCTTCTCGTTCGTCTTCAATGGGGTCGGTGTGCCCGTCGCTGCCGGTATCCTCTATCCCATCGCCGGCATCCTGCTGTCGCCGATGATCGCGGGCGCGGCCATGGCATTGTCAAGCTTCACGGTGGTCACAAACGCGCTCCGGCTTAACCGGGCCAAGCTATGAAGATCGGCGATGCGTCGAGCGCAAGCGGCGTTTCGCAGCGCATGATCCGCCATTATGAGAAGATCGGGCTGATCGGAGCGGCGCCGCGGCGGCAGTCGGGCTATCGCGACTATTCCGACGCCGATCTCCATCGCCTGCGTTTCATTGCAAATGCCCGCGACCTTGGTTTTCCGATCGAGGACATACGGTCGTTGCTAAGCCTGTGGTCGGACAATTCGCGTGAAAGCGCCGACGTCAAGCGCATCGCATTGACTCGTGCCGCCGAGTTGCATCGCAAGGCGCTCGCATTGGAGGCACTCAGAAGGTCGCTGCTCGATCTCGCCGAGCATTGTCATGGGGACGAGAGGCCCGATTGTCCCATCATGGACGCGCTGGAAAACGATTGATTTGAGTATGGTTCCACCCCGAAAGACCCATCGAAACGAAACACGGGGCTTTCGTATTTGAGCTTCAATGGCACTCAATCGTCAGGTGCTTCAGCTCGTGGACGGGACCTAGTCGGCCTCGGATGATGTCCGCATCGATCCCGATAGCCCCCACCACACCGATGATTGCTGCATGGGCTTCGGGGCCGATTTGCCAGACATGGAGGTCAGCGATGCGTGCGTCGCCTGGTCCTTCAACGAGATCCTTGATTTCCTCGGCCACATGATCGTCGGTCGTGTCGAGGAGGACCGTGGCAGTGTCACGCATCAGGCTCCAGGACCAGCGAGCGATCACCACCGCTCCCACGATACCCATGACAGGGTCCATCCACACCCAGCCAAGATAGCGGCCTGCCAGGAGCGCCGCTATCGCCAGCACGGAGGTGAGGGCGTCAGCGAGAACGTGGACGTAGGCCGAGCGGAGGTTGTTGTCGCCGCCATGAGCATCATGGCCCGTACCGTGGTCATGATGGTGGTGGTCATGACCATGATGATGACTGCCCGACAGCAGGAATGCGCTGACGATGTTCACCCCCAGCCCGATCACGGCAATCAGCGTCGCCTCGCCAAATGCAACCTTGATGGGCTCGAACAGCCGCAAGATGGACTCGATCCCGATGCCCAAAGCGATCAGACCAAGCACCAGCGCCGACGCGAAGCCCGCGAGGTCGCCAACCTTGCCGGTTCCAAAACTGAATTGGCGGTTCGACGCGTGCCGCTTGGCATAGACATAAGCAATTGCGGCCACACTTAAAGCGCCCGCGTGGGTCGCCATATGGAAGCCATCGGCAAGCAGCGCCATCGACCCGGTGACATAGCCGGCGAAGATCTCGCCAACCATCATCACAGCGGTCAGAATCACGACCCACAAAGTCCGGCGCGCGTTTTCATCGTGAGCCGCACCCAGATATACATGGTCGTGCGTAAAGGCATCAATGTCGCGGGTCGTCATCAATATCTGAGCCTTATTTCGCGTAGCGGCGTATGACCGCGATCAATTCTTCTGCGCCGGCGGAGCGATCCTCGGGAGAGAGGTCAGGGTCCGCTACATGAGCTCGGACATGCTCTTCAATAATTTCGTCCATGAGACCGTTCATGGCGCCCCGTGTCGCTGCGACGAGATGCAGCGTCGTCGAGCAATCCGTGTCTGCGGCCAGCGCTTTCTCGATCGCTTTGACCTGGCCTGCGATCCGGCGGACTCGCTTCAGGAGCTCGTCATTGCCTTTGCCCAAATGTCCCATAGCATACCCCCCTATCCTATATGGAGCGGAAGCAGAAGGATTTGTTTACCTTCCATTTTCAGTGGGCCCGCATTTCAACCGGCTCGCCTACACCGTCCAAGACATGCTCGTGCTAGCGACCAATAAGCCGACGCAGACTAAACTTCGATGCTGCGCGGCCAGCTGAAGCTGTACTCGTCGCCAGCGCCGCTGCTGCTGTCTTCCCGATCACATCGGTGAGTGCGCTCTCGAAACCGCGCGTAACGTCATCATAGCCAGTCCGCGCATGTACAAGCTCATGGAGGAGCGTGCCGGCAAAATCCGACAGTGAGGAAAGCTGGTCGCGCCTGATGACGATGGACTCGGTAGCGCCGTCCCAAAGGCCGAGGGCATCGCTCGCCGTCGCAAAGTCGACGCGCATCGTATTACTAACCCTAACCGCTTGCACGCGGGCCGGCAGTCCGCCGACAAGATCGACGATGGCTTGCGCGTGCCCGAACACGTCCCGCTCGCCGGGCGCCATCGCAATCGGGTCGACAAAGTCGAATACAAAACTGTTATTCCATTCAGACTGATATTGGCCGAGGTCGCGAACCGGCGCGCCGGACAAATCGGTCATGCCCGACACCTCTTGCTGGATCGTGTCGGGGATCGTGATAATGCGGATGCCGTCATCACGAGCATGATCGAGAGCCGACGCATTACTCATCAGCTGGTCTGCGGTTACGAACAGATAGTCGCCGCTACCGTTCAGGATCCGCACCGCATGGATCGCAACCTCTTTCCAGCGAACCTCATCGCTGCCTTCGCCTGATTGCATCGCCTGAAGTTGATGCGCCAACTCCTCGGCGACCTCGCTCGCGGTAGCATTGAGTAGCATCTGCTTTACGCGGTCGGAATAGGCCGTGCGTTCGACATTGGTCCGCTCGCGGTTGAGCGCTTTGCGCATCGGCTCGGTGAGCGCGGTGATGTTGTAGGAGAAGGCGAAATTCTCCTCCTCGGCGACAAGCAGGCCGGCAACATAGATCCTGGCCACCGCGCCGGGCTTGCGGCGCAGGATGTCACCGATCTTCGTGCTCTCGAGAAGGTTCTCATCGGAAAAGCGGAGGAAAAAGCCCTTTGCCTTGTCCATCTGCTCGTCGCTCAACCCGCGCAGCACGATCACCGTGCGGTCATCGTCGGATCGGAAGCTGGCTGCACCGCCGCGTGCAGGGTGACGACATCGGCGAAATCGCGCTTGGCCACCTGTGCGAGCGTGATCTCACCATGCGCCGAGCGTATCTCGACCGGGACACCGTTGCGATGGAGTGTCGCCATCGCATCCTTCAGGCCGACACCGAATTTGCCGATCACCTTGCCCGAATTCTGAAGCTTCTCGACATTCTCGTTCTGCGTGAAATGCTCGTAGCGCAGCCCGCGACCATAATCGCGGATGATCCAGCTGCCACCTTCGGCCTTGAAGACCTCGATGTCGCTGGTGTCGCTGAGCTGCTGCTCGTCGATCGCGTTGGCGATCAGCTCGCGAACCGCATGGGCGCTTTCCCACGCTTCGAGGATCTTCTCGATGTTGAGATCAAACAGACGTGCTTCCGTCATTTGCCACCCTCCCCCGCCGCCGGCTTCCGGCAAAGATCCTCTGAAAGAAAGTCGAAAAGACGCTGCTCGTCTTCCGCCAGTTGGAAGCGCGGATCGCACCGCATTGCTACACGATTGGCTGAGACTTTGCCCGCCCACTTTCCGCTGGCATCCTGTTTGGCGAGAAGGTGGTGATGCCCGTAAGCGCGCAGCAGGTAGCCGAAGCCCATGAGCAGCTCCGGACGTTGGTGGAAAAGATGGTGCGCCACCTCCACGAGTGTATCGTACCCAAAACCAACGGGCTTTCCCGCTTTAGCTGTCTCAATCACCTTCACCATCCGGATGGGCACGCGCACGTCCGAAGGCGTACTAAGAAGGTCCGCGCAGTAGGCGACTAGGTCGTAGTTCAGCTCGGTCCAACGCTGATAATAGCCTACCAAGTCGTCCACCCGGTCTTCGGCTAAGGCCCACTCAAATATCTCTGTTCGTAATTTGCGCTCGCTCGCCCCCGCGGCGGCGCGCCTAGCCGCCTCTTCGGCTGCCTTTTGTTGCTCGCGCAGTCGCCCAAGCTCCGATATCGCAGCGCTCTCGGCTGCAGCGAAATCGAACGCACAGACGGTCTGGCGATCGATATCGATGAGCAGATCGCTCCACGCGACGAGGCGCTCGACCCAGTCGTCGACGACATGCTCGCCATCGATCCGCGGCTGCCGGTGCCACACGCGCACGATCAACTGACTCGCCGCGATGGACGCCGCGACGGTCGCTTCGTCCACGACAAGAATGTTCGAATTGTTGCCGAACAGGATGTCGTCGGTCGTCATTCGCCGGTAGCTCGGGTCGAAACTCGGCAGGATCCAAACGAGCGCTGCGCCCTCTTCGCGGTAGAAGCGCTTTCGCCCAAGCACCACATCGAGGAACGTCGTGCTGAGCTGCACCTCGAACGCGGCTCGGAGATCGCCGCACCGGGCCGACACGTCGGGGCGCCGCAGTCCAACCAGCCCCTCGCTTGCGCGCCAGGTCGCCTCCACGCGCACGTCGGAGAAACCGGGGTCGGCCGCGAGGCTGTGCACCAACAGCTCTTTGGTGCGTAGATGTGCGTCGCTCTCCTGTGCGCCGCGATATTTCATGGCGCGCATCTCCGGCTCGGTCAGCCCGCTATGGGTGACGGCCGGACAGGAGCCGTCCTCCGAACGGTGCCGGAGGTAGAAATTCTTGCGCATGCTGCTCGCCAGGAAAAGCGTGACGCCGCACATCGGGCAGACGAGACGCGGCCGGCCACGACTGGCCGCGTCTTTCAGGATACCCCTCAGGCGGATGGCTGCGGCATAATCGAACGAGCGGATCAGACGCTTGGCGTCGAGCAGGCGGCCGGTGCGACGGCTGCGCGCTTCGATGATCGCAGGATCATCGACCGGGGTGGCCCGCTCGCGGGGATCGACGGTGACGTTGCCGCCCATCGCGCGGTCAATACCGCTCGAGCCGGGCGCCGGGACGATCCAGCCCCCAGCGCCGTTCGATGTAGAATTCGAGGGCTCGCCGCGTCTCGAAGCGAATATCGTCGCCCACGAAGCCATATTCGAGCCGGACCGCCCGCTTCTGCTCCGCAGTCAGATCCGCTCTGGGCCGCAAGCGGACCTCGACAATCATGTCCCAGTCTTCGTCCGGCGGCAGCGTGCCCTCGACCGGGCGCATCTTGAAACTGCTGGCGTCCGACACCCGCACGGGCAGGAAGTCGCGCCACTCGTTGCGATCTGGGCTCCAGGCCCGGACATGCAATCGCTCGCCGTCGCTCGCGATATGGGCGGGCGCGATCCATTGGCGATCGCGGCGGCCGGACGACATCGACACATAATCGATCTCGACAAAACAGCGCCTTTCGATCGCCTGATTGAGCTCGCGCATCACCGGCGCCGGACATTGCCGGGTCGGTCCGGGAAGCCGGGCAAAATCCTGGTGGGCCTGTGCGTATATCGCTTCAAGCGAAGGCGGCTCGGCCGTATCTTCGAGTCCGCGATGCGCCCGGTCCGCGACATAGGTTTTGCGAACGGGGTCATAGGACGGTGCGGGCGCGCACACGCGCTCCATGTAGATTCGGAAGTCGACCGCCGCCTGTGCGTTGGAGATACCGAACCTCTCGATCAGGTCGCGCCTGTTCGCCTGCCCCAGCCAGGTGAGACATTGGTCCAGATAGTGTAGCCTCGCACGCTGTGCGGGCTTGAGCTCGCCGTCGGTCATGATGCGACCTTAGTTGACTCTTCGGGTAGAATCCATCTAGTTTCTACACGCATAAGAAATAGATGGAATCAGGGCATGCGGATTTTGCACACGAGCGACTGGCATCTGGGCCGCCAGTTCTTCCAGCTACCGCTCGACGAGGATCACGATGCGATCCTCGCCCAGATCGATTCGGCCATTCTCGAGCATTCCCCCGACGTGCTCATCATTGCCGGCGATATCTTCGACCGCGCCGGCCCACCGCAAACCGCGCTCACGCGCCTTCGCGACTTTCTGGTTCGGGCGACGGCCAACCCAGGACTCGCCATCGTCATCATCGCCGGCAATCACGATGCGGCCGCCCAGATCGGCATGCTCGGCGTCCTCGCGCCGATCGAAAAGGCGCTGATCCGTGGACCGCTCGATGCCGACGATCTGCCGATGATGCTCGAAGACGAGCACGGGTCGGTTGCTATCTCTGCCCTTCCTTTTTCCTATGAGTTCGCCGCCCGAGCCTGCTTTGAAGCAGAGGATATCAGCTGTCCGGCCGACGTCATCGCCGCCCAGGTCAACGCCGCGCGTGACCGTGTCCCGGCCGGCGCTCGATGGATCGTGGTCGCGCACAGCTTCGTCGAAGGCGCCGCTCCGACGGATAGTGAACGGTCGCTGTCCCGCACCGTAGGCGGGATCGAGACGATCAGCGCGGAGATCTTCGACGGCGCCCACTATGTCGCGCTTGGCCATCTCCATCGGGCGCAATCGGTGGGAGCACCGCACATTCGCTATTCCGGCTCGCCGCTCGCCTTCGGCTTCGACGAGGAAGGTCAGGAGAAATCGCTGACGCTGATCGACATGGCGGCCGATGGCTCCATCGAGACAACGGCCATACCGTTAAAACCCCGACGGCACGCCCGGACGATCCGGGGGACGCTCGAGGAGCTGGTCGCGGCACCCGTTGGCTCGGATGATTTCATCCGGGTCGTCCTCACAGATGAAACCCCCCAGATCGATCCGATGAAGCGCATTCGTGTGCTCTACCCCAATGCTGTCCAGCTCAGTTACGAACGCGCAGAACGCACACTGGAGGAGAAGCTGGGTGAAGGGCGCGCCGCGATCGACGATCCTGAGACCCTTGTCTCCGACTTCATAGAATTCGTTCGCGGGGAGGCACCGGGCGAGATCGACACCCAGCTCGTGAACACGCTGATCCACGAAGCACGCCAGGAGATCGAGGCGTGAAACCGCTCAAGCTCTTCATAACCGCCTTCGGGCCCTATGCCGCGACCGAGGTCGTCGATTTCCGCCGCGCCGTCGATTCAGGCCTGTTCGGGATCTACGGGCCCACCGGATCGGGCAAATCCTCGATCTTCAGCGCGATGGCGTTCGCGCTCTTCGGCGAAGGTGCGAGACACGAGCAGCCGACGACCAGCATGCGGTCAGGCCATGCCGCGGCGCAGACCCTCACAGAGGTGGCTTTCCTGTTCGAGCTCGGCGGCAAGCGATACTTCGTGCGCCGGCAGCCCGAGCAGAAGCGGCCGAGATTGCGCGGCGATGGCGAGACCGACCATGTCCACACCGCCTATCTGTTCGATGTGACCGATATCGAGCTCGATGATGTCTCGGTCGACAATTGCGGAACGGTGCTGGCCGAGAAGCGGGTCGGCGTGGTCAACGAGCGCATCCGCGAATTGCTCGGCTACGACGTCGAGCAATTTCGCCAGATCGTCCTTCTGCCGCAGGGGCAGTTCGAGCGCTTCCTCGCGTCGGACAGTAAGGCGCGCCTCGACATCTTGCGCGGCCTGTTCGACGTCTCGCTCTACGAGCGAATGACCGAGCGCCTGAAGGGGCGTGCCGCCGAAGCCCGCACGATCTACCAGCAGGGCATGGCGCTGCACGTTCAGCAACTGACCAACGCCGGGTTCGCCAGCACCGATGATCTGACCAGCGCGATCGATGCAGCGGAAGCACGCTGCGCCGAACTCGATGTCGGCGCGGCCACGGCCGACGCGACCCGTGCTGCCGCCGCCGCTACGCTTGGCAATGGGGAGGCCCTGCAGAAATGTTTCGATGAAGCCAGTGCTGCGGCGACAGCGCTCCTGGTTCTTCAAGAGCGCCAGACCGATATGGACGCTCTTCGCGAGCGCCATACGGCGGCCGGGTGCGCGGCGCAGCTGGTCGATCGTGATGACGCGGTCACGCGCGCGGTCACAGCCTTGGCTGCGGCCAAGGGCGCGGAGACGATCGCCTCGCAGCGCGTGACCGAAACCGCGGCGGCAGAGGCGACAGGGCAGCGGACACTGGCAGAACTGAAAGCCAAGGTCGGTGAAATCGACGCTTTGAAGCAGCAGCTTTCCGAACTCGATCGCTATGCCACAGTCCTTACCGATGCCGCCGATTTGAAGCTGCAGGCCCAGAATGCCGAGGGCCTGTTCGCAAGCGCGCGGACGGCAGCCGCGACGGCTCGGCAACAGGCCGAACGTGCAACGCAAGCGCTCGCGACCCACCGCGTAAATGTCGATCGGGCGCATGCCAACCAGAACGAGCGGGTGCGCCTCACCGCAGATCGCGACCGCATCCAGCAGCAAGCGCGCCACGCACGCGAGGTGGAGCGGGCTGGGACGGCGCTAGAGACCGCAGAAGGGCTACGGACGAAAGCGCAGACCACCGTGGCGGAAGCCCGGTTGCAACGTAGCGGCCTTGAAAGCGCGGTCCGTGATCGGCAGGCGGAATTCATCGCTGGCCAGGCGAGGCTCCTCGCCGAGAGCCTCGAAGGCGGCAGCCCCTGCCCCGTCTGTGGCAGCGCAGACCATCCCCGGCCGGCCCATGGTGGCGAGCCAGCCGCCGGATTGGAGGGCGCGTGGCGTGAAGCGCAGGTCGCTTTCGACAAAGCCGCAACAGATGCGCAGACGGCGGAATCGGCATTCAGCGCAGCGCGTAGCGTTCGGGACGAACGAAAGACTGCCCTGGAGGCGCTGGACGCGCCCGAAGGCAGTGCCGCGGATCTCGAGGGTGAGGTCCTGCGGATGGGCAAGGTGATCGAGGCGCTGGGCGCTGTCGTCGATGTGGCGTCCCTCGTCGGACAGACCGGAACCCTTGAGGGCAACGTCACCACGGCAGACGCCGAACGCTTGACGAAGGCCGAAGCAGAGCAGGCTGCGGGGACAGCGGCCGCGCTCGCACGGCAGTCATATAATGACCACATCGCCGCAGTTCCTGAATCGCTTCGCGATGCCGCCGCGATAACGCTTCGGCGACGCTCCGTCAGCACGCAGATCGACAACCGCCAGCAGGAAATCCAGACGGCGCAGGACGCCTGCACCCAGAGCAGCACTGATCGCGCCGCCGCCGAAAGCGACCAAATAGGCGCGGCAAAGCGTATTACCGAGCGCGACCAGGACCTCGCCGATGCGCGTACCGCTTACGCGACACGGCGAGACGAGCTTGGCCTAACCGATGAGCAGTATCGGGTGGCGAAAGCCGATATTGCGAACATCGCGACCATGCTTAGACAACTCGACACGTTCCGCGAAAACCTGACTCGTGCGCAGAGCCGGGTCGAAGATACGAGCGTGGCGATCGCGGAGCGTGAGCGGCCGGATCTCGAGCTTCTCCGCGCTAACCGAGATGCCGCGCAGGCGGCCGCCGCGACCGCTATCCGCGCTGCCGCCGACGGGCGAGCGGGTTGCAATCAGCTGACCCAATTGCTCGAAAGCCTGCGCGAGCAGATGGAGCGCCTCGCGCTGTTGAACGAACAATCCGGCCCTTTGCGCGCGCTGGCCGACGCGTTCGAAGGCCGCAACGCGATGAATATCACTCTGGAGACCTACGCCGTCGGCGCGATGTTCGATCAGGTGCTGGAGGCCGCCAACCTTCGCTTCGGCCCGATGAGTCAGGGCCGGTATCGCCTGGAACGGGACATTCAAACGATAGGCGGTCGCAGAAAGCGTGGGCTGGATATCCGCGTCCATGACATCCAGACTGGACGAGCCAGGGAGGTCACGACCCTATCGGGCGGCGAGACCTTCATCGCCGCTTTGGCGCTTGCCCTTGGGCTTTCCGATATCGTGGAGATGACACACGGCGCCATCCGTCTCGATACGATCTTCATCGACGAGGGTTTCGGCAGTCTCGACAGCGACAGCGATGGCGGAACGCTGGATCAGGTCCTGCAGGTTCTGCAAGATATCGTTGGCCAGCGGAGAGCAGTGGGCTTGATCTCGCATGTGCCACTCGTTCAGCAGGCGGTGCCCAACGGATTCAGTGTTATCAAGACGCCGAGCGGCAGTAGGATCGAAGAGCGCATCAATTAGATCAGGTCGCCAAGGGACTTTGCCGTCGGTTGGGCGCGGAACGCAAGCGGAGCCTCTCGGCCAAGCCACCTTGCGAGGTGCAGGTCCGGATGGTGGTAATTGCCCTTGCATTCGAACCGATCGAAATTGAAAAGTAGGGATACTTGGGGGGGACCAATGCAGCTCGAGCGCGCGCGCATCAAAAACTTTAGGTCGCTTCGAGATATCGAAGTCGGCTTCGGCGCGCACACGGCGTTCATCGGCGGCAACGGCGCGGGCAAGTCGTCGATACTGAAAGCGATCGAGAAATTTTACTCGACGTCGAAGAGCTGCGACGCGGACGACTTCTTCGGGCGTGATCAGGGGCGGCCGATCGAGATAGAACTAACTTTCCATCAGCTTAGCGATCAGGAAGCGGCGTCGTTCGAGGACCGCGTTCGCGACGGCAAGCTGGTCGTCACCCGTATCTTCGATGGTGGCGCCTCAAGCGGTCGCTATCACGGCGTCGTTCCTCAAATCCCAGACTTCGTCGCGATCCGATCGCAATCCGCCGCGACGCCAAAACGCGCGGCCTACAATGCCCTGCGCGAAAACAATGCGCTCTACGCGGATCTGCCCAATGCCGGCAGCGCGGCCGCAGTTGACCAGGCGCTGCTGGATTGGGAGGCAGCCCATCCCGCGCAACTGGTCCTGTTGCTTGATGACGGGCAGTTCTTCGGCTTTCAGAACAACAGCCGCGGCAAGCTCCAGAGGCATACGAGCTTCGTCTTCATCCCGGCTGTGCGCGAGGCATCAGTCGATGCGGCTGACGGCAAGGCGAGCGTTATCGGCAAGCTGCTCGAGCTGCTGGTGCGTAGCCAGATCTTGCAGCGACCCGACGTCCAGGCCTTTAAAGCGCAGATGACGGAAGCTTATCAGGCGTTGGTGTCGGCAGAAAACATGCCAGAACTTGGCACATTGGCGGGGACGCTCACGGCCGACCTGCGCGGCCTGTACCAGGATGCGGAGGTCGGCCTGAACTGGCGGGAGATCGGAGAGATGCCGGTCCCGTTACCGATGGCGGACGTGTTTCTCAAGGACGACGGTTTCGGCGGTCCGGTCGATAGGCAGGGTCACGGCCTGCAACGCGCCTTCATCTTCACGCTGCTCCAACATCTGGCGCGCACGGCGGTCCCGGAAGCTGACGATGCAGGTGCCGGAGGTGCGGGGGGCGCCGCTCCCGACGGTCAGGCGTTGGTCGGCCAGGCGCCAACATTAATCCTCGCGATCGAGGAGCCCGAGCTCTACCAGCATCCGACCAAGCAGCGGCATTTCGCGGAGGTGCTGCGCGGGCTGAGCAGCGGCACGCTTCCGGGCGTCCAGGGGCATACCCAAATCATTTTCGGCTCGCACTCGCCGATGTTCATTTCGATGGGCAAGGCCGACGAGATCCGGCTCACCCGCCGCTCAGCCTGCGCCGACAGCGCGTTCAAGCAGTGCAGCTTGCAGGCCCTCGATCTCGGCATCGTGGCGCAGAAGCTCGAACGCGGCTGGGATAAGCCCGGCGGCTCGTACAGCGCACAGACCTTGATGCCGCGGCTCCATATCCTTGGAGCCGAACTGGCCGAAGGATTCTTCGCGAATGGCGTCATCCTAGTCGAGGGGCGCAGCGACAAAGCGGCGCTCACGGCGACCGCGCGGATGCTCGGTGTCAATTTCGAGGCGGCCGGGATCGCCATCCTTTCAGCTGAGGGCAAGGCTAACCTCGACCGTCCCTATGTCATTTTCCGCGAGCTGGGCATTCCGACCTTCCTGCTCTGGGACTGCGATCATCATCTGCCCGAAGCCAAGCGTTCGCCCGCGACCGATCTTGCCTTGAGCAAGCTCGCAAAGCCGGAGACAGTGTTCGATGCCGCCCCGAGCGATGACCTCGTCAGCGATTGCTATGCGCATTTCGGCAAAACGCTGGAACATCGACTTAAGGAGGATATCACCCCGGACATTCACGCCGCGTGCCTTGCTGATGCCTGCGAGCCCTTCGGCGTGCACCCGAGCAATGACACCCAGAAAATCCCCGAGGTCGTTTATCAGACATTGCTGCGCGCCAAGGAGCACGGTCGCGAGAGCAACATGTTGACGGCCGTAATTCGCGCAATGTGGCGCTTTTTCCGCGACGAGGACCTGCCTGGCCCGCCACAGGCGCAAGCGCCGGTCCCCGTGGCGTGAAAGTCGACAACGGCTTGAGCGAGATCGTCTCGACGCGAGAGCGCCGCGCGCACGGTCCGTGGAGCGACCTAGCCCTCCATACGATCGGTTGGCGTGCATTCCAGGATCTCTGCTCGCAGGTCTGCGAGGTCGTGCTCGGCCGTCCGGTCGAGATTTTCCGGGAAGCGCAGGATGGCGGCCAGGACGCGGTATTTCTTATACCGTTGGGATCGGATGCGCCTTCCATTGGCACGATTCAGTGCAAGCACACCTCGGAGGCGGGCAAGGCGCTGAAGGCGGGCGACCTATCGGGCGAAATCGAAAACGTCGAGGAACTGGTTAAGGCCGGTTTGGCCGACACTTACGCCTTCATGACCAACATGAGCGTCGATGCGCCTGTCGCCGCCGCGATGCGCGCGCGATTGCGCGCGCTCGGCGTGCGCAAACCGCATATTCTGGGCCGCCAGTTTATCGTTCGGGTCATCAGGAGTAGCGCCCGCCTGCGCGCGCTCGTGCCACAGGTCTATGGTCTTGGCGATTTAACCTCGATAGTCGACGAGCGGCTCAGCGAACAGAGCCGAGCACTCCTCGACAGCTGGGTTCCGAAGCTGCGGACTTATGTTCCGACCAAGGCCCATCGCGATGCCGTTAACGCGATCTCTGATCATGGTGTTGTGCTCCTGCTCGGCAATCCGTCGAGCGGCAAATCGGCAATCGGCGCCATCGTTTCCACGATCGCATCTGAGAACCCGGATAACACCGTCCTTGCTCTTACGAGCCCGCGCGATTTCGAGGCGGGAGGGAATCCAAACGACCCCGGGCGATTTTTCTGGATCGACGACGCCTTCGGTTCGAACGTGCTGCGCGACGATTATGTCCAGGACTGGGCCTCTGCCTTTTCGAAATTGCGTGCAGCGATCAATCACGGCAACCGCTTCCTGCTGACGTCGCGCAAGCACATCTATGAGGGAGCGCGGCGGCGGCTCGGCCAGCGCAATCTCGCGCAATTTACGGACGGAAGCGCTGTGGTCGACGTGGGCGATCTGACCTTCGACGAGAAAGCCCAGATCCTATACAACCACGTCAATTTCGGGGAGCAGAGTCAGAGCTGGCGGTCGAGCGTGAAGCCCCACCTAGCTGCTGTTGCCGCCGTCGAGGATTTTCTCCCCGGCATTGCCGAACGGCTTGGGGATCCGAACTTCACCAAGGGGCTGGCGCCGCGCGAGCCCTCGCTTGTCCGCTTCATGGAAGAGCCGACCGAGCACCTTATCGATACGGTCAACGCCTTGGACGATCAGCTGCAGGCGGCGCTCATTCTGGTTTATGTCCATCAGGTCGGTTTCGATCCCAGTGACCACGATCCGTTGGCAGCGCAGGCCGTCGCGGAACTGACCGGCTATTCCATCACCAAGATTCAGGATTGCTTTGCGGAGCTAATGGGGTCGTTCCTTAAGCTCTCCGGACCGAGATGGACCTTCGCGCACCCGACGATCTCGGACGCCCTGACAGAGATCATGCGGCAGAAGCCGCATATGATGGCGGCGTTGATCCGCGGTGCACCGGTCGACACCATTCTCGGAAGCTTCACGTGCGAGGGATCGCCGCTCATACGGGACGCGCTGGTCATACCGACCGCACTGGATGACTCCTTGGTCGCTCGTCTCGGCCGTACGCCCGACGAACGCCAGCGCAATTGGATGCTGTTCCACTTCCTGTCCTATCGGGCCAGCGAGGGGGTCTTCTCCAAGGTGGTTCAGCAATATCCGGATTTGTTGCGGCGATCGTGCTGGCGGACCGATCCCGTTGGTAACGACCCGCAGCTTGCCACCTACGGTCGGGCAAATCGTCTTGGACTCTTGCCCGACGATCTGCGCCTGGAAGCAGCTGACAGGCTTGAATCGGCGGCGCAAAATGCGCTCGACGCCTCTTTCTTCGAGGAAGAGGATATGCTCGGCCTATTATCGCCATTACGGCTGGTCGGCATGGGCATGGGATTGCGCACCACGGTGTTGCCATCCCTCGAAGATCGGATCGACGAGATAGCGGCGGATGCTGATCTCGACGAAGAGCCCGATAGCCATTTCAAGAAACTGCTCGACGTTCTGGATCGCGTGGAGGCGATTGGTGTCGACGCCGATGCCGTCGCTTTGATCGACGAAGCACGCGACCAGGTCAGGCGCTCGGTCGACGCGATCGAAGAGCGCAAACGTGAGCGGGATGAAGAGGACGAAAGCGATACGGACTGGAGCCACATCGTGACGCAAAAGAAGGAAGAAGCCCCCGTACCGCCCACGCCCGCTGCGACGCGATCGATATTCGACGACATCGACAAGTAGAATCGATCTGTCCTAGATGTTGGTTGATACACAGCCATCTGAATGCCTGGCCGCAATCTACTTCCGTACGCCTGTATCCGCTAAGCGATCTTCGCCATGAGTCGACCTGCCGCGCCCTGCTCCGCGGCGAGGTTGCGGTTGTAAGCGAGCGGCATGCGCGGCGACTTCCACCGCAGCGCATCCATGATGCCCGCGAGATCCTCGCCACTGGCGAATAGATCCTGATTCAGCCCAATCCGAGTTGAGTGCGCGCTGATCCCTTTGACAAGCCGGGCCAAATCCTCCGCGGTCAGGTCGGGCAACGCGCCTCCGTCAAACGCCCGCTGAATGATCGACCGGAAGATCGACCCGATAGAGCCAGGGTGCAGCGCCACGGCGCCAATGTCATATTCGACGCGCGCCTTCACCGCAGGCTTCGAGAGCGTCTTGCGCAGATCCCACGCCTCCCGGCCTGAGATGCTGTCGATCGGACGACCGCGCACGGCGGCGCGTGCCTTGTAACGCCGCACCTGCACCCGCCGGAACAGTGGCCCTGCCGTGATCTCGGCCGCCTCGGTCCAGGTCGCGATCGCCGCGACCGTGCGCGGGCTCAGATAGGCGGTCGCCCCCTCCCCGTCCTGATCGCCCTTGCTTCGAAGGATTTGCAGCAGCCGCGCCTCGGGGTCGATCGCCTCCTCGATATGCTCAACCGCGACCGCCACCAACTCGGACGCACGCAGGCCGGTGTCATAGGCAGCCGACAGCAGCGCCCGATCACGCAGCCCGGGCAGATCGTCGCCGCAGCTCTCGAGCAGCGCGCAGATATTAAGCCCCCGCGCCTTGTCGCGCTCGACGTCGCGCACTGGGCCCTTGAACCGCAAAGGTCGCGCCTGCTTCTGCGCCGTGCCCTTCTCCCGTCGGACCGCTGCGAGCCGAAGCTTGACCAGTGGCGCTGACGTCGGATCCTTAAGGTCGAGCAACTGGTGGATCTTGGCGATCGACGCCTTGTAGCGACCGAGCGAGGCAGGCTTGCCCCCCTTCCCTGCCCGCGCGTCGAGATAGTCTGCAACGGTCTCGGCCGACGCCGGCAGCGCGATCCGGTTCATGCGCCGACACCAGGCATCGAAAGCCTCGACGTCAGATTTCAACGCGCGGATGCTGTGGGGCGACGACGAACGCTGATAGGCAGCGATGAGCGCCTCATTGATAACGATCCGCTCCCCCGCTCGCATCTGCACGATCGCCCAGGCAAGGTCGCTCTGCGCCGCGATGGCCGGCAGGGAGGCCTCTGGCGGCGCGATAGCGGTTTTCTGCCCTTCCAAAGCGGTTTCGGTGCCCATAGCGTGCCACGCTCCTCAAGCGGGGTTGTACCGCACCTTATAAGAAAGGGTCAATTCCGCTTATGTGATAACTGGTTTATCTGCATGTCCATTTGCAAAAGTGAGCCTACTGCGAATTTAACATACCAAATATTATCGTACTACCGGTGTGTAAGCGCTAAGTAGAAATGTCACCCCTTTGCTGGATAGAAATGACACTCCCTAGCGTCGCTCGCTATGCATTTGCGCCTTGAGTAGTTTCCGACGCTACTCGCGGCTGTGTGAACGCAGGTAAAGCATGATCCTTCGCACAAAGGATCGCCTTTTCATGAGCAGCTACACATTTGTTGGCAGCGGGATCGCCTCGCTTGCGGGGGCGGTAATCCTCCTGCGCGATGGCGATGTCGCCGGGAAGGACATCACAATCCTCGAGGAAAGCCACCAGACCGGCGGCGCGTTCGATGCGCACGGCACTGCGGAAGACGGTTATTTCATGAGCGGCAGCCGTATGTTCGAGGCGATGTACCAATGTACCTTCGACCTGCTTGACGGCATCCCCGCAGCGACCGATCCGACGATTTCTGTGACCGAGGAAACCAACCGCGCCGCCAAGACATGGCCGTGGAACAATAAGGTCCGGCTGGTCAACCTGGACGGGAGTGTGCCCGACGCGCACACCATGGGTTTTACCGAACGCGACCGGATCGACCTGGTCAAGCTGATCGGTGAGCCCGAAAGCCTGCTCGACGACAAGCGCATCACCGACTGCTTCCAGCCGCATTTCTTCGAGACAAATTTTTGGATGGAATGGTGCACGCTATTCGCGTTCGAACCGTGGCACAGCGCGATCGAGTTCCGCCGGTACCTGCGTCGCTTCGTCCACCATTTCTCGACTATCGACGTCCAGCACGACATCTATCGCACCGTCCACAACCAGTATGACGGCATCA
>NZ_BSEF01000016.1:0-107556 GCF_027925545.1 Sphingobium sp. BS19
ACCCGCAATCGTAGCGGTCGCCCTTGAACGTCATGCCGTGGAACGGCTGCGTGTCGATCAGCCTTGCCATCGAATCGGTGAGCTGGATTTCGCCGCCCGCGCCCTTGCCCTGCGTTTCGAGCAGCTTCATCACTTCAGGCTGCAATATGTAGCGGCCCGCGATGATGAGGTTGGACGGCGCGGTGCCGGCGGCGGGCTTTTCCACCAGACCCTTGACGACGGTCAGGTCGCCATTGGTGCCGGACGGATCGAGCACGCCATAGCTGGGCGTCTGTTCCATCGGCACTTCGAGCGCACAGATGAGGTTGCCGCCGACCTGCTCATAGGCGTCGACCATCTGTTTGAGGCAGCCGGGTTTGCCGTGCATGAATTCGTCGGGAAGGATGATGGCGAAAGGTTCGTCACCCACGATGTCGCGCGCGCACCAGATTGCGTGGCCGAGGCCCAAAGGCTCCTGCTGGCGAATGAAGACGGCGTTGCCGGGGGCGAGGCGCGTGCCTTCGAGCGCCGACATATCCTTGCCGCGTTCGCGCTGCGTCGATTCGAGTTCGAACGCCATGTCGAAATGGTCCTCGATCGCATTCTTCCCGCGACCGGTGACGAAGATCATCTGCTCGATGCCTGCTTCGATGGCTTCATCGACGGCATATTGGATCAGGGGGCGGTCGACGACCGCCAGCAATTCCTTGGGCACTGCCTTGGTAGCGGGCAGGAAGCGGGTGCCGAGACCGGCGACCGGGAAAACAGCCTTGCGTATCCGTTTCATACTATGTCCGTTTTTATGGAGAGCAGGACGATCGGGTGTGCCCATGTGCCGACTGAAATGCCGACAGCATGGCCGATTTCGTACCTAGGTCAAGATTTGCGATGCCGCGACTTGCTATTTCGCAACTGCGGTAGAAACCGCCCGGATCGGGGCAGGGCGTTGAAATTCCTGATTTGTCTCGATCACGCGGCCGCAATGCCGGGCATCGAGATGGTTTCGCAACACCTGCGTATTGCCATTTTGCCAGCGGGCCAGCGGGATGCCGAGCGGACGGAAGGCCGTCCGGTCGAAGATCGCGACGTCATAGCGGGCGCAGAGGCGATCCAGCTTCGCCGGATCCAGCAGAGGCAGCGACAGGACGATGGGGCGGGTAAAGACGCCGTGTTGCGGGCGGACGAGATCGGTCGCGAACACGCCGCCGCGCGGGTCCACCAAGACTGTATCGGCATCGGTCGCGCGGATCAGGCGGTCGCTTTGGGCATAAGGCGCGACATAGACATGCGCGCGCCATGAGAAGAAGCCGGTGGTGAACAGCGCGAGGACGCAGGCGACTAGTATCGGGCGGAGCAACAGGGCGCGCCTGCGCGTAACGGCGATCCAGCCATAACCCGCAAGCAGGCAGAAGCTGCCGATATAGCCATGCATATAGCGGAAGCCCCAGCCTGCGCCGATCACTGCGGCGACGGCGAGAGGCACGAGGAGCAGATTGTTCCAGACGATGAAGCGGACCGAATAGGCCAGCGGATACCATTTTTTGAGGACGCGAGTCGCGAGGCTGGACACCTTGTCAGCAACGCCAGCCGACGGGCGGATGTCACTGGCGGGGCCGAACAGGTCGATCAGCAGGCTGGGCCAGAGTTTCTGCCAGACCACGACGATCATCACGCAGACCGAAGCATGGAACGCCAGCGCCCACCAGCGGCGCTGCAGCGCGAACCAGATGAGAAAGCCGATGAGGAAGATCAGGATGAAATGCCATTGATGCATCCCGCCGGTAAGCAGCGCGATGGCAGCGGCGGCGATATGCCCGCGCCAGTCGCCCCGCAGCATGAAGGCCAGCCACAGCATGTTGAACGCGAAATGCCCCGTCATCGCATAAGGCGTCATCGCGGTGACGGTGAGCTGCGCTGAGGTGAGCCCCATCAGCATCGCGACCCACACGGCATCGGGGCGGTCGGGGAACAGGCGGCGCGCGCTGTGCCATAGGGCGCCGAGGCCGATGGCGAGCAAGGCAGGCGGCGCGAGATTGGCGTCGCCGATCCACGCGAAGGCAGCGCGGATCGCGCTGTTCACGGGCAGATAGTTGGCGGCCCAATAATGCGCTGCGCCGAAGGGGGAGTAGAATTCCGGCACCATCGCGCGGCGATAATCCAGCCATTCGGGCGGGATCGGCCAGGCGAGCCTGCCTGCGCCGAGATAAGCTGCGCCCAGTTCGGCCATTTCCTCGTCGCGGGAGAGGCTGTAATTCTGAAACACCAGATAGCGGCCTGCCCAGGCGACAAGCAGGGCAAGGAGGATGAGGCCGCCGATGCGCTTCCAGTCAGGGTCGGGCCAGGCATAAGCCGATGCGCGATTGGCCCATGGCGATAGCAGGGCGAGCACGGCAAGGCCGATCAGCAGCGCGGGAAAATCCTGATCGAGAAAGAAGATCTCCGTGATCCCGTGCCCAATGGCATAGGTGACATGCGCAAGAAACGCGCCGCCCGCGAGCAGCGCGAAGGCGAAGGTCCAGCCCAGCGTCCAGCGGGCAAACCCTCGTTGCTGCGATACTGTCGATGCCCCGGTCATGCGGGGCCTCTTTGCCGGGGGGGAGGGGGCGAGGCAAGAGGCGATGCGACTCAGTGCGCATCGACCTCCCACGGTGGGACGGGGCCGTAGGTCTCGCGCAGAAAGCCGATGAGGGCGGCGACGGTTGGCGGGATCGTGGGGACGGGGGGATGGACAGCGTAGATGGCGATGTCCGACGAACCCGACACGTCCGGCAGCACGCGCTGCAAGGTGCCATCGGCCAGTTCGCGGTTCACGTCCCACAGGGAGCGCAAGGCTATGCCGACTCCGCCGATGGTCAGTTCACGCACGACTTCGCTGGAATTGGTCCGCACGTGGCTGATGCCATCCCAGCTTGTCGTGCCCTTGGGGCCGGTCAGACGCCAGGGGAGCTGGCCGGTGGCGGCGAGCAGGCGATGGGCAGCAAGGTCAGGGATCGTCTCAGGCGTACCATGCGCGGCAATATAGTCCGGCGCGGCGCACAGGACGCGGGCGCTGCGGGCGAGGCGATGGGCGGTCAGGCTTGGCGGAACGTCGGCGGTGATTCGGATGGCGATGTCGATGTCGCCGGAGAAGAGATCGACGAAGCCGTCCGACAGATCGAGCGACAGGTCGACGCGCGGGTGGACGCGCAGGAATGCCGCGATATGCGGGGCAAGGTGCAGGCGGCCGAAGGAGGTGGGGGCGGAAACGCGCAGCGCGCCGCTGGGGACGTCCGTCTGGCCTTGCACCCGGCTTTCCGCTTCCTTGAGCGCGACAACGATTGCCTTGAGATCGGCGTGGAGGCGTTGGCCTTGCGGCGTGAGCGCCATCTTGCGGGTGGAGCGGTGGAGGAGGCGGGTGCCGAGGCGATTTTCCAGACGAAGCAGGCGTTTGGATACCATTGCTGGGGACGTGTTGAGGGTGCGTCCTGCGGCGGACAGGCTGCCCGCGGTGACGATCGCCATGAACAGGTCATAGTCGGGGTCCATCATGCGCCTGCCCCCATTATTGCATAAAAGGAAAAACTGTTGCTGATGTTTATCATCTACCGGCTGTAATGGCGATGGTCTATAGCGGCGGCATAGTGCAAGATCAGGAGTGTGACATGGGCATCGTTCAGAAGGCAGGCATCGGCGTCTCAACGGAGCTGGCGACCTTCGTCGAGACGCAGGCGTTGCCGGGCACCGGTATTGCGGCGGAGGCTTTCTGGCAGGGTGTGTCAGATATTTTCGCCAAGTTTGCGCCGAAGAACGTGGCTTTGCTGGCCAAGCGCGATGATATGCAGGCGCAGATTGACGCATGGCATCAGGCACGCGCAGGCAAGCCCCTCGACATGGCCGAGTATCAGGCGTTTCTGCGCGAGATCGGCTATCTGGTGCCGGAGCCTGCGCCGTTCGCGATTACTTCGACCAAGGTGGACGATGAACTGGCGACGCTGGCGGGGCCGCAACTGGTCGTGCCCATCCTGAATGCGCGCTTTCTGCTGAATGCCGCCAATGCGCGCTGGGGCAGCCTGTACGATGCACTGTATGGTACGGATGCTTTGCCGGGCAAGGCAGAAGGCAAGGGCTATGAGGCCGCGCGCGGGGCGCAGGTCATTGCGTGGGCGAAGGCGTTTCTGGACAAGGCTGTGCCGCTTGCGGCGGGGTCATGGGCGGACTGGACTGGCGGGGAACCGGCATTGCGCAATCCGGCGCAGATGGTCGGGCATAACGGCGACAATCTCGTGTTGCAAAACAATGGGCTGCACATCGAAGTTGTGATCGATGCTGCGCACCCCATCGGCAAGACCGATCCGGCGGGCATTGCCGACGTCATCCTCGAATCCGCGCTGTCGACGATCTGCGATCTGGAGGATTCGGTCGCGGCGGTCGATGCGGCGGACAAGGTTGCGGCCTACACCAACTGGCTGGGGCTGATGAAAGGCGATCTGGAGGACACGTTCGAAAAGGGCGGGGCGATGATGACGCGCCGGCTGAACGCGGATCGCAGCTATACGGCAGCCGATGGCAGCACCGTCACGTTGCCGGGACGCAGCCTTCTGTTCGTGCGCAATGTCGGGCATCTTATGACCAACCCTGCGGTGCAACTGGCCGATGGCAGCGAAGCGCCCGAAGGGATTCTGGATGGAATCATGACCAGCCTGATCGCGTTGCATGACCTGAAGCGCGCGGGCAACTTCGTGAACAGCCGCGCGGGTAGCATCTATATCGTGAAGCCCAAGATGCACGGGCCGGAGGAAGTCGCGTTCACCAACGACCTGTTCGATGCGATCGAGGATCTACTGGGGCTGGAACGTTACACGATCAAGGTCGGCGTGATGGACGAGGAACGGCGGACATCGGCGAACCTCGCCGCGTGCATCCATGCCGTGAAGGACCGGATCGTCTTCATCAACACCGGCTTCCTCGACCGGACCGGCGACGAGATGCACACGTCGATGCAGGCCGGGCCGATGATCCGCAAGGGCGACATGAAGACGTCTTCGTGGATCAAGTCCTACGAGGATCGCAATGTGCAGATCGGGCTGGCTTGCGGCTTGTCGGGCAAGGCGCAGATCGGCAAGGGCATGTGGGCCGCACCGGATCGGATGGCCGACATGCTGGAGCAGAAGATCGGGCATCCGATGACGGGCGCGAACACCGCATGGGTGCCTTCGCCGACCGCCGCTACTCTGCACGCGACGCATTATCACAGCGTCGACGTCTTCGCGCGGCAGGAAGAGCGCAAGGCGGAGCCGGTTGCCAGCCTCGACGCGCTGCTGACCATCCCGGTTGCTGCGGGCGTCAACTGGTCGGAACAGGACGTGCGCGACGAGCTGGACAATAATGCGCAGGGCATATTGGGTTATGTGGTGCGCTGGATCGATCAGGGCGTTGGCTGTTCCAAGGTACCGGACATTCACGACATCGGCCTGATGGAAGATCGCGCAACGCTGCGCATTTCATCGCAACATATGGCGAACTGGCTGCTGCATGGGGTGTGTTCGGCGGAGCAGGCCGATGCTGCGCTGGAGCGGATGGCGGCGAAGGTCGATGCGCAGAATGCAGGCGATCTGCTGTACCGCCCAATGGCCGGCAATGCAGAGACCAGCCTGGCCTATCAGGCGGCGCGCGCGCTGGTGTTCGAGGGGCTGACGCAGCCCAACGGCTATACCGAACCGCTGCTCCATGCCTATCGCGCGCGGGTCAAGTCGGCGGCGTAACGACCACTCAACTCGGCGCATTTCGAAAACTGCGCCGGGAACCGTCCCTAACCTCGATCATTCTTTATGCAGCAGGTCGATAACGACCTATACATGAAGGAGAATTCTCATGGGTGAACTGACCGACAAGGCCAAGGGTCTGGCGAACGAAGCGGCTGGCAATGTGAAGCAAGCCGTCGGCGACGCACGCAACGATCCGGGCCAGGTGGCCGAAGGCAAAGCCCAGGAAAAGAAGGGCGAGGCCCAGAACCTTAAAGGCTCTGTAAAGGGTGCGCTTGGCGACAAGGTCTGAGGATAGCAATCCTCGCCTGACGCAGAGTTAGGAAAGGGTCGCACCGGCTATGCTGGTGCGACCCTTTTTCTATGGCTCTCACCCTACGGGAGATGTACGTACAAACATGTATGTACATCATAGCGGATTTTACGTGTCGACTTATTGGCGACCGTATGGCGACGCCTGCAAACGGACGTCGTTTGGTCCGGAATAGCAACCCTGTTCAACGCGTTCGGCATTAGCCAAATTGACCCGCGCGTTTGTGCCGCTTATGGGCGTTTCATCTTCGCGATCTTTGAACAAAGGGGCCATGCCTATGAAGAAGCTGTATCCTGACGCCGCCGCTGCTCTGGAAGGTCTTTTGTTCGATGGCATGCACGTCTGCGCAGGCGGTTTCGGCCTGTGCGGTATCCCTGAGCGCCTGATCGATGCGATCCGCGACGCCGGGACGAAGGACCTGACCATCGCGTCCAATAATGCCGGGATCGACGGCGAAGGGCTTGGCAAGCTGCTGCGCACGCGGCAGGTGAAAAAGATGATCTCCAGCTATGTCGGCGAGAACAAGGAGTTCGAGCGGCAGTATCTGGCAGGCGAACTGGAAGTGGAGTTCTGTCCGCAGGGCACTTTGGCCGAGCGTTGTCGTGCTGGCGGCGCGGGCATCCCCGGTTTTTACACCAAGACGGGCGTCGGTACGCAGGTGGCCGAAGGCAAGGAAGTGAAGAATTTCGACGGTCAGGATTATATTCTTGAGCGCGGCATCTTCGCCGATCTGGCCATCGTCAAGGCGTGGAAAGCAGACGAGAGCGGCAATCTGATTTTCCGCAAGACGGCGCGCAATTTCAATCAGCCGATGGCGACCGCCGCGAAAATCTGCGTCGCGGAAGTCGAGGAAGTGGTGCCGGTCGGCAGCCTCGATCCGGACGGCATTCACCTGCCCGGTGTCTATGTGAAGCGCATGATTATCGGCGCGCCGTATGACAAGAAGATAGAGTTCCGTACCGTTCGCCAGAAGGAAGTTGCCGCATGAGCTGGACCCGTGACGAAATGGCGGCGCGCGCCGCAAGGGAATTGCAGGACGGTTTCTATGTGAACCTGGGCATCGGCATTCCGACGCTGGTCGCCAATCACATTCCTGAAGGCGTCGAAGTGACGTTGCAGTCCGAAAACGGGATGCTGGGCATCGGGCCTTTCCCGTTCGAGGGCGAGGAAGACGCGGACCTGATCAATGCCGGCAAACAGACGATCAGCGAATTGCCCAACACCGCCTATTTTTCCAGCGCGGATAGCTTTGCGATGATCCGTGGCGGGCATATCGATTTGACCGTGCTTGGCGCGATGGAAGTCGCGGAAAATGGCGACATCGCCAACTGGATGATTCCGGGCAAGATGATCAAGGGCATGGGCGGCGCGATGGATCTGGTCGCGGGCGTCAAGAAGATCATCGTGGTGATGGAACACAGCAGCAAGAATGGCGATCCCAAGTTCATTCCCGCTTGCACACTGCCGCTGACAGGCAAGAATGTGGTGGATATGATCATCACAGACATTGCCGTGTTCCAGCGCCCTGACCATGACAGCCCGTTCAAGCTGATCGAGATGGCGCCGGGCATCACGGCGGAAGACGTGAAGGCGAGGACGACGGCCCATTACATCGTATAAGATCAAACGTAAGGCCCCGAAACGGGGCATATTGTCCGGCGCACGTATCAAGATTGTCGCCGGGGTGTTGGCCGGTGGCGTCGTTCTGGGGCTGGCGGCGTGGCCATGGCGCGGGCCGATGGCTCCAGCAGTGCGGTGGCCGATTGAAGCCTTTGCCGCGCAACCCAAATTGCCGCTCAAGCCATCCGAGTGGCATGGCAAGATCGATTACCGAGCTTTCGACAGCCGGATCAGGGCCTTGATGCACGACCCGTCGATGACCGGGCTCACCGCTGCCGTGGTCGAGGACGGGCGGCTGTCCTTCGTGCAGGGCTATGGCCTCGCCTCCACCGAGACGGGCGAGCCAGTCGATGAGCGGACGACGTTCCGTTGGGCGTCGCTGTCCAAGGGAGTGGCAGGCACGCTGAGTGCGCGGCTGGCGGAGGACGGCGTTTTCTCGTTGTCCGATCCGGTCGGGAAATTCCCGACGAGCCTGCGTCTGCCCGGCGATGCGCAGCGCCGCCTGACGCTGGAGCAATTGCTGTCGCAGCGCACGGGCCTGCCCAAAAATGCGTATGACGACCGGCTGGAGGCTGGTCAGGAGCCGGTGGCGATCCGGCAGAGTCTGGCGAAGGTCGCCGATATGTGTCCGCCGGGGACCTGCCACAGCTATCAGAATGTCGCATATGACACGATCAGCGAAGTGATCGGCGCGTCGATGGGCAAGCCCTATGGTGCCGTCGCCAATGCGCGCCTGTTCCAGCCGCTCGGCATGTTCGGCGCGAGCGTGGGCCTGGATGGGCTGGTCAAATCGAAAAACTGGGCGCGGCCGCATCGGGGTCGGCGGATATTGCCGGTGCTCGATTATTATTACCGCGTTCCGGCGGCGGCGGGGGTCAATTCGACCATCGTCGATCTGGCGCGCTGGATGCAGGCGCAAATGGGTCTGGCGAGCGATGTGCTGCCTTCCGACGTGCTGGCGACGATCCAGGCGCCGCGGGTCAACACGCCGCGCCCTTATGGTAGTTCGGCTTTGGGCCGCGAGCTCAAAAGCCCCGGCTATGGCCTTGGAATGCGCAGCTTTACCTATAAGGAGCACCGCCTTGTTGGGCATAGCGGGGCGGTGGCTGGCTATCGGTCGGCGATGATGTTCGATCCGACGACGAAGACGGGTATCGTGCTGCTGTGGAACAGTGAGTCGTCCATTCCGTGGCGGTTGCAGCCGGAATTGTTCGACATGGCCTATGGATTGCCCTTCCATGACTGGCTGGATCTGAAGCCCGGTCTGGCGGACAAGGATGTGGCGCAGGTACAAACGCGGTAGGGGGACGCCGATGACATATACGCTGATTACTGCAAACCGGAATTATTCGAGCTGGTCGCTGCGTCCGTGGGTGCTGATGAAGGCGCTGGACATTCCCTTTGCCGACCGGATCGAACCGTTCACGGCGGATAGCAATTACGAAGCGTTTCGCGCCTTTTCCCCGACCGGGGCGGTGCCGTGCCTGATCGACGGCGCGCGGACGGTGTGGGATTCGCTGGGCATAGCGCTGTATCTGGCGGACCGGCACGCCGGCGTGTGGCCTGTCGATGAGGGCGCGCGGGCATGGGCGCAGTCTGCGGTTGCCGAGATGCACAGCGGCTTTTCAGCCTTGCGGAACGATTGCACGATGAATGTCGGCGTCCGCGTCGCGCCCAAGCCGATGTCGGCGGCGCTGCAGAAGGACATCGCGCGGATCGCAGAATTGTGGGGGCAGGGGTTAGCCGACTTTGGTGGACCATGGCTTGCAGGGCCAGCTTTCACGGTGGTCGATGCCTTCTTCGCGCCGGTCGCGTTCCGCGTGCGGACCTATGGGCTGGACGTGGGTGCGGCGGGGCAGGCGTGGGTCGACCGCATCATCGCCCATCCGGCCATGCAGCAGTGGGAGGCCGAAGCACTGGCCGAAAGCTGGCGTGAGGTCGGGCATGAGGCGGAGTTGGCCGCTTGCGGTACGATTACGGCGGACTATCGGACGGCGTAGAAATATTGTTACGCGCGGTGCCCCATCCTCTTTAACCATCGCAAAGTTGGCGCTAGAGGGACGGCATGACACAGCCTCGCACTCTTTATGACAAAATCTGGGACGCACATGTCGTCGAGCAACGTGACGATGGCACGGCCCTTATCTATATCGACCGGCATCTCGTCCATGAAGTGACCAGCCCGCAGGCGTTCGAGGCGCTGCGGATCGCGGGGCGCAAAGTGCGTCGCCCGGATCTGACGCTGGCCGTGCCGGACCATAACCTGCCGACCACCGCGCGCGTGGACGCGGCGGGCAACCGCATCCCCATCGCCGACATCGAAAGCGCGCAGCAGCTTGCCGCGCTGGAGCGTAATGCGCCGGAGTTCGGCATTCGGTATATCGGCGCGACTGACGTCAATCAGGGCATCGTGCATGTCGTGGGGCCGGAGCAAGGCTTCACGCTGCCCGGCATGACATTAGTGTGTGGCGACAGCCATACCGCGGCGCATGGCGCGCTGGGCGCGCTGGCGTTCGGTATCGGCACCAGCGAAGTCGAACATGTGCTGGCGACGCAGACGCTGTTGCTCAAGAAATCGAAGAGCATGGAAGTGCGCGTTGAAGGGACGCTGGGTTTTGGCGTGACGCCCAAGGACGTGATTCTGGCGATCATCGGCAAGATCGGCACGGCGGGCGGCACCGGGCATGTGATCGAATATCGCGGTTCCACCTTCGACGCGATGAGTGTCGAGGGGCGGCTGACCGTTTCCAATATGTCGATCGAAGGCGGCGCGCGAGCGGGATTGTTCGCGCCTGACGAAGCGACGTTCGCCTACATCAAGGGGCGTCCGATGGCCCCGAGCGCTGCCGATTGGGACGCTGCGGTTGCCTATTGGCGGACACTGCGCAGCCACGAAGGCGCTACATTCGATATGTCGGTCTATCTGGATGCGGCCGACATCGTGCCCAACGTCACCTGGGGGACCAGTCCGGAAGACGTGGTGCCGATCACCGGCACCGTGCCCGATCCCGATAGCTTCGATGATCCGTCGAAGCGGGCCGCGGCGCAAACTGCGCTCGAATATATGGGCCTGACGAGTGGGCAGCGGATGCAGGATGTCGGCATCCAGCACATCTTTATTGGAAGCTGCACCAATAGCCGGATCGAGGATTTGCGCGCTGCTGCCGCCGTACTGAACGGTCGGCATATCGCGAGCGGAATCAAGCAGGCGCTGGTGGTGCCGGGTTCGGGTCTGGTCAAAAAGCAGGCGGAAGCCGAAGGGCTGGACCGGATTTTCACAGAAGCGGGCTTTGAATGGCGCGAGCCGGGCTGTTCGGCATGCCTGGGCATGAACCCGGACAAGGTGCCTTCCGGCGAAAGCTGCGCATCGACATCAAACCGCAATTTCATGGGTCGGCAGGGGCCAGGCGCACGCACGCATCTCCTCTCGCCCGCCATGGCTGCCGCCGCCGCCGTAACCGGACGGTTGACGGATGTGCGCGAACTGACCACAGTCGATTGATGGTTAACGAGATTTTCGGGGGACGGGTCGCGTGAAGAAGGCATTCTGGTTGCTGGCGCTTGGTGCGCTGGCCAGCGCCGTGATGGCGGCAAGCATCGGTCGGGCGGAAGATACGACGCCGCGTAGCGAAGCTGCGGTGAGCAAGGAAAAGGCTGCGCACTGATGGAGCCTGTGACGACGATCGACGGTCGCGCCTATCCGTTCGGCGTGAAAAATGTCGACACCGACATGATCATTGCCGCGAAATGGCTCAAGACGATCAGCCGCGTCGGTCTGGGCAAAGGCGCATTCGAAGCGTTGCGCACCGACCCTGATAATGTGTTCGACAATCCGGAATATGTCGGCAGCCCGATCCTGATCGCAGGCGACAATTTCGGGTGCGGGTCTAGCCGTGAGCATGCCGCGTGGGCGCTGCTCGACATGGGCGTGAAGGCCGTGATCGCGCCGAGCTTTTCTGATATTTTCTCCAGCAATGCGTTCAAGAATGGCATATTGACGGTCGTATTGCCGCAGGAAGCGATCGATCGGCTGATGGACGTCGCGCAGACCGATCCGATCCATATCGATCTGGAGCATCAAACGGTAACAACGCCGTTTCAGGATCGCTTGACGTTCGAGATCGATCCGTTCCGCAAGGATTGCCTGATGGGCGGTCTGGACGAGGTAGGCCTGACGATGGCGCGCGGCGATGCGATCGGCTCTTACGAGACGCGGCGGACGGGCGTGGAGCCCTGGCTGGTGCCGGTAGCGGCCTAGTTTCCGGCGCAGCACGTACTTCCTGCGCAATAAGTCTTGCCTCCGGAATGACCCCTGGGTTCCTGCCTTCGCAGGAACAGGTGATTTCATAACTCTCCATCGTTGCCTATTGCCGCCCTGCGTTCTATCTGCAGAGCTACATTCTTTTTTCAGCCAGTGAGGCCACCGTCCATGACGACTTTCGACGATCGCGAACGCGCTTTTGAAAATCAGTTTGCGCACGATCAGGACATGCTGTTCCGCATTACGGCGCGCCGCAATCGCCTGTTGGGTGAATGGGCCGCCGTGAAGATGGGTCTGACCCCGGAAGAAACCGACGCCTATGCCAAGGCCGTGGTGCAGGCTGATTTCGAAGAAGCCGGTGACGAGGACGTAATCCGCAAGATCGTCGGCGATCTGACCTCTGCGGGTATCGATACCGACGAGCCCACCGTGCGCGCCGCGCTGGAGGACATGGCGGTCAACGCCCGTCGCCAGTTCATGGAACAGAAGTAGGTCCGCCGCGATGCCGATGGCCGCCGATGACATCACAGCGATGATCCAAGCCGCGATCCCCGATGCGCAGGTGGAGATCACCGATCTGGCAGGGGATGGCGATCATTATTCGGCGCGGGTCGTGTCGGAAAGTTTCCGCGGCGTCAGCCGGGTGAAACAGCATCAGGCCGTTTATGCTGCCCTAGGCGGCAAAATGGGCGGCGTGCTTCATGCCTTGCAACTCACCACTGCCGTTCCCAACTAGCGGCTATAGCAATTTTCGCATTGGAAGCATGACATTATGACCGAAGCCGTCGACACGCGCATCGCGCAGATTGTGAACAGCCACGACGTGGTGCTCTTCATGAAGGGTACGCCGCTGTTCCCGCAATGTGGATTTTCCAGCAAGGCCATCGCCATTCTGGAACATATGGGCGTCGATTACGACAGCGTCGACGTGTTGCAGGATCAGGAAGTCCGTCAGGGCATCAAGTCTTTCTCCGACTGGCCGACTATCCCCCAGTTGTATGTGAAGGGCGAGTTCGTCGGCGGCAGCGACATCATGATGGAGATGTTCGAAGCAGGCGAGTTGCAGGCCATGATGGATGAGCAGGGCGTCGCCAAGGCTGGCTGACCGTTTCTTCTGAAAGAATTTCAAGGCCGCAGCGTGAAAACGTTGCGGCCTTTTTCTTTGCCTTGGCATTTCGCTTGTCAGGGGGACGCGAAAGCGGAGACCAATCCGCCCGCATCCCCCCGGTTCTCGGGGAAGAGACATAGGCTGAGAGTGATGCAGGCAGTGTGCCAGTTCGGCTCAGCCCTGCTTTTGTGCGGGTGTTGGTGGTTAAGGCGATACTGTCGGGTCATCAGCATGTAAAAATTCCCGACGTTTTCGGCCCATGGATTTCACTGTTTACAGATGTAGTCGATTCGATTACACCTGTAGTCACAGAGCAGATGGGGTGAGCCATGTCGGAAAAAGTCAGCGACGCGGAATATGCCGTGATGGAAGCATTATGGGAGATTTCCCCCATGACCGCCGCCGACGTGACGGAACGGGTGAAAGAGTCGCGCGGCTGGAGCATCCAGACAGTGAAGACGTTGCTGTCCCGCCTGCTGGCCAAGGACATCATTGCCGCGGAGCAGGACGGTCGCCGCTTTCTCTATCGCCCCGTGGTCGAGCGCGAAGCCTATGTGACCGGGGAGTCGCGGCGTTTCGTGGATCGGCTTTTCGGTGGCCGCGCCGCGCCTTTGGTCGCGCATCTGGCCGAGCAGGATCAGTTGAGCCGCGAAGATATCGAAGAGCTTGAAGCGCTGCTCAAGGCGCTGAAATCATGAGCGGGCAGGATGTGACGCAGTGGTTCGTCGAGGCGCTAATGGCGTCGGCGATACTACTGGCGCTGGTGATGCTGTTGCGGCGTCCGGTGGCGCGTTATTTCGGCGTGCGTGCGGCCTATGCCTTATGGGCTTTACCGCTGCTGCGACTGATTCTGCCCCGCTTGCCGGAAGAGGCTAGCCCTTCCGCTTATCTGCCGGTGCACCATGCTCCGGTGCCAATCAGCTATGTGCGCGAAGCCGTGCAGGTGCCAGTGGCGCAGTTTCCGTGGATCGAAGCGGCGCTGATGCTGTGGATGGCAGGCGCGGTGGTGTTTCTGGCGGTGCAGGCCATTGGTTACTACAGGTTTCGGCGGCTAATGCTGTCGGACGGCACCTTTGTCCGCCGCGACGGCAAGGTCACGACATTGGAAAGCGTCCATGCCTCCGGCCCGCTGGCGTTCGGCATAGTGCACAAGCATATCGTGGTGCCGATCGACTTTGCCGATCGCTATTCGGTGCAGGAACAGGCGATGGCGCTGGCGCATGAACATATGCACCATCAGCGCGGGGACTTGCTGGCGAACCTGATCGCAGCGCTGTTGTTGGCGTTGCAATGGTGCAACCCGATTGCGTGGGTGGCGTATCGTGCCTTTCGCGTAGATCAGGAACTGGCGTGCGATGCGCAGGTTCTGGCGCGGCATGGCGCGATCCATGCGCAGGATTATGGCCGTGCGATCCTGAAAGCGGCAACGGCCACGCCGCTGAACGGGGGTAACCGTTTCAGCATCTGTCATCTCAACACTGTCGACACTCTCAAGGGGAGGCTGAAAATGCTTTCGACACACACAGACTCTTTGCGCCGTATCACCTGGGGCATGACTGCCGTGGCGGCAGTGACTGTATCCGGGCTGGCGCTGACTGCATCGGGCAGCCAGGTTGCCAAGGAAATGGCGAGTGTATCCACACGGCTGAGCAGCGCCAAGCTGACGAAGCTGGCAACGTTCATGCCGCAGGTTGCAACGGTGCCGGAAACGCCCGAGCCGCCCTATCGCCCCGAAATGACGGAGCCTTATCCTGCGCCCGAGACACCGGTGGCTCCAGAAGCACCGCTAGCGCCTGCAGCCATGGCTGCGCCGACTCCGCCAACGCCCCCGACGCCTCCAGCGGTGCCGAGCGGTGCGCGGCAGGTGAAGAGTGCGAGCGCGGACGGCGCGACCTCCTACCGCGCCATTGCTTATCCTTCGAAAGCCGAAATCGCGACGATGGTGCCCAATGTCCGCGTCGAACGTCGCTGCAATGGTGGGGAAGATGTGAGCACGCAAAGCTACACCGATGCTTGGGGTAACAGGCAGGTGCGGGTGAGAATCTGCCAGGAAGCGATCCAGCGTCAGGCCATGGCCGAAGCGCAAGCGGGGCGCGAGGAAGCACGGGCAGGAATCGCCGAAGCGAAAGTACAATTGGCGGAAGCGGAGCGCGCAGTCGCATCGGCGCAGTACATGTCCGCGCATGCCCGTGCGCAGGCAAAAGCTGAGCTTGGCCGTGCCCGCGCCGAAATGCGCCGGGAAATAGCAGAGATGGAACGCGAACGTGTTGAGGGGGCGCGGGAGAGGGCCCGAAGCCGCCGCGAGACGGATTGACGCAACCCGCTTTTTCGCGGCGACGGGGTCTGCGCGCTTGAAAATCGGTGGGGAGGTGGCACATGGGATGTCATGGATGCACCCTTTGACCTGAATAGCCTGCCCACCGGCGTATCGATGTCCCTGTCGCCACTGGTGTCACGGGTGCTGGCCCCCAATCCGTCGCCTTTCACCTTTACCGGCACGCAAAGCTATCTGGTGGGAACCACTGAAATCGCGGTGATCGATCCGGGTCCAGCCGATCCGGCACATCTGGAAGCGCTGGAAGCGGCCATCGCTGGCCGCCCTGTCACGGCGATCCTGTGCACACATACGCATCGTGACCATAGCCCCGCAGCGCGCCCGCTGGCCGAAGCGACCGGCGCGCCCATCATCGGCTGTGCGCCACTGACACTGGACGATGACGGCCCGCGCGCCGATGCGGCGTTCGATCCGCATTATGCCCCTGATCATGTGCTGGCCGATGGTGACACGGTGCAGGGGACAGGATGGACGCTGCAAGCCGTAGCTACGCCGGGACATACATCCAATCATCTGTGCTTTGCGTTGGTCGAGGAGCAGGCGCTGTTCACCGGCGATCATATCATGGGCTGGTCGACGACGGTGGTATCGCCCCCCGATGGCGACATGGCCGACTATATGCGGTCCATGCAGCGGCTGATCGACCGGGACGATGTCGTCTACTACCCTGCGCATGGCGAACCGGTGGACAAGCCCCAGCGGCTGGCGCGATCCATGATGGGGCACCGCCGCCATCGTGAAGGGCAGATCGTCCGGCATCTGCAAACCATCGGATCGTCCGCGATCCCCGATATGGTGGCCGAAATGTACAAGGGTGTCGATCCGCGCCTGCATCCGGCGGCAGGGCGTTCCGTGCTGGCGCATCTGATCGATTTACGCGCGCGCGGGCTGGCGCGTGAGCAGGATGGCCAGTGGGAAGCAATCGCCGCATGAAGGGCATGATCAAATGGATCGTCCTGGCGCTGATCGTGTTCGGGCTGGCGTTCGGCGGTGCGTATTTCTTTCAGCAGCGGGTGAACCAGCAGCTTGATGGCAAGGTCGAAACCATTGCGACCGCCAGTTTACAGGGGCTGCGCGAACAGGCGCGGCTGACGGCGTTCATCGCCAGTTTCGTGGCAGTGGTAAGCAGCGAGCAGGCGCGGTTCGGGCTGAAGGCCGAGCAGACGATGATTATGCCCGGGCTTGTCCGCTACGAAGTCGACCTCAATGCGCTAAAGCCCGCCGATGTGAAGTGGGATAAGGAAAACAACACGCTCAGCGTTGCGTTGCCGCCGCTGATCCTGTCCGGTCCCGAAGTCGACCTGTCGGGCATCCGCCAATATGATGGCGGGGGCATATTGATGGCGCTGACGAATGCCGAAGCGACGCTGGATGCAGCCAATCGGAAGCGCGGGCAGGACGAATTGCTCAAGCAGGCGAAGGGCGAAGTGCCGATGCGCCTTGCCCGCGATGCGACGCGCAACGCCATTGAGCGCAGTTTTGCTATGCCGCTGCGCGCAGCGGGGATAAAGGCAACCGTAGTGGCGACATTCGCCGACGAATAAGGAAGAGACAGCGAACATGGACGCCAGAGGTGGAATAGGTGGAAGCCTGAAAGGCGTGGACCTGCGCGCCGAAATCGAGCGGCTGCGCAAAGAGCGTAATGCCGTCATTTTGGGGCATTATTACCAGTCGCCGGAGATACAGGATCTATCCGACTTCGTCGGCGATTCGCTGGAGCTGTCGCGCAAGGCAGCGGATACCGATGCGGATGTCATCGCGTTCTGCGGCGTGCGTTTCATGGCTGAGACGGCGAAGATACTGAGTCCCGAAAAAATCGTGATCCTGCCCGACATGGACGCAGGATGCAGCCTGGAGGACAGTTGCCCGCCTGCACAGTTCAAGGCGTTCCGGGAGGCGCATCCCGATCATATGGCGCTGAGCTACATCAACTGTTCGACCGAAGTGAAGGCGCTGTCCGACATTATCGTGACGAGCAGCTCGGCTGAAAAGATATTGAGCCAGATTCCCAAGGAGCAGAAGATCATCTTCGGCCCGGACAAGCATCTGGGCGGCTATCTGGCGCGCAAGCTGGGGCGCGAGATGCTGCTGTGGCCGGGCGTGTGCATCGTGCACGAGGCGTTCAGCGAAACCGAATTGTTGAAGCTGAAGGCGCAGCATCCCGATGCGCCGGTTGCCGCGCATCCCGAATGCCCGCCCTATATCGTCGACCATGCCGATTATGTCGGGTCGACCAGCGGCATCCTCGACTTCGCCAAGACCATGCCGGGCGATACGCTGATCGTCGCGACGGAGCCGCATATCATCTACCAGATGGAAAAGGCAGTGCCGGAGAAGCAGTTCATCGGCGCGCCGGGCGCGGACGGTAACTGCAACTGCAATATCTGCCCGTACATGGCGCTCAATACGATGGAGAAGCTCTATGTCGCGTTGCGCGATTTGCAGCCGCGTATCGAGATGGACGAAGGCGTGCGTATTGCGGCACGCAGGTCACTCGACCGGATGCTGGAAATGGCGAGCGGCACGGTGGGGCAGGGCGATCTGGGCGCGCGATGACATTCGTTCTGGAGGGCTTTGACCTCGACGCATTCGTCGCCGCTACGCTGGCCGAGGATTTGGGGGAGGGCGGGGACATAACCTCCACCGCTGTGATCCCTGCCGACGCGCTGTTCGTGGGTGTGATGGATAGCCGCGATCCAGTGACGGTGGCGGGTTTGCCGATTGCCGAGGCATTCTTCCGCACGCTCGATCCGGATGTCGAGATCGACATGCTGGTCGAGGACGGGCAGCAGGTGGTGGCTGGCACCGAGTTGATGCGGCTGCGCGGTAAGGCGCGCGCAATGCTGACGGCGGAGCGGTCTGCGCTCAACACGGTTCAACATCTGAGCGGCATTGCAACGATGACGCGCAGCTATGTCGATGCCATCGTCGGCACGGGCGCGACCTTACTGGATACACGCAAAACGATTCCCGGGCTGCGACGGCTGGAGAAATATGCAACGCATATGGGCGGAGCGACCAATCATCGCATGGGCCTGTGGGATGCCGCGATGATCAAGGACAATCATGTGGCGGTGGCCGGATCGGTCGGCGAAGCCGTGCGGCGCGCGGTTGATGCCGGGATCGCCAGCATCATCGTGGAGGTGGACCGGGTCGATCAGATCGAACCGGCGCTGCAGGCGGGTGCCACGCATCTGCTGCTGGACAATATGGACCCGCCGACATTGCGCGGCGCCGTGACCTTGGTCGGTGGGCGCGTGCCGACGGAAGCGTCTGGCGGTGTGAAACTGGACACCATTCGCGTGATTGCGCAGACGGGCGTTACCTATGTGAGCGTGGGGCGTTTAACCCAATCTGCGCCCGCCGCCGATGTCGGACTGGATTTCGCGCATGTTTAGAATGATCTTCGCCGCTGCCGCGATGCTCACGCCGGTTGCGGCCGTCGCACAAGTCGAGCAGTGCAATGTGCCCAGCACGATCCCACGCCCGCGACCCGATCTGCCGTCGGACAGCCAGCCAAAGCGTGTGTTGCCAATCGGCGGCTATACTCTGGCGATCACATGGTCGCCGCAATATTGCGATGGCAAAAGCGGGGAGCGGGATGCTTTCCAATGTGGCAATCGGAATGCGCGGTTCGGTTTCACGCTGCATGGGCTGTGGCCCGATGGCGTGGGCAAGGACTGGCCGCAATATTGCCGCGCCACGTCGATCCTGCCTAGGGCCACGATTGCCCGCAATCTGTGCGTCACGCCGTCGGCACAACTGATCCAGCACGAATGGGCGAAGCACGGCACCTGCATGCGCGCCAATGGCCAGCCCATAAGCCCGAATGCGTATTTCAACCGGTCGCGAGCCATGTATGGCAAGCTACGCTTTCCCGACATGGCGGAACTGGCGCAGCGTGGGACGATGACCGCGGGCGCTTTTGCCAGTGCCTTTGCTGCCGCCAACAAGGGGCTGCGTGCGGACATGATGCGCGTCACCGCGACGCGCGACGGGTGGCTGGACGAGGTGTGGCTCTGCCTTGACCGTCGCTTCCGCAATGCCCGTTGTCCGACCCATCAGGGTGGACTGAAGCCTGCGGACACCCTGCGCATCAGGCCGCAATAGACGCTCAGCGGTCGATGGTGACCGTGCCGGGGTGATGTTTGTCCAGATGCTTTCGAATGATTTTCAAGTTCTTGGTGTTGGACTTGAAGAAAAAGTCGAAGGCATCCCCAACGAACGGAATTGCGCCAACCAAGGTGTCGAAACCGACATTGCCCGCCATTCGGGTGATTTGCCATTTCGACATGCCCAGATTGCGGGCTTCCCACACGATCCACGCGCCCATTGCGGCGGTCGCGATGTCACCGATCACCGGGATGAGGCCCACGATGCTGTCCAGCCCAACGCGGCGATTGGTGCCGGGCAGGACGAACATGCCTTCCAGCAATTGCTCCATTGCCTCGATTCGGCGGCGCACCGATGCGGGATCGCTGCCAAAGCCGGGGAGATCACGCGCAATGCGGTCGAACTGGTCTTGCGAAATCGGCAATTCTGTTACTCCTCTGCACCCTAATTGGTGGCGCGGAACAACTGGTTCAATGGGTGACGTGCACGGGAGGAGGGGGCGAACCCGTTGAGTGCACGGGTAGCCAGCGACCAGCGCACCGGCGTCGACAGCGGAATGTAGCCGTTATGGGCAGTCATAAGGTCGTACGCTTCCGCCAAACGTGCCTGACTGACCTCCAATGTCGGTGCCATTTCCGCTTCGATCAGGCGCTCTTGCGCGGCGGGATCGCAATGCACCTTTCGCGCACAACTTACGCGGCCCAGATACCAGGACGCACTGTCATATGCAGCGACTTCGTCGATCAGGCGCAGATCGGCATCGGCATCGCGCTCGACCTGCTGGCTTGGTACGCCGATGCGGCTGAGATCGGCGGCGATCAGGCTGTAGAGCAAGCGTGAGCCCGATCCCTTCGGCATGGCGATGCGCAGGCGCGGTATGGCGCCGTTGTCGTTGCGCCAGATCGCAATGGCGGCACGGGCGGTGCTGCGACGGTCGTCCATCGGCATGGCCGACCATGACGGCGCTGCAGGGGCAGCGGGCAGATCGAGCTGTTGCGTCATCAATCGGTCGGTGATGACCCATCCACTTAGGGCGAAGGCATCGGGCAAGGGTGTCCGATCTATGGCCATGTTCAGCGCTGCGCGCACCCGGTCATCGTTCAGAAAATCGCTGCGGCCGACCACGGCGAATCCGAACAATCCCTGTACGGGATCGACATGCACGTCGCGATTGTCGATGTCCGCGCGCTTGAGAAGCGGGATGTCGCTATAGCGGCCACCCAGTACGAGGGACGACAGCCCTTGTTTGAAGCGGGCGATGGCCATCGATCCGCGCTCGGCGCGCAGGACGCGATTCTCCCACGGGGCAATAGGCTCCTCGTCGTCCGCGTTGTCATCGACAATGGGGCGCAGGAACCAGGCTTCGCCTCGCTTTTCCTTTCGGTAGGGACCGGTGCCGCCGTCGCGCCGGGTGATCGCCATTTGCGGCTGGGCCAGCATTTGCAGCAGGTAGGGCCTGGGGACGGACAAGCGGATTTCCAGCACTTCGCCGGTCATCGAGGACACTTCCTGAATCGCCGCGAGATCGCCATGACTGTCGAGGGCGAGGTTGGCAGCGATCCGGTTCTTCAGCAGGGCTGCAACATCGACTGCTTTTATGCGCGCACCATTAGCCCAGCGCGCACGACGCAGGCGAAAAATGTAGCTGCGGCCGTCATCCTGAACGATCCAGCGTTGGGCAAGCGCAGGCAGGATATCGCCGCGCGCGTCGAAGGCGACAAGCCCCTGCGCCGTCGATTCCAGCATGAGCTTGCCCGCCGGGCTAAGGATATCGCGCATGGGATCGGCCAACTGACGGGGCGTGCCGATAACGCTCACGACCACTGGTCCGGATTGCTTTTCCGAACAGGCGGACAGCATCATGCCGCTCGCCGCCAGAAAGGCGGAGAAAGACAGCAAGACGGTGCGTGGACGGCGGGACATGAGCGAGGCGGTTCCTGAAAGCGGGGGCCGGTGATCCGGTCTAGCCTGCGCCGCCCGCCGCGCCAAGCCGCCAGTCCCTAATGTTTGAACTTGTGAAGCACCGCTACGATGACGCCGCCCACGATCAGCCCTACGATGCCCGATCCCAGCGCAGTGACCAACCATTCGGTTACGGCGTGCAGTGGACCGGTCACGGCGCCTGCTGCTGCCGCCAGATGGTGGAGGGTATCGGGAATCGCGGCCAGGCCGAACACCTCCAGCCCGTGCACGATGATCCCGCCGCCGACCCATAGCATGGCCGCCGTGCCGATGACCGACAGTGCGCGCATCAGTACCGGCATCGTATTGACCAGACCGCGCCCGACCGTCTGGTTGAACGACGATGGCTGTTGCGCCATGTGCAGGCCGATATCGTCCATCTTCACGATAAAAGCGACGGCGCCATAGACGCCTGCGGTAATCAGCACGGATACGACCGCGAGGACCAGAGCCTGTTCCCACAGGGGGACAGTCGATACCGAAGACAAAGCAATCGCCATGATCTCGCCCGACAAGATGAAATCGGTGCGTATAGCGCCGGAGACCTGACGGTCTTCCAACGCCGTTGGATCGGCAATCTCCGCGAGGTCTTCGATGGGTTCGTCATGCTGGCCGCTCATCGCTTCGAACAGCTTCTCGGCCGCTTCGAAGCATAGATAGGAGCCGCCCATCATGAGCAGCGGCGTCAACGCCCATGGCGCAAAGGCGCTGATCGCGATGGCGGCGGGAAGAAGGAACAGCAGCTTGTTGCGCAGCGACCCGAGCGCGATCTTCCAGATGATGGGCAGTTCGCGGTCGGGGGTCAGGCCCACCACATAACGGGGGGTGACTGCGGCATCGTCTATCACCACGCCGGCGGCCTTGCTGCTGGCCTTGGCGGCAGCGCCGGTGACATCATCCAGTGACGACGCAGCCAGCTTGGCAATCCCCGCGATATCGTCGAGCAGCGCAATCAATCCCGATGCCATATGAAACTGTTCCCCCAGCGCGTTCGTCAGCAGGCACGCAATAGCCGTAACTCAAGGCGATGCAACGTCGCGGTGAAAGCGTTTGTTCCAGAAAGCTGGTGCGGACGGCGGGACTCGAACCCGCACTCCATAGGAAACAGATTTTAAGTCTGTCGCGTCTACCGGTTTCGCCACGTCCGCACGTGCGAGATCTGCCGTCGCCGATGGGCGACGGGACGTGCCTTAACGGCATTTGTGTGGATTGAAAATGTTTCCTGTTCGTCACACGAAAAGGAGACCGGCTTTGCGGCAATCCCGATCCGATTGCCGCCTCCGCCATCGGGCCCAAAGACTATTTGGTGTTGAGCCGCTCGCGCATTTCCTTGCCAGGCTTAAAATAGGGGACGCGCTTTGCCGTTACCGGAACGGTTTCGCCCGTGCGCGGATTGCGACCCGTGCGCGCGTCACGATCGCGGGTGGTAAACGCACCGAAGCCACGTAATTCCACGCGACCGCCCGATGCCAGACGGTCGATTATTTCGCGGAAGAACAGATCGACGATCCGTTCGATTTCCTGCAACGTCAGGTCCACATTATCATCGGCAAGCTTCTGAACCAATTCCGAGCGGATCATTGCTTTCTCCCCCACTTAGGCTGCACCCCACATGCCGCCAGCAATTTGCCTTAATCAAAAGCAAGGCGGCTGACAACGCTGTAAGTGGGATAGACTATCGTGGAAAATCAAACGACTGTCTCATTTTCGCGCAACATGATTGCACCGGCGATGTTTCGATAACGCAAAATGGCGTGACGGGGATGCCGTCACGCCATTTTGTTACCGTTATCGGATGCGCCGTTGCAGGCGCCTCCGTCAGGATCAGGCTATCAGCCTTCGTTCTTTGCCTTGAGCGCTTCGCCCAGAATGTCGCCCAGCGATGCGCCGCTGTCCGACGAACCATACTGTGCAACGGCCTGCTTCTCTTCGGCGATCTGCATCGCCTTGACCGAGAAGTTAGGCTTCTTCGCACGGTCGAAGCCGATGACCATCGCATCGAACTTCTGACCGGGCTGGAAGCGTTCGGGACGCTGTTCGTCACGGTCGCGACCAAGGTCGCTGCGCTTGATGAAGCCAGTTGCGCCGTCTTCACCCGACTGCACTTCAAGGCCGCCATCGCGGACTTCAAGGACGGTCACGGTGACGATTGCGTTCTTGTTGAGGTTCGATCCGGCCGAAGCGGTGCCGCTGCTGCCGACGGCAGGAGCGCCCTTTTCAAGCTGCTTCATGCCAAGGCTGATGCGTTCCTTCTCGACGTCGATGTCGAGAACGATGGCCGTGACTGCTTCGCCCTTGCGATGCAGAGCCAGCGCGTCTTCGCCCGAAATGCCCCATGCGATGTCGGACATATGGACCATGCCGTCGACGTCGCCGTCCAGACCGATGAACAGACCGAATTCGGTGGCGTTCTTGACTTCGCCTTCGACGACGGAGCCGACCGGGTGCTTGTCTGCAAAGTCATCCCAGGGATTGGACTGTGCCTGCTTGAGGCCCAGCGAAATACGACGCTTTTCGCTGTCGACTTCGATAACGATGACTTCGACTTCCTGGCTGGTCGAAACGATCTTGCCGGGATGTACGTTCTTCTTGGTCCAGCTCATTTCCGAAACGTGGACCAGGCCTTCGATGCCAGCTTCCAGTTCGACGAATGCGCCGTATTCGGTGATGTTGGTTACGCGGCCCGTCAGCTTGGCACCGACAGGATACTTGGCCATTGCGCCTTCCCACGGATCGCTCTCAAGCTGCTTCATGCCGAGCGAGATGCGCTGCGTGTCGCGGTTGATGCGGATGATCTGCACGCGGACGGTATCGCCGATGTTGATCATTTCGTTGGGGTGGTTGATGCGCTTGTAGCTCAAATCGGTGACGTGCAGCAGGCCATCGATGCCGCCCAGATCGACGAACGCACCGTAATCGGTGATGTTCTTGACCACGCCTTCGATGATCTGACCTTCGGCCAGCGTCTGGATGAGGCCGGTGCGCTGTTCTGCGCGCGTTTCTTCCAGAATGGCGCGACGCGACACGACGATGTTGCCGCGACGGCGATCCATCTTGAGGATCTGGAAAGGCTGCGGAATGTCCATCAGCGGGGTAACATCGCGCACGGGGCGGATATCGACCTGCGAACCGGGAAGGAATGCTACGGCACCGTCCAGGTCGACAGTGAAGCCGCCCTTGACGCGACCGAAGATGACGCCTTCGACGCGCGCGCTTTCGGTAAATTCAGCTTCCAGCTTGTCCCAAGCGGCTTCGCGGCGAGCGCGGTCGCGGGACAGCATGGCATCGCCATGGGCGTTTTCGACGCGGTCGACATAGACTTCGACTTCGTCGCCGACCTTGATGTCAGCCTTCTGGCCGGGCATCGCAAATTCGCGCAAAGGTACGCGGCCTTCGCTCTTCAAACCTACATCGATGACGGCAAGGTCGTTTTCAATGGCGGTAACGGTGCCTTTTACGACGCGGCCTTCAAAGCCGCCGTCTTCGCCACCAAGAGAATCGTTGAGCATCGCTGCGAAATCGTCGCGCGACGGAAATGCCGTAGAGGCCATAAATGTAGTCCTTCATAGTCGTTGCTGGCCAACCGGTTGTCTCCGGTGGTCTTTGGCCAAAATGCCCGCAAAACCGTATGTTTTCCGGGCGTCTTCCAAGTGAATGCCATCGAGGGACGCACGATATAGGAAATGCGAAAAGGGCGGCGGGTGGTCCCGGCCGCTGCGCGCGTCATGCTTTTGCGTGACTGTCCAGTTGTGCGTCCACCAAAGCAATCGCCTGTCGGACGGCCGCATCTATAGTCAAATCGCTGGTATCTAGCAAGTCTGCGCCGTCGGCTTGCCGCAATGGGGCGTGATCGCGGCTCATGTCGCGAGTGTCGCGTGCCTGGATGTCGGCAATCAGCGTATCCATGTCGGGATGGCCGCCATGCGCGAGGGCGTCGGCAAAGCGCCTTTGCGCGCGCACAGAGACGCTGGCAGTAACGAAAATCTTGGCATCCGCATCGGGCGCGATGACAGTGGCAATGTCGCGCCCGTCGAGGATGGCGCCGCCCGCTTGCGTTGCGAAGTCGCGCTGGCGGGAGATGAGCGCGGCGCGGACGCTTTGGTGCACGGATACCCGTGAGGCCAGCGAGCCGACGGCTTCGCTGCGCAGAGCGGGTTCAACCAAGATGCTGTCGTCAAAATCGCAGGCTGCGAGTGCATCCGCTTCAAGATCCGGATCGCCGCCGGCCTGCAATACGGCCAATCCGACGGCGCGATACAGCAACCCGGTGTCGAGGCAGGGGAGGCCATAATGCGCGGCCAGCGCCTTGGCGATGGTGCCTTTGCCCGATGCGGCGGGGCCATCCACAGCGACGATCATGCCTTTTCCCCTCGCAGTACCTTGATAAGTCCGAAGACGGCGACAATGGCCCAGACGATTTCCATAGCCATCGACGCAACGTTGAAGTGCACAGTCAACGACGCGATCAGGAACAGCGAACCGATGAAGTTGAGCAGGTTGAAGAAGAGGAAGTTCATCGTCTTCACGACGTTGGAATAGGCATAGGCGTAGACCATCATCGCACTGCCGATCATGCCTATGACGTTCGCGGCGAAAGGGGAGAGGATTTGGGTCATGGGGTGGGCCTGCGACGCAAATACGCTCTCTTCAGATTGTCATTCCCGCTAAGGCAGGAAACCATCTCCGGACATAGCAAATTGGCGAGGGGCTGGAAGATGGATTCCCGCCTGCGCGGGAATGACGAGGGTGTTCGCACGAAAACGGTCACGCCACCGCACCCATAGCCCGGAGCAGATCGACGAACCCCGGAAAGCTCGTCGCCACGGGCCGCATGTCGTCCACCGTCACGCCATTACGCGATACCAGTCCCGCTACGGCGAAGCTCATGGCGATGCGGTGATCGAGCAGCGTTGCCACCGGTCCGCCGCCCGTCAGCGGTTCTCCGCCGGTGCCGTCGATGATGAGGCCGTCCTCGGTCTCTTCCACGCGCGCACCGATCAGGCGCAGGCCGTTCGCCATGGCGGTGAGGCGATCCGATTCCTTGACGCGCAATTCCTCCAGCCCGCGAAAGACACTGCGGCCCTGCGCCATCGCAGCGGCGACGAAGGCCACGGGATATTCGTCGATCATGCTGGGGGCGCGGGCCGGGTCTGGCTCTACGCCATTCAGCGCCGATGCGGTGACGATCAGATCACCGACCGGTTCGCCGCCCACATCGCGAGCATTCACGATTTCGATGTTCCCGCCCATCTCGCGCAACAGGTCTATCAGCCCCGCGCGTGTCGGGTTGAGGCCTACATTGCCGATCGTCACGCGCGATCCCGGCACCAGCAACGCTGCGACCATCGGGAAGGCAGCGGAGGAAGGGTCGCCCGGTACGACGATATTCTGCGGCTGCAATTCCGCTTCGCCGACCAGGCTGATGACGCGCGCACCGTCTGCGTCGATTTCTACCGTCAGGTCGGCGCCGAATCCCTTCAGCATCCGCTCGCTATGATCGCGGGTGGCAATGGGCTCGATTACGCGGGTGATCCCCGGCGTGTTCAATCCCGCCAGCAGCACCGCCGACTTCACCTGCGCCGATGCGACGGGCAGGCGGTATTCGATCGGCACGGTGGGCGACAGGCCACGCAATGTCAGCGGCAGGCGACCGCCGGGCGAAGCCGTAAATTCCGCGCCCATGGTCGAGAGCGGATCGATGACCCGGCCCATAGGACGCTTGCTGAGCGAAGCGTCGCCGATGAAGGTCGCGGTGAGATCGTGACTCGCCAGCAATCCCATCAACAGACGGGTCGACGTGCCGCTGTTCCCCATGTCGAGTGCAGTTTCCGGTTGCAGCAGGCCGCCCACGCCCACGCCGTGGATGTGCCACACGCCATCATCGTCGCGCACTATGTCGGCGCCCATTGCGCGCATTGCGGCGGCCGTCGCCAGGACGTCCTCACCCTCCAGCAAGCCTTCGACCCGGCTTTCGCCGATGGCGAGCGCGGAAAGCATCAGCGAACGGTGCGAAATGCTCTTGTCGCCCGGCACGGTAACGGTGCCCGAAAGAGGGGGCGCAGCGGTGAATGTCGCGGGCATCGCCGCGTCGTCATGGGAGTGCATGAAAGTCCGAACGTCATTAAAGGGTCAAAAAAATCGATCCGGCTTTTGACAGTGCGGCCTTGCTATGGCAATGCCCGCGTCGCTTCGTGCGCAGCCCCGCTGTCGCGCGCTTTTACCTATTTACTTTTATCAAGGATGGACGGCGGCACATGGTGAAGCCTGAATGGGGCACGAAACGGACTTGCCCGAAATGCGCAACGCGCTTCTACGATCTTGGCAAGGAAAACCCGGTTGTCTGCATCAACTGCAACAATCCTTGGGATCCAGAGCCTGTTCTGAAATCCAAACAGCCGGTTCCCTATGAGGAAATCGTGCCCAAGAAGGTCGTCGAGACGGCTGACGGCGCGGTCGAGGCTGTGGACGACGATCTGGACGTCGATCTGGATATCGATGAGGACGACGACTCGCCGGATAACGACGTCGATCTGGGTGGCGATGACGACCTGGGCGTCGAAGCTGCCGGCGATGAAGGCGACGACGACAATTAAGCACTTGCAAAGGGGGGCGCTGCTCGTTTAAGGGCAGCGCCTCGCCAGCGAGATCGGCCCTTTGGGGCGGTTCACTCTGGTAGAACGATGCGCCGAATCCCACGTTGGCGCAGTGAAGAGATGGGGCCTTAGCTCAGCTGGGAGAGCGCTTGCATGGCATGCAAGAGGTCAGCGGTTCGATCCCGCTAGGCTCCACCATTTCCTGACATTATGCGCGATGCAACGCCGACAGGCGGGCGAAACGCTGTGCTCTGTGACAGGGTCGCAAGGTATCCGTGCGGGACCGAAATCCCGCACGATGTTTTTTACACCCGTTCGATCACACCCGCTCGATGACGAGTGCGATGCCCTGACCGCCGCCGATGCACATGGTGATCAGGCCATAGCGGCCCCCGGTGCGCTGCAATTCATACATCGCCTTCACCGTGATGATCGCGCCGGTCGCGCCGACCGGATGGCCAAGCGATATACCCGATCCATTCGGATTGACCTTTTCAGGATCGAAGCCGAGCGTTTTCGACACGGCGCAGGCTTGCGCGGCAAAGGCTTCGTTCGCTTCGATCACGTCGATCTGGTCGAGTGTCAATCCGGCGCGTTCGAGCGCGATTGGCACCGCCTTCACCGGGCCGATGCCCATGCGGGAAGGTTCGACGCCTGCAAAGCCCCAGCCCAGAATCTTGGCCATCGGCTTCAGCCCATGCGCGTCAACGGCCTTTTGCGAGGCGAGAACGACCGCTGCGGCGCCGTCGTTGATGCCGCTGGCGTTACCCGCCGTTACCGAGCCGTCCTTCTTGAACGCAGGGCGCAGGGCGCTTAGGCTCTCTGCGGTCGTTTCGCCGCGCACATGCTCATCCGCCGCAAAACTAACGACGCCCTTGCGGGTCTTGATGTCGATGGGCAGGATTTGATCGGTGAACCGGCCATCTGCCTGTGCCAGAGCGGCGCGTGCGTGGCTCTGCGCGGCGGTGGCGTCTTGCTCTTCGCGGCTGATGTCATAGTCCGCAGCGATGTTTTCCGCGGTGATTCCCATGTGGAACCCTTCGAACGGGTCACTCAATGTGGCGATCAGTGCATCGACCATTTCGACCGAGCCCATTTTCTGACCAAAGCGTGCCGCCGAAACATAATGCGGGGCACGACTCATGACTTCTGCACCGCCCGCAACGGCGACATCGCATTCCCCAAGGGTCAGCATCTGCGCGGCGGAAATGATCGCCTGAACGCTCGAACCGCACAGGCGATTGAGGGTAAGCGCTGGCGCTTCGATCGGTACGCCTGCATTCACGGCAGCGACGCGCGCGAGGTACGCATCGTTCGGTACGGTCTGGATTACCTGACCCATCACGACATGCTGGACATCAGAAGCGGCGATGCCCGCGCGGCTGATCGCTTCGGCAATGACTTTCGCGCCGAGATCGGCAGGCGTGTGATCCTTCAGGCTCCCACCGAAATCACCGATCGCGGTGCGTACGCCGGATACGATATAGACTGCTTCCAATTATATTCTCCCTCTGCACAGTGGGTGTTCGAATATCAGCGATACTCTTGCACAGGCACGCCGAAAAGGTCGTGCTCATCGGCGTCTTCTATTTCCGTATATACGATGTCGCCGGGTTGCAGACCTGACGTATCGCGCAGGAAAACATTGCCGTCGATTTCCGGTGCGTCCGCCTGAGACCGAGCGGTCGCGCCGACGCTGCCATCGTCTTCGTCCGGTTCGCCGACTTCATCGACGATGACGGGAAGGATGCGACCGATCTTCGCCTGCAACTTGGCGGCGGAGATGGCAGCGGTTTTTTCCATGATCCGCTGGTAGCGTTCTTCCTTGACCTCTTCGGGGACCGGGTCGGGCAAGGCGTTGGCGGCCGCACCCTCGACAGGCTCAAAACGGAACGCGCCCACGCGGTCGAGCTGCGCTTCATCCAGCCAGTCGAGAAGATACTGGAAATCGGCTTCGGTCTCGCCGGGGAAGCCGACGACGAAGGACGAACGAATGGCGATGTCCGGGCAGATGGTGCGCCAGTTCTTGACCCGCTCCAGCACCTTGGCTTCATTCGCCGGGCGCTTCATTCGTTTCAGCACATTGGGCGCAGCGTGCTGGAAAGGAATGTCGAGATACGGCGTCAGCAACCCTTCGGCCATCAACGGGATGACCTGATCCACATGCGGATAGGGATAGACATAATGCAGGCGCACCCAAGGAGTCTGACCCTCGGCAGTGCGTAGCTGGCCCAGCTCGCGGGCCATGTCGGTCATGTGCGCGCGGACCTCGCGGCCCTTCCAGTTGCGCGTTTCGTGCCGGGTGTCGACGCCATAAGCCGACGTGTCCTGGCTGATGATCAACAGTTCCTTCGTACCTGCCGCGACCAGCTTTTCAGCTTCGCGCAACACCGCGTCGATCCGGCGCGAGACGAGATCCCCGCGTAGCGAAGGAATGATGCAGAAGGCGCAGCGATGGTTGCAGCCTTCGGAAATCTTGAGATAGCTGTAATGGCGCGGCGTGAGTTTCAGACCACCTTCGGGGACCAGATCGACGAACGCATTGGGGACGGGGGGCGATGCTTCATGCACCGCATTCACCACATCCTCATATTGATGCGCGCCGGTGATCGCCAATACGCTGGGGAAGCGTGCACGGATCAGTTCGGCTTCATTGCCCATGCAGCCGGTGACGATCACGCGACCGTTTTCAGCGATTGCCTCACCGATCGCTTCAAGCGATTCCTCCTTCGCGGAGTCGAGAAAGCCGCAGGTATTGACCAGCACGACGTCGGCCCCCGCATAATCGGGGGACATCTGATAGCCATCGGAGCGCAGTTTCGTCAGGATGCGTTCGCTGTCGACGAGCGCCTTGGGGCAGCCAAGCGAAACCATGCCGACCTTGGGCGCGGGGGGAAATGTCGTTGCCATGATGCCGCGCACATAGGGTGTTGCGCGTGTAATGTCACGGGGCAGCGATATGAAGCGACCTACGCCTAACTACCGTCATTGCCGCCTGTGCGGGAATGACGGACTATCCCTTCTTCGGGATGCACACATTCCCGGTCGCCTTGACCGACTGGCACAGCTTTTCGGCTTCTGCAGACGAAGGCAACGGGCCGACCTGAAGTCGGGTAACCGCGCCGCCCTTCACGTAAAAAGGTTGATAGGCGGACAGGCCGCTAACCTTTTTCGACAGGGTTGCCCATAAAGCGGTCGCGCGGCTTTCCTCGCCGAATGCGCCCAACTGGATGCGCCATTCGCCCGATGGCGTCGCAGCGGCGGGTTTCGGCGCAGGTGCAACCTTGGGTTTTACAGGCGCGGCGGCTACCTGAACGGGCTTCGCAGGCTCAGATGGCGGAATGGCGGCCGATTTAATCGACTTGGGTGCCGGACGCAGTACCGGCATAGGTGGGTCGAGGGCTTTTGTCGCTGCCGCCAGCGTCATAGCGTTCCTCTTTTCCAGCTCGGACGCCAGCGCCAGTCCCTTCTTGCGCTGATCGGCGGGAATGTAATTGTTCATCTGCTCCAGGCTGGCGGTTGCCTGGGAAAGCCCGGAAGCCGAAGCGCGGGTCATCAGCGCATAAGCCTGCACCCAGTCTTTGGTCACGAATTCGCCGTTGAACAGCGCGGTGCCGAGAATATATTGCGACCGCGCTTCGCCGCGCTCTGCGGATTTGCGGATGTAGGGCAAAGCCTCTTCGCGGCGGTTCTGTTGAAACAGCAGCAGGCCGTAATTGTCCTCTGCGCGCAAATGTCCTTGCTCCGAAGCCTTGCGGAACCACTCCAGCGCGATGGGTACATCCATCGGCACACCGCGCCCCAGCTTGTACGCTTGCCCCAGATTGAACTGCGCATCGGCATCGCCTGCGTTCGCCAGCGGACGCCAGTCGTTCACGGCCTTGACGTAATCGCCCTGCGTCCACGCATCGACGCCGGTCTTTACGTCGGCTTGTGCCGGGCCGGAGAACATCGCGCCATCCAGCACCAGCGCAGCGACTGGCGCGGCCAGTGCCACCGCTCCACCTATCAGGAAATGCTTCATGCTGTCGCTCCGCCCGCAAGTATAGATGCGCCTTACTGGCGGAACATACTTAATCAATCCTTACCACAACTGCGCACGATTCGGCTATGCCATCGCTTATCCCCCTACGGCGTCAACAGGATCGCCAGCGGATTAACCATTTCTTAGGTGCGGGCGTGGCAACTCTATAACCAATTCCATGGTTTCGGGGGTAATTCGTGCGGGTATTGGCACTGGCATCGCAAAAGGGTGGGTCTGGAAAGACGACACTGTCAGGGCATCTGGCGGTTCAGGCGCAGCGCGCCGGGGCAGGGCCAGTCGTTCTGATCGATATCGATCCGCAGGGGTCGCTTGCCGACTGGTGGAATGAGCGAGAGGCGGAATTTCCCGCCTTTGCACAGACGACCGTTGCGCGCCTTGCCGCCGATCTTGAAATCCTGCGCCAACAGGGGTTCAAGCTGGCCGTCATCGACACACCGCCTGCCATCACCATGGCAATCCAGAGCGTTATTTCCGTTTCCGAACTCATCGTCGTGCCGACTCGCCCCAGCCCGCATGACCTGCGCGCTGTGGGTGCCACTGTCGATCTGTGCGAGCGCGCGGGCAAGCCACTGATCTTCGTGGTCAACGCGGCCACCCCGAAAGCCAAGATCACGTCCGAAGCCGCCGTTGCGTTGTCACAGCATGGCACCGTTGCCCCGGTCACCTTGCACCATCGCGTCGATTACGCTGCGTCGATGATCGATGGCCGCACCGTCATGGAAGTCGATCCCAACAGTCGTTCCGCTCAGGAAGTGGTGCAGCTCTGGTCCTATGTTTCCGATCGGCTGGAAAAGAACTTCCGCCGCACGGTCTTTTCCGTGCCGAGTGGAGCCGGGCAATCCGGCGCGCTCCGTCCGTTGGGCGGGGGCTTCGGCCGCCGCGTCATCGGCCAGTAAGAGGTGGCACAGATGGCCGAACCCAAGCCTTTCGCCTCACTGACCTCGGGCCTGCTCGCGCGCAAGGGCGCCGCGTCTCCCGCCATGCGTCGCCAGGTCATGCTCAATGGCATGACGGGCGCTGCCGCCATATCCGATCCCCAGCACCAGGATGATCTTGGATGGAACGACATGGGCGAGGACAGCGTCCGGCAGAGCGATCCGCTCGCCGTCGCAGGCCTCACGCCGATGGGGGGCTCGCCCCTGTCGATCACGCCTGCGCCGATCGTCGACCAGATGCCGGTGCCGGAGGACGCACCCGTGCCCGTGGTGATCGAACAGCGCCGCGTTCTTTCCGAAAAGCTCTCTCCCGTTTCGCCTGAGCCGACTATCGCGGCACCTGTTCTGCCGACAGCCCCGCTGAAGCAGACGGCGCGTAGCAAAGCGGCCTTCACGCTGCGTCTCGATCCGGAACGCCATCTGCGCCTGCGCCTTGCCTGCGCCGTGGCCAATCGGTCCGCGCAACAGATCGTCACGCAGGCGCTCGACGCCTTTCTCGACAGCCAGCCACAGATCGACGCGCTGGCCGAACAATTGCCGCGTCCGCGCGGCACTGACAGATAATTGGGGTGGACTGGACCATGAAACGCAGTTTGCAGAACAAGGCTCTTTTGAAGATTGCCGTCTCGTCGCTGATCGTCGGTGTGACGATGGTGGGCTGCACGGGCGGTGCCGCGATGATGGCGCAACCGGGCGCAAAGATGAATGCCATCGAAAAGCAAGCTGGGGCATCCGCCACGACCGCCGAAAAAGCGCTGGCAAAGCGCGATGTAGCACTTGCCTTGTCATCCGCTGAGGCTGCTGTTGCTGCCAAGCCTGACAATGCCGCCTATCGCGTTCTGCTAGGCCGCGCCTATCTGGCGGACGGTCGCTTCACGTCTGCCGAAACGGCGTTTTCCGACGCGATGACGCTGGGCAATACCGACACCCGCACGGTGGTCAGCCTTGTGCTTGCCAAGGTCGCTCTGGGCAAATCGACCGATGCCCGCGCGCTGCTCGTCACGCATATGGATACCGTGCCTGCAGCCGATTACGGCCTTGCGATGGCGATGGCGGGCGATCCGCAGGAAGCGATCCGCATCCTGACTGCCGCTGCGCAAGAACCCGATGCGACGATCAAGACGCGCCAGAACCTCGCTTATGCCTATGCGCTCGCCGGTCAGTGGCGCGAAGCGCGCTTGATGGCGGCGCAGGATCTCGATCCGCTTGCTGCTACGCAGCGCATCATCGGTTGGGCGCAGAATGCGGAGCCGGGCGCTGAACCTGCGCGCGTGGCTGCGTTCATCGGTACGAAGATGCGCGCTGACGACGCCGGGGTGCCCCTGCGGCTGGCCCTGGCGCCAGCGCCTGCGCCCGTGGTTCAGATGGCGCAGGCCGAAGCGCCAGCAGCAGAAACATTAGCCGCTTCGCCAGAAGCAGCCCCCGAGCAGGCGCCCGTTGAAATCGCGGCCGCTCCGGTTGAACAACCCGAAACGCCGGTGATCCGCGCACCCGAAGCGCCGGTTCGCACCGCAGTCGTCCCGGTTGCCACGCCTTTGGCAACGGCCACGACCATGATGCGCAAGGCCGCTGCGTTCGAAATCATTGCGCCCTCCACCACGACCAAATGGGCCGTGCAGCTTGGTGCGTATGACAGTGCCGCCATCGCCAAGGAACGCTGGCAGCATATGGCGCGCAAGAACGCCGTCCTCAGCAAATTCCCGGTGGCGTACACGACCGCCAATGTGCAGGGCCGCGTCTATCATCGCCTCTCGCTCGGCGGCTTTGCCGATCGGGGAACAGCCGATCAGATGTGCCGGACCGTCCGCAGCCAGGGCGGCGCGTGCTTCATCCGTGCGGCCGCACCGACGATGCGCTGGGCATGGGCCACCCCCAAGCGCCAGCAACTCGCCTCGCGCTAAATTCGAAGATTATACCTCAGTCCGTTCGGGCTGAGCTTGTCGAAGCCTGTCCTTCTTTGAGGAAGAAAGACCCTTCGACAGGCTCAGGGCGAACGGACTCTTGGCCGGTTAAAGGAACTGACCGCCCTTCATGATTCGGCGCACCCGGCCCTGTACCGGCACCTTGTCGAACGGGGTATTGCCTGCCGCCGCTTCCATCCGCGCCGAATCGACGATCCACGGCGTTTCGGAATCGATGAAGATGATGTCGGCGGCATAGCCCGGCGCGAAACGCCCCGCCTTTACACCTAATATCTTAGCGGGATTGGCGCACAGCAACGTCATTAGCGCGTTCATCGTCAGATGCCCGTCCCGCACGAGGTTGAGCGACAGTGCCAGCAGCGTCTCCGCGCCCGCCATGCCGGGGCTGGCATCGGCGAAGGGCAGGCGCTTGTCCTCTGGACCGCGTGGATCGTGGCTGGAGGTGATGACGTCCACCGTTCCATCCGCCACGGCCCTGATCGCGGCTTGCCGGTCATCCTCGCTCCGCAAAGGCGGCGAAAGATGCGCGAAGGTGCGGAAATCGGTAACGGCGATGTCCGACAGGAACAGATAGGCCGGACTGATGCCGCAGGTAATGCGCAACCCTTCCGCTTTGGCCGCGCGGATCAGCGCAAAGCCCGCCGCTGTCGTCACCAACCGGAAATGGATCGCCGCGCCGGTTTCCCGCGCCAGCATGATGTCGCGCGCAATGGCCATCGCTTCGGCGCAGGCGGGAGCCGCTGCCAGACCCAGCCGGGTCGCCGTTTCGCCGGCGGTAGCGACCGCCTTGCCGGTCAGGCCGCCGTCCTCGGCATGGGCAATGACGGTCAGCCCCAAAGCCGAAGCGTAGGACAAAACGCGCAGCATCACCCCGGAGTCCGCGATCCAGTGCCGCCCGGTGCTGACGGCGCGCGCGCCTGCGGCCTGCATCATGCCGATCTCCGCCAGTTCGGCCCCATGCAACCCGCGCGTCGCAGCGGCGAGGGGGTGGACCCAGAAATCGGGCTTGCCGGCGCGCGTTGCGTGCCGGATCAGGCCGACATCGTCCAGTGGCGAGGACTGGTCGGGCATCAGCGCCGCGCGCGTGATGCCGCCGAATTTGAACGCAGGCTTGTCGGTCCGGAACACGCCCAGATCGACGAGACCGGGGGCGACAAGCATCCCCTTGGCGTCGACCTTCTCGGCATCCAGCGGGATCGCGATGTCCCCCGCCGCGACGATGCTGTCGCCTTCGATCAGGATGCTGCCGGAAGTGACGGCTTGTCCGTCCGGATCAGCGAGGAGCGCGTTGGCGATGGCAAGGATGCGGGTCATCGTGCTGTCTCTTCCGTCATCCCTGCGAAAGCAGGGATCCCGCTTCTATTGCTACGGTCGAAAGAAAAGTGGGATCCCTGCTTTCGCAGGGATGACGGAGAGAAGGAGCGCATCACGCCCAACCCTCCACACCGCGCGCCCGTCGGGTCAGCACGTCCAGACATGCCATACGCACGGCAACGCCCATCTCCACCTGCTCGGTAATCGCCGACCGTTCAGGATGATCGGCGACGATGCTGCTGATCTCCACGCCGCGATTCATCGGGCCGGGGTGCATCACCAGCGCATCGGGCTTGGCCTTCGCCAGCCGCTCCGGCGTCAGTCCGTACAGCATATGATATTCGCGCGGGGAGGGGATGAATGCTCCGTCCATCCGCTCGTTCTGAAGGCGCAGCATCATCACCACATCCGCGCCGTCCAGCCCTACGTTCATGTCGGTATAGGGCGTCACGCTCATCTGATCGATGGCGGCGGGCATCAGCGTCGGCGGCGCGATCACGCGCACCTGCGCGCCCAGGGCGCCAAGGCATAATATGTTCGACCGCGCGACCCGGCTGTGCAGCACATCGCCACAGATCGCCACGACCAGCCCCGATATCCCGCCCTTGCGCCGCCGGATGGTGAGCGCGTCGAGCAATCCCTGCGTCGGATGCTCATGCCAGCCATCGCCTGCATTGAGGACGGGGCAATCGACCTTCTCCGCGATCAGCCGCACTGCTCCCGAACTGCCGTGACGGATCACGATGACATCGGCGCGCATGGCATTGAGCGTCATCGCTGTGTCGATCAGCGTTTCACCTTTCTTCACGCTCGATTGCGCGGCGTGCATATTGACCACGTCCGCGCCCAGCCTCTTACCCGCAATCTCGAACGAGAGGAGCGTACGCGTGCTGTTTTCGAAGAACGCGTTGATCTGCGTCAGGCCGCCCAGCCGGTCGTCATGCTTGCGGCTGTGCGCGCGGTTGACGCTGACCCAATGCTCGGCCTCATCCAACAGGAAGGATATTTCCCACGGCATCAGCGCGGAAATCGCCAGCAAATGCCTGTGCGGGAACTGTTCGCGACCGATAAGGCCGGTGGGTATGGTCTCGCGGGTCTGCTGCGGCATGACGGGAGGCCTTAAAGCGAATTTGCGGGCGAGGGAAGGGGGTAGGCTTTACCCCCGCAAAGCATCAATCGCACCTTGCAGAATGTAACTCGCCGCCAGCTTGTCCACCAGCACGTCGCGCCGCGCGCGGCTGGCGTCCGCGTCGATCAGCGTCCGGGTCACCGCCTGCGTCGACCAGCGTTCGTCCCACAGTAATATAGGCACGCCCATATCGCCCATATTCTGCGCGAAGGATTTCGACGACTGACTGCGCGGCGATGCGCTGCCGTCCAGATTGAGGGGCAGGCCAATGACGATGCCCTTCACGAACTGTTCGCCCATGAACGTCGCAATGGTCGCCTTGTCCTTGGAAAATTTGCCGCGCGTGATCGTGTGCGCGGGGCTGGCGATCACCCATTGGGCATCGCACAGCGCCAGCCCCACTGTCTTGGTGCCGACGTCCATGCCGATCAGCCGCCCACCATCGGGCAAAGCATCCCGAAAGGCATTGCGGTCTGCGGTCATCAGGGCTTTTTCAGAAATGTCGTCAGCCTTTCGCGCGCGTCGGCCCGGATATTCGCCCAGAACAGCGCATAGTCATACACATGATAATTGTTGCCGGGGAGGGCATAGGGGCCAAGGTCCGGCGCATCGCCGATCAGCAGGAAACCGTCCTTGCCGCATCGCGCCGGGACTGCACCCGGCACCAGTGTCGGACTATCTTCCTTATCCCGCCCGTCCAACGTACCGAGATTGCGGCTGGCAGGTGCGGTGGCGTCGGCTGTGCCGGTGAGCGGATTGGTGCAGAGCATCTTCGTCCCCCGGCGCGGCTTGCCCGTGAAGCCTTTGCCGCCGTCAAACACCTTCTGAACGGCGGACGGATCTGCCGGTTCGGCAAAGCTCTGCCAGCTTAGCACGCAGTTGGCCTGTCCCTTCATCGTGCAGGCGGGAAGGCCCAGGGCCGGGATGTCCGCTTCCATCGAAACCGGCCAGCCGACGACATAGGCCGCCACGATCCGCGCCGCGATGGGCGTCCCGGCCACCTTGTCATGCAGTAATCGCAACAGGTGAAGCGACCCTTGGCTATGTCCGGCCAGAATGATCGGCCCGGACGGATTGGCGGCGAGAAACGCATCGAACCCCTGCGCCACATCGCGATAGGCGGCGTCGATGGCCTTCTGCCCATCGGCATTGTCGGTCAGGAATGCACCATAATGCGCCTGCCGGTATCGCGGTGCCCAGATCGCGCCGACGCCGTTGAAAGCGCTCGCCTGACTGCGCACGAACCGCGCAGCCATGTCCTGCGACTCGCGGTCGCTGAGTGGCGCGTTCCACTGCGCTTGGGTTGCCAGCGCCAGATAGCTTGTGGGGTGGATGAAGAAGACTGCTGCCCGTGCGGGTTCCGCCGCCTCCTTATAGCCCGCGGGTCGCCAGAGCGCCGGATTGTTCTTCACAACGTCGGGTCGCGCAATCCAGTGGTCCGCCTTCGCGTAAGCGTCCGCCGGGGCGGGGGGCGGCGCACTGAACGCGCCCTTGGGCACCATCGTCGCGTTGATGAGCTGCTGTCCGAAAATGCGATATGCAAAAGCGGACGCAATCGCCAACACGATCAGGGCCGCAATGACATAGAGAAACTTACGGGCCAAAGGGCGCTCCACATGCGTTTGTTACGATCGCGCCTATCCTGTTGCGCCCAATCGGGCAATCGCGCTTGATGGAGCGGACGCGCAATGCTAGCGCCGCGCGCATGTCCATAGACCTGCAAACCGTCAAAAAGATCGCCAGCCTTGCGCGCATTTCCGTCACCGACGGCGAAGCGCAGGCACTGGTGCCTGAACTCAACAACATCCTTGGCTGGGTGGAGCAACTGGGCGAAGTCGACGTCACCGGCGTAGAGCCGATGACCGCCGTCATCCCCAACACGCTGCGCCTGCGCGACGATGTCGTCACCGATGGCGACGTGCGCGAAAAGGTACTGGCCAACGCACCGCAAGCCGAACAGGGCTTTTTCGCGGTGCCTAAGGTGATCGAATAATGAGCAACGTAACCGATCTGACCGTCGCTGAAATCCGCGACGGTTTCCGCGCAGGCAATTTCACCGCGCGCGAAGTGGCCGAAGGCTTCAACGCGAATGTCGCCGCGGCCAAGGCGCTGAACGCCTTCATCGTCGAAACGCCCGACCACGCGCTTGCCGCGGCGGACGCTGCCGATGCGGCGCGCGCTTCTGGCGATCTCAAGCCGCTTTCGGGCGTGCCGATCGGGATGAAGGATCTGTTCTGCACCAATGGCGTGCAGACCACGGCGGCCAGCCACATCCTCGAAGGCTTCGTGCCTACCTACGAATCCACCGTATCGGGCAAGCTGTGGGATGCTGGCGCGGGGATGCTGGGCAAGCTGAACCTCGATCAGTTCGCCATGGGCTCCTCCAACGAAACCAGCTTCTTCGGCAACGTCATTTCCCCGTGGAAGCGCAACGATGGCGGCAATGTCTCGCTTGCGCCGGGTGGTTCGTCAGGCGGCAGCGCATCGGCGATCTCGGCGCGGCTCTGCCCCGCTGCGACCGGCACCGATACCGGCGGCTCGATCCGTCAGCCCGCCGCATTCGTCGGCATCAGCGGCATCAAGCCCACCTATGGCCGCTGCTCGCGCTGGGGCGTGGTGGCGTTCGCGTCGTCGCTCGATCAGGCGGGACCGATGGCGCGCACCGTGCGCGATAATGCGATCCTGCTTGAAGCGATGACGGGTTTCGATCCCAAGGATTCGACCTCCCTCGATCTGCCTGTCCCCGCGTGGGAGGCGGGATTGTCGAGTAATCTCAAGGGTAAGCGCATCGGTATTCCCAAGGAATATCGGGTCGACGGTATGCCCGCCGAAATCGATGCGCTGTGGGAAAAAGGCATCGCCTTCCTGAAAGATGCAGGCGCGGAGATCGTGGAAGTCTCGCTCCCGCACACCAAATATGCGCTGCCGACCTACTACATCATCGCCCCGGCAGAGGCGTCGTCCAATCTGGCGCGCTATGATGGCGTGCGCTTCGGCCTGCGCGATCTGCCCGATGGCGCGAACTTGCAGGATATGTACGCCGCCACCCGCGCCGCCGGCTTCGGGCCGGAGGTGAAGCGCCGCATCATGATCGGCACCTATGTCCTTAGCGCCGGGTTCTACGACGCCTATTACACACAGGCGCAGAAGGTCCGCACGCTCATCTCCCGCGATTTTGACCGCGCCTGGGAAAGCTGCGACTTGCTGCTCACGCCCACGGCACCGTCCGCCGCTTTTGCGCTGGGCGAGAAGCAGGCCGATCCCTTGGCGATGTACCTGAACGACGTCTTCACCGTGCCTGCTTCGCTCGCCGGTCTGCCCGCGATGTCGGTCCCCGGCGGTCTCGACGCGCAGGGGCTTCCGCTGGGTCTGCAGATCATCGGCAAAGCGCTCGACGAACAAAGCGTCCTCAACGCCGCGCTGGCTATCGAAGAGCGCGCAGGCTTCACGGTACGCCCGGACAAATGGTGGTAACATGACTGAATCAACCTATCGTATCCACGGCGACACCGGCGATTGGGAAGTCGTCATCGGGCTGGAAGTCCACGCCCAGATCACCTCCAACGCAAAGCTGTTCTCCGGCGCGGCGACCGCGTTCGGTGCGGAACCGAATACGCAGGTATCGCTGGTCGATGCTGCGATGCCGGGGATGCTCCCCACGCCCAACCGCGAGTGCATCCGGCAGGCGGTGCGCACCGGCATGGCGATCGAAGCGCAGATCAACAAATATTCGCGTTTCGATCGGAAGAACTACTTCTACGCCGATTTGCCGCAGGGCTATCAGATCAGCCAGCTCTATCACCCCATAGTGGGCGAAGGGCAGATCACGGTCACGCTGGACGAGAAAGACCCGAACAGCGCCACCAAGACCATCGGCGTGGAACGCATCCATGTCGAGCAGGATGCGGGCAAGCTGATGCACGACCAGCATCCGACGCGCAGCTATGTCGATCTCAACCGGTCGGGCGTGGCGCTGATGGAAATCGTGTCGAAGCCGGATATGCGTTCTCCCGTCGAAGCAGGGGCTTATGTCCGTAAGTTGCGATCCATTCTGCGCTATGTCGGCTCGTGCGACGGCAATATGGAAGAAGGCTCCATGCGCGCCGACGTGAACGTCAGCGTCCGCAAGCCGGGTGAGGAATTTGGCACCCGCACGGAAACGAAGAACGTCAACTCCGTCCGCTTCGTCATGGCCGTGATCGAGCATGAAGCGAACCGGCAGGTCGATGTCCTCGAAGCCGGTGGCAAGATCGTGCAGGAAACCCGCCTCTACGATCCGGACAAGAACGAAACCCGCTCCATGCGGTCGAAGGAAGACGCGCATGATTATCGCTACTTCCCCGATCCCGACCTGTTGCCGCTGGAACTGGACGATGCGTTTCTGGCCGAATGCCGCGCGTCGCTCCCCGAACTGCCCGACGCCAAGCGCACGCGTTATGAGACCGAACTCGGCCTCTCCGCCTACAACGCCGCGACGCTGACCGCCGAAGTCGAAACCACCCGTTGGTTCGAGTCTCTGGTGAGCGAAAGCGCCCGCGCACAGGGCAAGAGTGAAAGCGACGTCGCGAAGGCCGCCGCCAACTGGCTGCTGTCCGAACTGTTCGGCGCGCTCAACCGTTTGGGCAAGGATCTGGAAACAAGCCCCGTCAGCCCCGCGCAGGGCGCTGAATTGCTCGCCCTCGTCGCAGACGGCACGCTGTCGGGAACGCTTGCAAAGCAGGTCTTCGAAATCATGCTCGAAACCGGCGACGCCGCCGGCAAAATCGTCGAGGAAAAAGGCCTCAAACAGACCAGCGACACCGGCGCCATCGAAGAAGCCGCCGCCAAGGTCATCGCCGACAACGCCGACAAGGTGGAGCAGTATCGCGGCGGCAAGGAAGCCCTGTTCGGCTTCTTCGTCGGCCAGACGATGAAAGCGATGGGCGGGAAAGCTAACCCGAAGGTCGTGAATGAGATTTTGAAGAAAGCGTTGGGCTGATCTGACGAAAAGGGCGACCCACGTCGGGCCGCCCTTTCGGATATTATTGCGTTACGGGCGTTTCAGCCGCCTTGAAACGAATGGCCGTGCCCGTTCCCTTTACGCTGCCCCAGCTCATCAGCGTCACACGCGCGTCGCCATATTGCGCCTTGATTACGGCATCCGCCCCAAGTTTCTGGCCGCGCTCCCAAAGCTCCTTGTAGACCTTGGCCTGAGAGGCTTCCTTGCTGAAGATGGTGCCTTTGCGCACCTCAGCTTTGACTTCCCCGATCACTTCATAGGGACGGTCGGTAATGTCGTTGGGAAATACCGGTACGCCGACATCCTCGTTCACAACCACATAGGGTTTTGCAGGCGTGTCTTTGGCAGTGGCCGGACCGCTAGAAACCGTCATTGCCGCGGCAATCATGGCGGCACTTACGAACTTATAAGTCATCAATGGAATCCCCCTCCAAAACAGGAGCGAATTCCTATTACGCGGCTTTGCGATTGGCAACGGTATGATCTAACATTCGCCGACATGTACATGGGGGCAGTATGAAACGAGTGGGTTTAGGGTTTACGATTGCGGTCGGTGTGCTTTGTCTATCTCAGCAGAGTCTCGCGCAGAGTGATGTTAGCCCCGCTTCTCCGCCTCCCGCCGCAGCGGCCGTGAATGCTGGGCCACGCATAAAATTAATGGTGCTGCGTGAGGTCAATTCGAGCCAGGCCAAGGCGGGCGACGTCGTCAAGCTGATGGTGGATGAGCCGTTTCAAACGAAAGGCGTAACCATACCAGCCGGTTCGCCTGCGTTTGGAATCGTTCGTGAAGCCAAGGACGCAGGAGCCGGACTGAAGCGCGGTCGTCTTGAAGTCCAGTTAACCTACATTGCCGTAGGGGACAGGCAACTGCCGCTCACCGGCGAGCTTCTGGACAAGGGGGAGGGTGGCAAGGGCGACGACGCTGCGAAAGTTTTGCTTGCGCCCATCTACATCCTGTTCGCCCGTGGGAATGTGGCAAAGCTGCGCGCAGGCGAAATTGTCTACGGGCAACTGGCGCCACAACCCAATAGCTAAACCTCGTCCGGCCCGCGTCCCGGCTCGTCGATATTCGGCGTTTCCGGCGCGATTTCCGGGGGTTCGCGATAGGGGGTTTCGTCGGGCGTGTCGATCTGCGGCAACTCTGGGGGCGATTGCGGTTCGATCACATCGGGCGGTGGGATTTCGGCGGGGTCGTGGTCGGGGCGGCTGGCCATGGGATCGTCTCCTTGCTCCTTCATTAAGCACCAGAGGCGAGGAAGGTTCCGCACGTATCGGGTTATGGCCACTATCCCTTGCCCTTCGCGCAACCTTGTTCTATGGCCCGCCGACCGGCGACCGATGCGGGCGTGGCGAAACTGGTAGACGCGCCAGATTTAGGTTCTGGTATCGCAAGATGTGGGGGTTCGAGTCCCTTCGCCCGCACCAGTAACGCCTGTGCTTGCTGGTTAGTCCTTAAGATGGATGTTGCCACCGATTTCAGCTTTAGAAAGCGTTGTTAGAAAAATGCAGACTGTCGAGACGTTGAACGAAGGCCTCAAGCGCGCCTACACCCTGACCATCACGCCTGCTGACATCGACGCCCGCGTCGATCAGGAAGTGAAGACCATGGCTCCGCAGGTCCGCATGCCCGGTTTCCGCCCCGGCAAGGTGCCTGCCAATCTCGTCCGCAAGATGCACGGCGAACGCCTTCAGGGCGATGCGCTGAACACCGCGATTCAGGAAGGCGTGCAGAAGATTCTGTCCGACAACAAGCTGCGTCCCGCGATGCAGCCTTCGGTCGAACTCGACGAAGGTTTCGAATTCGGCAAGGACGCGCAGATCAAGGTCGCACTCGAAGTGCTGCCCGAAGTCGCTGCGCCCAGCATCGACGGCCTCAAGCTGGAACGCCTGACCGCCGAAGTGACCGACGAACAGGTTGACGAAGCCGCTGGCAAGATCGCATCGCAGCAGGGCGCATTCGAAGAATTTCCCAAGACGCACAAGGCGAAGACCGGCGACACTGTCGTCGTCGATTTCGTCGGTAAGGTCGATGGCGTCGCGTTCGACGGCGGCACGGGCGAAGACATGAAGGTCGAAATCGGATCGGGCAACCTGATCCCCGGTTTCGAAGACCAGTTGATCGGCGTGAAGACCGGCGACGAAAAGGTGCTGAACGTCACCTTCCCCGAAGACTACAATGCCGAAAATCTGAAGGGCAAGGCCGCAACGTTCGACATCGTCGTGAAGTCCATTCTCGATTCCTCGAAGCCCAAGCTGGACGAAGATTTCGCCAAGGGTCTGGGTCTTGAAGGTCTCGACAAGCTGAAAGAGCTGTTGAAGGGCCAGATCGAGCAGGAACATAACGGCCTGACGCGCACCCACATGAAGCGCAAGCTGCTCGATCAGCTTGCCGCCGCGCATGATTTCGATGTTCCCCCCAGCATGGTCGAAGCCGAATTCAATCAGATCTGGGCGCAGCTTGAGCATGAAGCCGGGCATGACGAAAACCCCGGAGCCGCGCTGGCCGAAATGGAAAAGGACAAGGACGATTATCGCGCCATCGCGGTCCGTCGCGTTCGCCTCGGCCTGTTGCTGTCGGAAATCGGTCAGGCCAACAATGTTCAGGTCAGCGACGCCGAAATGAACCGCCTCATCATGCAGGCCGCGCAGCAGTACGGTCCGCAGGATCGTGAGCGTTTCATGCAGTATGTCCGTCAGGAACCTATGGCCGCTGCTCAGCTTCGCGCGCCGCTGTATGAAGACAAGGTCGTCGACTTCCTGTTCGACAAAGCCGAAATTTCCGAGCGCACCGTCAGCCGCGCCGATTTGGAAGCGGCCATCGAGGAAGAAGACGGCGATCTGAAGCCGCACGTCCACGGTCCCGATTGCGGCCATGATCATGACGAAAAGCCCAAGGCAAAGAAGGCTTCGGCCAAGAAAGCCGCTGAACCTGCCGCCGAAACGGTAGAAGGCGAAGCTGAAGCCAAGCCCGCTAAGAAGGCACCGGCGAAGAAGGCTGCCGATGCGGACGCAGAGCCTGCTGCAGAAGAAAAGAAGGCGCCTGCCAAGAAGGCAGCGCCGAAGAAAGCTGCTGCAAAAGCTGAATAAGCTTTGACCGGACGGGGGGAAGTCATGCCCGCCTCATCGGAGGCATCAGCCATTCCCCCCGGTCTGCGCATCGCCGTTCTCCTGCCTTGTTACAATGAGGCAGAGGCGATCGCACAGACGGTGCGGGACTTTGCGCAGGCGCTGCCCGGCGCCGACATCTACGTTTTCGACAACAACAGCACCGACGACAGCCGCGCCATCGCTGCGTCGGCTGGTGCCATCGTCCGTTCCGTCCGCCAGCAGGGGAAGGGGCATGTCGTCCGCCGCATGTTCGCGGATGTGGACGCTGACATCTACGTCATGGCCGATGGCGATGCGACCTACGAAGCCGCCGCTGCGCCTTGCATGGTCGCCGCGATGCTCGCCAACAATTTCGACATGGTCGTCGGCGCGCGCAAGTCCGAAGTCGAGGCTGCCTACCGCCGGGGTCATCGCCTCGGCAACGCGGTCCTCACCGGCCTGCTACGTCGCCTCTTCGGTCGCAGCTTCACCGATATTCTCTCGGGCTACCGCATTTTCTCCCGCCGTTTCGTCAAGAGCTTTCCCGTCCTTTCGGCGGGGTTTGAGATCGAAACGGAAATGAGCGTCCACGCACTCGAACTCGCCATGCCTGTGGCCGAAGAATTGACGGCCTATGCCGCGCGCCCCGAAGGATCGGTCAGCAAGCTGTCCACCTATCGCGACGGCTGGCGTATCCTGCGTACCATCGCTCAGCTCTATCGGATCGAGCGGCCGGTCGTGTTTTTCGGGGCAATCGGGGCGCTGTTCGCGCTGGCGGGCCTCATCCTCGCGGTACCGCTGTTCATCACTTATCTGGAAACGGGTCTCGTCCCGCGCTTCCCCACCGCCATCCTGATCACCGGCCTGATGATCATCGCGGTACTGAACGGCATGTGCGGCCTCATCCTCGATACCGTAGTGCGCGGTCGCCGCGAAGTGCGCCGCTTGGCCTATCTCACATTTCGCGCCCCCAGCGATTTTGCGCGCGACCGTTAATTGTCCGTCCGGACTTAACCGTTAAGCCCCTTGAACCTGTCCTGCTTTGCCCCGATGTAGGGCAGGGCAAAAGCACTCACCGAAAGAGCACAATGAGAGACATGATTTCCGGGCATCTGAACGACACCCTCGCAGCAATGGTCCCCATCGTCATCGAACAGTCGAGCCGCGGCGAGCGCAGCTTCGACATCTTCTCGCGCCTGCTGCGTGAGCGCATCATTTTCGTGACCGGTCAGGTCGAGGACCAGATGGCGTCGGTGATCGTGGCGCAGTTGCTGTTCCTCGAATCGGAGAATCCGAAGAAGGACATCTATATGTACATCAACTCGCCGGGCGGTGTCGTCACAGCGGGCATGGCGATCCACGATACGATGCAGTATATCCGGCCCAAGGTCGGCACCGTGTGCATCGGTCAGGCCGCTTCGATGGGCAGCTTCCTGCTTGCCGCCGGTGAGCCGGGGATGCGAGTCGCATTGAGCCAGGCGCGCATCATGGTGCATCAGCCATCAGGCGGCGCGCAGGGCATGGCGTCGGACATCGAAATTCAGGCCAAAGAAATTTTGCGCATCCGTGCGCGTCTCAACGGTCTTTACGCCCAGTATACGGGCAAGCCGATCGAGGAGATCGAGAAGGCTATGGACCGCGATACCTTCATGGAAGCGGACGAAGCCAAGGCTTTCGGACTGGTGGATGAAGTGTACGGCAAGCGTCCCGCAGCGGCCGCATTGCCGGAATAATGCAATGAAATCCTTGGCGACGTCCGCGACGCTAAGGGAGTATTTACGTGGCTGTCACATAAACGTCTCTTGTGAAACGCGCGTAACGCGGTCTAGACTGGACCGTGGACATGAAAAGTCCGGCGATGCGGGGTGGGTCCGCCGCCCCCCGCCGGGCCAGGAAAGACCGTAATGACAAAGCTTCAAGGCTCCGATTCCAAGAGTACGCTCTACTGCTCCTTCTGCGGCAAGTCGCAGCATGAAGTGCGTAAGCTCATCGCCGGGCCAACTGTGTTCATCTGCGACGAGTGCGTGGAACTGTGCAACGACATCATCCGGGAGGAGACCAAGGGCGGTCTCGTCGGACGGAAGGATGGCGGGGTGCCGACGCCGCAGGAAATCTGCGACGTGCTCGACGATTATGTGATCGGCCAGAATCGCGCCAAGCGCGTTCTTTCCGTCGCGGTCCACAACCATTACAAGCGCCTCAACCACGGCACGAAGACGGGCGAGGTCGAACTCGCCAAGTCGAACATCCTGCTCGTCGGCCCCACCGGCTGCGGCAAGACGCTGTTGGCGCAGACGCTGGCCAAGACCTTTGACGTGCCTTTCACAATGGCCGACGCGACGACACTCACCGAAGCGGGCTATGTCGGGGAAGATGTCGAGAACATCATTTTGAAGCTGTTGCAGGCGTCCGACTATAATGTCGAAAAGGCGCAGCGCGGCATCGTCTATATCGACGAAATCGACAAGATCAGCCGCAAGGCCGAAAACCCGTCCATCACCCGCGACGTATCGGGTGAAGGCGTGCAGCAGGCGCTGCTCAAGCTGATGGAAGGCACCACGGCGTCCGTCCCGCCGCAGGGTGGCCGCAAGCATCCCCAGCAGGAGTTTCTGCAGGTCGACACCACGAACATCCTGTTCATCTGCGGTGGCGCGTTTGCGGGTCTGGAAAAGATCATCGGCGATCGTCTGGAGGCCAAGTCCATCGGCTTCGGCGCGCATGTCGCCGCGCCCGAGGAACGCCGCACCGGCGAGCTGCTGCGTCAGAGTGAGCCGGAAGATTTGCTCAAATTCGGCCTGATCCCTGAATTCGTCGGCCGCCTGCCCGTCATCGCGACGCTGGAAGACCTCGACGTCGCGGCACTGGTCAAGATCCTGGGCGAACCCAAGAATGCCCTCGTAAAGCAGTATAAGAAGCTGTTCGAGATGGAAGATGTCGAACTGAGCTTCACCGACGAAGCGCTGGTCGCCATTGCCCGCAGGGCCATCGAGCGCAAGACCGGCGCACGTGGCCTCCGCTCGATCCTCGAATCCATCCTGCTCGACACCATGTTCGACTTGCCCTCTATGCAGGGCGTGGGCGAAGTCGTGATCGACAAGGATGTGGTCGCCGGCAGCAAAGACCCCGTCCGCGTGTTCAGCGAACAGCGCAAGGCCGGCGACGCCGCCTGACATTCTCTATCGTTAAGTAAACATGGGGTCGGCAGCAATGTCGGCCCTTTTTTTTGTGATATGCGCATAGGGCGGTTCCGCCCTTCACACACTTGTAACACAAATTATCTGCAGCGTTGCAAAATTGCCGCAGTTGTTCACTCTTGTTACGCACCCGCACAAAAACCCGTGATTTATGGCCGTTCGCGCGTTAGCGACGGCACAGGAGACGCCCCTGCCTGCCCCCATATCGGCGGGCACTGCAGGTACGATGACACAGCGCAGCGCGGCATCGTCACAAAACTGCAACCACAACATCACAGGGGCGACGTCATACGCCCCCACATGCAGCGGGCGAGTCACACATACAGTTATTCGAATGTCCCAAACTTAGAAGGTTGGGACACTCACAAAGCCAAGGGAACAGGGAAATGCGGGACCTTAAGTTATTTCTTGCCGCCAGCGCGGCATCGATCAGCTTGGCCACAGCCATAGCGACTCCTGCATTTGCGCAGGAAACCACGTCATCGGTACGCGGCACCGTCGTTGCAGACGGCGTACCGGTAGCTGGCGCAACCGTCACCATCGTAAACGTGCCGTCAGGTACGACGTCGCGGGCGACGACGGATGCAAACGGCAGTTTCAACGCCTCTGGCCTGCGTGTCGGCGGACCCTACACCGTAACGGTTGCGGCCGATGGCTATGACGGCTTTCAAGTCACCGACATTTATACCGTTGTGGCGCAGCCCTATGAGCTTCCCGTCGCTCTTACCTCGGCAGGTGACGCAATTGTCGTTACCGCTTCGAAGGTTGTGGGCGCAGGAACGGTCAGTTCCGGTCCGGCAACTGTCTTGACCGCCGAGCAGATTTCGCAGGTTGCGTCGGTCAATCGCGACGTGCGCGACCTTATGCGCCGCGATCCCTTCGCGCGTCTGGATTATGCTGAAGGTTCCGGCCGTGCCGTTTCGTTCGCGGGTCAGAACGCGCGCTTCAATCGCTTCTCGGTGGACGGCGTTCCAGTTACTGACAACTTCGGCCTTAACCCCGACGGTCTGCCTACGCGCCGTTCGCCCGTTCCCTTGGATGCCATTGGCCAGTTCCAGACCAAGGTCGCACCATTTGACGTTCGGGAAGGCAACTTCCAGGGCGGCGCTATAAATGCCATTTTGAAATCCGGCACCAACGAATTCCACGGCACCGGCTTTTACGCATATTCTTCGGACGAATTGACGGGCAAGGAAACCAAGGCCGGGCCGGGCGTTCCCACCGGTCGCGTTGCGCTTCCCAACTTCAAATATGAAAACTACGGCGCTCAAATCTCCGGCCCGATCATCAAGGATCGACTGTTCTTCATGGTTGCGGGGGAACGTATTCGCGCCGGAACGCCGATTGCCGAAGGCACGCCAAACGACAATGCAGGCACTGTTATACCGAACATCACCGATGCACAGGTCGATCAAATCTCTCAGATCGCGCAATCGCGTTACAACTATGCCACTGGCGGTGTGCTGAACAACTCGAACGATCGCGACGATCGCTTGGTGGCCCGTCTCGATGCGAACATCTCGGACACACAGCGCGCCTCGCTGACATATATTTACACCAAGGATTCGATCCAGTTCAACCAGAACACCTTTGCCACCGGAACGCCGGGGCTTGGTCTGGAATCGAACGGTTACGTATCGTCCAACCGCCTGCATACTGGCGTGTTCCAGCTCAACTCCGAATGGAGCGATGATTTCTCGACCGAAGTCCGCGCATTCTACAAGGACTATAAGCGTGGTCAGGATCCGGTTCTTGGCCGTGGCTTTGCTCAGTTCCAGGTTTGCAGTGCGCCGACCTCAGATCGCGCCAATCCGGGCTCTGCAGGCTCCGGTGCTTCGACGGCATGTGCTCCCGGCTTTGGCGTCGTGAGCTTCGGTCCCGATGTGTCGCGCCAGTCGAACGAACTTTCCAGCCGCACCTACGGTGGCCTTATTCAGGCACGACTGAATCGCAACAACCACGATCTCCGCTGGTTCTTCGATTATCAGGATACGAAAATCCTCAACCTGTTCCTTCAGCGGACTGCGGGTGACTATTACTTCGACTCCATTGCAGACTTCCAGGCAGGTAATGCCCAGCGTATGCGGTATCAGAATGCCGTTCCATCGCTCGATCCGGCCGAAGCCGCGGCGCGCTTTGGCTATCAATCCTATACTTTCGGCATTCAGGATACATGGCGGATCAATGACATGCTGACGCTGTCTTACGGTGCGCGTTACGATGTGTATGGTGGCAACAGCCGCGCTGCGCTCAATCAGGCGTTCACCAACCGCTACGGCTTCACCAATCAGGCGTTCATCAACGGTCGTGGCGTATTTCAGCCGCGTATCGGTTTTGACTTCAAGCCTGTGAACGATGTGACCATTCGTGGCGGCGTTGGCATTTTCTCTGGCGGCTCGCCCGATGTCTATGTCTCGAACAGCTTCTCGAACACGGGGTTCCTTGCGAACACGATCGACGTTCGTCGCAACAATGACGGCTCCATAACGGGCACGACAGCGGCCAATGGCGACGCGATCCTGAACAACGTCAACGGTGCGACCATTCCTTCTGCGGCCAACACCGTATTGAACAACGTCGCATCCTCCGCGACTGCACCGACCAACGCATTGGATCCCAAGTTCAAGGTGCCGTCGCAGTGGCGGGGTACATTGTCCGCTGACTATGCACCTGCAGGCAGTGGCTGGCGCTTTGGTGCCGACTTGTTCTATTCGGCTGTGCGCAATCAGGTGTTCTTTACAGACCTGCGCGTGAAACCCACGTCCTCGCTAACGCCCGATGGTCGTGTACGCTATGCTTCGGTCACGACCTTTGCTGACACCAACTCCGATCTGTTCCTCACCAACACCAAGAAGGGACGCAGCTACATTGCTGTTGCCCGCGTCGATAAATCGTTCGATTTCGGCCTCGATCTAGGTGCCAGCTACACGTGGCAGGACGTGACCGATCAGGCTCCAGCAACGTCTTCCACGGCCTCGTCCAACTACGGCAACGGGGGGTTCCTGGATGCCAATGGTGCAGCGTACGGAACGTCGAACGACGAAGTGAAGCATAACTTCAAGTATAACGTTACATACAAGCATGCGTTCTTCGGTGACTACAACACCACATTGTCGCTGTTTGGCGAAACACGCATTGGCCGTCCGTACAGCTACACGTTCCAGGATATCTCCACTGCACGCAGCGGTATCTTCGGCACGATCGGATCGAACTCGCGTTATTTGATGTACGTCCCGACGTCCACAAATGACCCGCTCGTCTCCTATGATAGCGCCGCTACGCAGACCTATCTCGATAATCTGATCAACTCGACGGGCCTCGACAAGTATCGTGGCAAGATCGCGCCGCGTAACGCATTCAACGGAAAGTGGTTCACAAAGATCGATCTGCACTTCGATCAGGAAATTCCGACCGGTCTTGGCGGTTCTCGCGTAACAGTATTTGCGGACATCGAAAACTTCACCAACTTCCTGAACAAGAAATGGGGCCAGATCCGCGAATACGCTTTCCCGTATAACGTGATTGCCGTTCGTGCGCAGTGTTTGCAGGCTCCAGGCGGCGCTGCCACCACCACCACCGCGCAACCTTGCGCACAGTATCGCTACTCTGCGCCGACCGCGACGCCGACTGACACGATCTACTCGCGCCAGTCGCTCTACACGATCCGCGTGGGCGCTCGCTTCAGCTTCTGATCGCGTAACATCGCTATAGAAAAAGGGCGCGTCCTGCGGGATGCGCCCTTTTTCATGTCTGTTGGAATTGTTGGATCGGCCTTGCCCCGTACGTGATATGAGCGACCTTAGAAAAGTTACGCGGCTACTTAAGGCAGCTATCCAGCCCATCGCGCTGCACCACGCCGATCCGCGCGGCGATGCTGTTGCCATAGCGGCGGGTAAAGCCCTTGGGCGCGACGGCGCCGCGCTTCTTGGGTAGCGGCAGGATCGCGGCGATCCGCGCCGCCTCCGTTCGTGACAGCCGGGATGCCTCATGCCCGAAGTAGCGCATTGCCCCGGCATTGGCGCCATAAGTGCCCAAGCCCGTCTCCGCGACGTTCAGATACACTTCCATGATCCGCCGCTTGCCCCACAGCGTCTCGATCAGCACCGTGAACCACGCTTCCAGTCCCTTGCGGACGAAGCCGCCGCCTTGCCACAGGAACACGTTCTTCGCGACTTGCTGGCTGATCGTCGATCCGCCGCGGATCCGCCCGCCGCTGGCATTGTGCCGCATCGCCTGCGCAATCGCGAGCGCATCGAACCCGTGATGCGAACAGAACTTTCCATCCTCCGCCGCAATCGCCGCACGCGCCATATCCGGGTCCATCGTCGATAGGCTCATCCAATCCTTGGTAAAGCCCCGCGGGTCGAACAGCATGGTCAGCGTAACCGGCGGCGGCACGAAACGGAACAAGGCCACCGGCAGAAGCGAGAGGATCAGAAACGCCAGCACCAGCTTGACGATCATCCGTTTCCAGCGAAAGCGCTTGCGGGGTTTTGCGGTAGGGGAGGAGAGAAGGGCTTCTGTCATGGCGCCAACCTAGCGTGACCTGCCCGTGCCGTCACCCGTCCTCTATGCACCAAGAAAAGGCCGCCGATCCTGCGATCGACGGCCCATCCGTTTACATTAACTGTGGAGTATCAGATCGCGGACAATCTCAGCTTGTCGCCTGCAATCCGCATCATGGCCTTCTGCAGCTTCTCAAAGGCACGCACCTCGATCTGACGAACGCGCTCACGCGACACGCCATAGACCTGGCTGAGATCTTCGAGCGTCTTGGGCTCTTCTGCCAAGCGACGCTCCGCCAGAATATGCTTCTCGCGCTCGTTGAGATCGCGCATCGCTTCAATCAGCATGCTGTGGCGCAGGTCGCGTTCCTGTGCGTCGGCGACCCGTTCGTCCTGCAGAGGATCGGTATCCTGCAGCCAATCCTGCCACTGACCTTCACCATCTTCACGGAGCGGCACGTTCAGCGACGTGTCGCCACCCATCGCCATACGACGGTTCATGCTGACGACGTCGTCTTCCGATACGCCCAATTTGGTCGCGATGTGCGTCACGTCTTCCGGACGCAGGTCACCGTCCTCGAACGCTTCGATGTTGTTCTTCATCCGACGAAGGTTGAAGAACAGCTTCTTCTGCGATGCCGTGGTACCCATCTTGACGAGGCTCCACGAGCGCAGAATGAATTCCTGTATCGACGCACGGATCCACCACATGGCGTAAGTCGCAAGACGGAAACCACGCTCCGGCTCGAACTTCTTCACGCCCTGCATCAGCCCGATATTGCCTTCGGAGATCAATTCGCTGACCGGAAGGCCATAGCCACGATACCCCATCGCGATCTTCGCCACGAGACGAAGATGGGAGGTCACGAGTTGCGCTGCCGCTTCGGGATCCTGGTGCTCGGCGTAACGCTTCGCGAGCATATATTCCTGTTCGGGGGCCAGGATCGGAAATTTGCGGATTTCGCTCAAATAACGGTTCAGGCTCGCGTCGCCGCCGAGTGCGGGGATCGTCGCGGGGACATTGCTTCCCTTTGCCATGACAACTTTCTTCCCTTCCGTGAACCGGACCCTCCAATAGGCATCCGGACACTAATCAACTTCCATTATAGTACGCGAAGCTGGCTTAACAGTTCCTGCATGTCAGCCGGTATTCGGCTTTCGAACGATAAAGCATTGCTACTGAGCGGGTGGATAAACCCCAGCGTTCTAGCGTGCAATGCCTGACGTTTGAAACCTAGCGTTTCCAGTATCGATTTGAAATGTTTTTTTGATTTACTGTAAACGGGATCGCCGATCAGTGGATGCCCCAGATGCGCCATATGTACGCGAACCTGGTGCGTTCTGCCGGTTTCTAGCTTGCATTCTACAAGCGATGCCTCGCGCAATGGTTCCAATGTCCGGTAATGGGTAACGGCGTGTTTGCCGCGTCCTTCAGGCTGCACCGCCATCTTCTTGCGGTCGCCATCCGATCGGCCGATCCACTGCGACACGGTGCCGGCAGGGGGGATCAAGCGCCCGGCAACGATCGCTGCGTAGAGGCGTTCGATGCTGTGATCCTTGAACTGTCGCGACAGCCCTTCATGCGCCTTGTCGGTTTTCGCGGCCACAAGAAGACCGGACGTGTCTTTATCGATGCGATGCACAATGCCAGGTCGGGCAACGCCACCGATTCCCGAAAGCTGCCCTGCGCAATGGTGGAGCAGGGCATTCACCAGAGTTCCGTCGGCATTGCCCGCAGCCGGATGGACGACCATTCCTGCAGGCTTGTCGACAACGATGAGATCCGCGTCTTCATAGACCACGTTCAAGGCGATATTCTGGGCCTGGGCCGCAGATTCGGTGGGGGCGGGCACGGCTATTGAAAATGTCTGGCCGAAAGCGACTTTCAGAGCCGGATCGGATACGCGCTGTCCTGCAGAGCCAACAACGCATCCTTCCAAAATCAACGCTTTTACCCGCTCACGCGAAAGGTCCGGCAAGAGCATGGCAAGCGCCTTGTCCAGCCTTGTCCCGGCGCATTCCGCCGAGATCTTAGCGTATAATGTGGAAACCCCCGATGGCATCGGATAAGGATGTGGTGATGGCCGTCAAATTATCAAGGTCGCTTTATGACCGGATCATATGCCTGGCGCGCGCCGAACCGGAGCACGAGGTTTGCGGTCTGCTGCTCGGCAACCTCACGCACATTACGGACATACGCCCTGCTCCGAACGTAGCGGAGGATGCTTCCGTCCGGTTCGAAATCGACCCGGCCATATTGTTGGCGACGCATCGCGAAGCCCGCGCGAATCGTACCCCGGTCGTCGGACACTACCACTCACATCCCAACGGCAGCAGCGCTCCGTCAGTGGCAGATGGTGCCGATGCGGGTGCGGACGGACTACTCTGGCTAATAGTGGGCCACGATGATGCACGGCTTTGGCGGGCTGTGGGACAAGGGCTCCATAATTGCTTTCAGACGGAGGATTTGATCCTATTACCCGGCTAAACGGTCGTCTTTGGCCGCATCGTGGCTTGCATCGCAGGCTGCCTCCCGGCAAGAGGGCCCATCTGTTGCCTATACGCAGGCCCGTTTCTCGATCCGCCCGGAAGCCTTAGCATGACCGATCTGCCGAACGACCAAAGCCTTGAATTTGCTGCGCTGCTATGTTCGCGATTGTGCCATGATTTGCTCAGCCCCGTCGGTGCGCTGAACAACGGCCTGGAATTAATGGCCGACGAGACCGACCCGGAAATGCGTCAGCGTTGCCTGGAATTATTGGGCGACAGTGCGCGAACGTCGGCCAATAAGCTAAAATTCTTCCGCCTGGCCTTCGGATCTGCCGGGGGTTACGGAGACAGCGTCCCTGCCAGCGAAGCACAAACCGCCATCGAGGGGATGTTTGCAGCGACGGGTCGGGTAAAGCTCGGCTGGATGGTTTCGGAGGACAGTCTGCCGAAACTACCCGCCAAGATACTGCTTAACCTCGCCCTGATCGCGGGCGACGCACTGGTGCGGGGTGGCCAACTGGATATCGGCGCGGAACAACGTGCCGGCATCACGGAAATTGTTGTCCGTGCAGAAGGCCCGAAAGTCATTCTGGATCCTGAATTGCGCGCGGCTCTGGGCGGCTCGCTTGGGAGCGAAGGGCTCTCTGCACGTACGGCGGCGGCATGGATGGTAAGAACGCTCGTAGAGCGGGCCGGAGGCGACGTCATGCTGTCCCAGCCCGGTGATCCGGTACTCCTTTTCGGGGTAAGTTTACCGATGGCAGTTCCGGTTTCCTGACAACACTTTAACGCTGATTTAACTACATTTCTCCAATGATGTGCCCAAGTGGATGCATCGGACGGGGTAGATGGACGAATTACTCGGCGAGTTTATTTCGGAAACGCAGGAAACGCTGGAAGCGTTGGCCGGGGTCGTTGTCGAGTGGGAAGCCGATCCGTCGGATCGCGATCGCCTCGATTCCATATTTCGGTTCTTTCACACCGTGAAGGGAAGCTGCGGGTTCCTGAACCTGCCGCGTTTCGAACGCCTTAGTCACGCGGCCGAAGACGTGCTTTCGGAGATACGTTCCGGCCGCAGCGTCCCTGACCCGGCCACCGTCAATGCTGTGCTTGCAGTAATGGATCGCATCGGTGAGCTGGCAGAAGCGGTGGCCTCCGGCGTTTCTTTGCCATCCGAGAATGACGACCTGCTCATTGCAGCGTTGCGGCAGGATAGTGCGGTGGCGGGAAAGACCGTTCCCACCGTGGGAAGCCCTGCACCGCCACTGCAAAAAAGTGGATCTTCAATCAACTCCCTACGCACGATCCGCTTGCCGCTTACGCTGATCGATCAATTGATGAATGGCGTGTCCGACATGGTGCTGGCGCGCAATGAGCTTTCCCGCAAGTTGCGTGACCATATATCCGATCCCGACATCGACAGCGCATTCGAGCGACTGTCCACCTGCGTTGCCGACATGAGGGACGCAATTTCCAAGACACGTATGCAACGAGTCGATCGTCTGTTTGCTGCTGTTCCTCGGATGGTGCGCGATTTGGGTCGGGAACTGGGTAAGCGCATCGACCTCGACCTGGAGGGCGGCGATGTCGAAATGGATCGCGAAATGGTCGAGATGGTGCTCGATCCGCTTACGCATATCGTTCGAAACAGCATCGATCATGGCATTGAGACGCCCGTTCAGCGAGCTGCATCTGGAAAGCCGGAGCATGGGACGCTTCGTCTGGTGGCGCGTCAATCGGGCAATCAGATCGTCATTGAGATAAGCGACGACGGCAAAGGTATCGATACCGATGCGCTCGTTCGCAAGGCGGTGCAGAATGGCACGGTGACGCCAGACACGGCAGCGCGCATGACCGAGCAGGAAAAACTCGACCTTATATTCCTGCCCGGGTTGTCCACGGCCAAGTCGGTGACGGCTGTTTCCGGGCGTGGCGTCGGGATGGATGTGGTCCGTGCCAATGTCGAGCGGATCGGCGGCGTCATTGCACTTGAGAACCAGCCGGGCCGGGGTTTGAAGATCACTCTGCGTGTCCCTTTGACCCTTACTATCATCCCCGGCCTGATCGTGACTGCTGGCGGACAGCAATTTGCTATTCCGCGCTCTGCGATTGTCGAAATTCTCCATGAAAACAATGCAACATTGTCGATCGCCCGGATCGGAGGGGCGTGTATCGCAACCATTCGTAACACGCGGCATTCGATGATCGATCTTGAAGATGTGCTTGGCCTGCCTCGCCATTATCAGGCTGGCCCCCGCACGGTTATGGTCGTTCGTTCAACGTCTGGTGTCCCGTTCGCAATGGGCGTGGCGAGTGTGGACAATCACGAAGAATTGGTAATTCGGCCTGCCTCTCCGCTCATCATGGCGACAGGTATGTATGCCGGGATGACACTGCCGGATAACGGCCAACCCATGCTGCTGCTCGATGCCGGGGGGTTGGCGAATACCGCCAATCTCTCCAATGTCGACGAAGATAGGGGGAATCAGGCCGTCGATCTGGGCAAGCCCGAAGCCCGTCCTATCGAAATGCTCAGCACCCTGCGGTTCGAGGAACTGACGGGTGAGGAGCGGCTGGTGCGGCTCTCGTTAGTCGAGCGGGTAGAGGATATAGATACTGGATTGTTCGGCCTGTCCGGCGGAAAGGCATTTGTGCACGTCGACGGGCGCTTGCTGCGGGTTGCGAACGGACATCACACATTCGACCAGCCAACGGTAACGGCTCTTCGCCTGCGCGATGGCGACCGGGAAGTGTGCTACCCTGTTGCTCGCGTCACCGATATTGTGCAGGTGCCGTCTACTCCGGACATGGCCCTGTCGGAAGGCTTGATAAGCGGGGTCGTGCTTATCGACGATGCCCATCTGGAAATTCTTGACCCTTTCACTCTGTTTGCTGGCGTTCCCGACGAACCGGTCGCGCCGATCGATGTCCCGCGGTGCATTCTTGCTGAAAGTGACGATGTTTGGGCGAAGGAGATCCTGTCGCCGCTGTTAAAACAAGCAGGATATGATGTGCTGATTGGAATGCCAGAGGGCCATGCTCTTCGGCCAGACGATGTTATCCTGTGTGTGAACGCGGATACTGCCAAGGCTCTGTCTACGGATCGGCCCATCGTTCAACTTCGATCGGCAACGAAACCGCACAGCAATGAAGATCGCAGCATCTACCGCTATGATCGTAACGCAGTGATGGCAGCGATCGATTCCGCTCGGCGTGGGGGCGTGGCATGATGAACCAGCTTTATCTTTTCGCCTGTGTCGCCGGCACTCCAATTGCGGTGCGGACCGAGGAAATAGAGGCAGTCGTCAAACTGACGGATATATCGCCCGTGCCCGGCATGCCGCCTCACATCGCGGGCTTGTCAGCGCTTCGCAGCCGCGTGCTGACGATGATCGACGTCGCTGCGCTGATCAGGGGCGTTCCAACCCCCCACGAGCAACGCGAACTGGCAATTATCGCTGACATCAGCAGTCATAGCTACGGCCTGATCGTCGAGGGCATCAGTGACATTTGCACCGTATCCGAAGGCCCGTTGCCGCTGCGTGGACGTCTTTCGCCAGCATGGATGCCGTTTGCCCAAGCGATTGTGGAAAACGAAGGAGAGCCGCATCTACTGGTATCGTTAGCAAGCTTCATCGATCCCGCGCTCACCCTGGCGGCATAACTGCGAAAGATATGAAGTCGTTTACGATTCTCTCAGTTTTCAACGCTACCCCTCTGTTTACGCATTGAAATGCCATAAAAAGGTCTGGCTCCATGAAGAAATGCCTCGTCGTAGATGACTCAAAGGTTATCCGTAAAGTTGCGCGCCATATACTGGAGTCGCTCGACATCAACGTAACGGAAGCATGCGACGGTCGGGATGCCCTTACCCAGTGCGAAGCATCCATCCCTGACGTGGTTTTGCTGGACTGGAACATGCCGGTCATGTCCGGCATGGAATTCCTCCAGGAACTCTCCAGAACCAAGATGGCGGCGCGGCCCAAGGTGATTTTCTGCACAACCGAAAACGGACTTGGCCATATCAAGGCGGCGGTTGAAGCAGGCGCAGACGAATATGTCATGAAGCCATTCGATCGCGACACGTTGGAAAGCAAGCTGCAGATCGTCGGCATTATCTAACTTGCCTTTGTCGCATTGCTTGTTGCCGCAGTCTTAAGGTTCTCACCCATGTCCTCAGATATCACGGCGATTGCACGGACCAGTAAGGAAGGTTCGCCATACCGCGTTCTGATCGTGGACGACTCTGTGGTCGCTCGAACGGTTCTGGAGCGCATCTTGGCGGCTCATGGCGGCTTTGTCGTAACCCAAAAAACCAGCAACGCCCAACAAGCGCTGGATGCTCTTTCCCGCGAGCCGGTCGATCTTGTTTTGCTGGATGTAGAGATGCCAGGGCAGAGCGGGATCGTTGCTCTTCCTGCTATTCTAAAGGCCGGGCGAGGAGCGAAAGTCATCATATTGTCGGCAATTTGCGAAGAGGGCAGCGCTAAAGCGGTCGAAGCTCTTGCGCTTGGCGCGAGCGATATCCTTTCAAAGCCCGATCACGGATCTTTTGGCGATCAGTTCGCTCGTGCATTGCTCGGGCGGATCGTTCGGATCGTAGGATCGGAACACGAAGACACTCCCGCTTCGATACGTCTACGGGCTGATAACGGGCACAGCAACATTTCCTGTTTGGGCGTAGGCGCGTCTACCGGAGGCATACACGCTCTGGGCCAATTGTTCGCCGGGATGACCGCGCCGCTGGGTGTTCCGATCCTGATCACGCAGCATCTGCCGCCAACGTTCATTCCTTACTTCGCGAAACAACTGGCACGCATGACGAACCTGCCTGTGAAGGTCGCAGAGGATGGCGAGGTGTTGACCCCCGACAAGGTATATATCGCGCCGGGTGAGGCCAACCTGGGATGTCGTCGCAATTGGAATGGACAAATCATCGTCGCGCTTTCCGCCGACCGGACGCCGTTAAGTGCGCTCCCAGCGGTCGATCCTATGTTTATGGCAATGGCGCGATGCTATGGTTCTACGGCCACTGGCGTGGTCCTGACGGGTATGGGGAGGGACGGGACGGTCGGTGCCGGTCATATCGTCGACGCCGGCGGGATGATAATCGCGCAGGACGAACCCACCAGCGTTGTCTGGGGCATGCCCGGATCCGTAGCGCGCGCGGGGTTGGCCACCGCTTTGCTACCGCCGGAGAAAATTATGGCGTTTGTTGCACAGCATTCGATGGTCATGGCGTGAGCGACGCTGCCCCCTGCACCACCTTCACGGGCGCAATGCGCGTTCTTGCGGGCCTGCTCGAATCGCGCACCGGGCAGATCTTGTCTGAAAACCGCATCTGGAGGATCGAAACTGCACTAAAGCCGATACTGCGAGCTAATGGCCTGACCGATCTGGAAGCACTTGTCTCTCGGTTGCTATCGGGGATCGAGCGGCAACTGAGCGACGATGTCGTCAATGCGTTGCTGAACAACGAAAGCAGCTTTTTTCGCGACTTGCAGACTTTCGAGATGATCTCCCGTGAACTGCTGCCCCATATTCAGGCCACTCGTCCGGACAAGGTTTTACGTGTTTGGTGCGCAGGATGCTCGACTGGGCAGGAAGCTTACTCGCTGGCAATTCAGTTTCAGAAGAATGCGGAGTTATGGCGCGGATGGCGTATCAGCATATTGGCCACCGATATTTCGACCGCTGCAATCGCGCGGGCGCAATCGGGTATTTTCTCGCAGATCGATGTGCAGCGCGGACTTGCGATCACCGACCTTCTTGCCTGTTTTGAGCCGGTCGGTGACGATTGGAAGATCAACGAAGACTTACGTCGCATGGTCGATTTCCGCACCGATAACCTTCTAGAGCCCAAAGTACCGGGGGGGCATTATGATCTGATCCTGTGCCGTAATGTGCTTTTGTACTTCTCGCTGGAAATGCGGCGCAAGGTTTTTGATCGACTGGCGCAGTATAGTCGCCCCGGTGGCTATCTCATGCTTGGTGCGGGCGAGACCGTCATTGGCCAGACCGATGATTTCCTGTCCAGCCGCGAATTTCGGGGAAGTTATGAACGCCGTGGCGGCCTTGGCGAGGTGGCTGAACATACTATTCGCCGCGCGCGTTGAATTAGCCTGTCTTACGGAAGCATTTGAGTTAGGGAGAGCGTATGCCTCCTGCTCAAAATCCCGTTTCTCCTCGCAACTTTGGAGCGCGTGACTGGGCCATTATTGTTGCGATGAACGTGGCGTGGGGGCTGAACGTCATCGCGGTCAAGTTCGCCATTGAGATGACATCGCCCTTGACTGCGGCCTTCCTTCGTCAAGCTTTGGTGGCGTTGGTTTGTATCCCATTTCTCCGGTGGGTGCCTGGCAGGATGCGGCTTGTCGGGCTATACGCTGTACTGACCGGCGCGCTTTTCTACATCCCGATCAACGTGGCATTGGCGATTTCGGATAATGTGGGCGCGTTGGTCATTGCGAGCCAATTGGGTGCCCCCTTTGCCGTGGTGCTGTCCGTCATTTTCCTCAAGGAGCAGATACGGCTCCCTCGCATCGTCGGGCTGATCCTCGCGTTTTCCGGTGTTTTGATCGTGGGCTTCGATCCCGCAGTCTTGCATGAGTTGCTTGGCCTTACGCTGATGGCGCTGTCTGCGCTTATGTGGGCGATCAGTTCGCTATTGACGCGCCACATGCGCGATATACGCATCACAACGCTGTTCGCCTGGCTTGGACTTGCAGGCGCCGGGATATTGGGGCCGCTGGCTATGCTATTGGAACCACTGGCAATGGCTAATTTGGCGTCGCTTCCAATCGCTGGATTGGGCTGGATAGCATTCTCAGCAATCGGATCGACACTGATCGGTCATGGCGGACTGTCTTGGCTTGTCCAGAGGCATCCAATTGGCGCCGTAATGCCATATACCTTGATTGCGCCTTTGCTCTCGATCATTGTATCGTCTGTGATATTCGACACGCCGATCACAGGGATGATGATGTTGGGAGGAGTGTTCGTGCTGATAGGTGTAGCGATTCTAACGATCCGTACCGCTAAACGTGGCCAGATAATCGAGGTATCGGCGTGATTGATACCAGCATGATCGACACCCCATCGCCTAACTTCGATGAGCGTAGCGCACCGATATCATTGTTAGTATTGCATTATACAGGCATGCCGGACGCCGCGAGCGCCATCAACTGGCTCGCTAACCCAGAATCCAAAGTGTCCGCGCATTATGTCGTCACGGAAGATGGCAAGATCATCCGAATGGTGGCCGAGGATAAACGGGCGTGGCACGCTGGGAAGTCGCACTGGCGGGGCGTGTCGGACATTAATTCGGCGAGCATCGGCATAGAAATTGTCAATCCGGGCCATGAATGGGGCTATCGACCTTTCCCCGATACGCAGATGCAGGCTCTGGTACCGCTCGTAAACGATATCGTGCAGCGCTATCGGATTACCCGAGGCAATGTCGTCGGCCATAGCGATATTGCCCCTGCGCGAAAGCAAGACCCGGGCGAGCTGTTTCCCTGGCACACACTCGCGCGTCTGCGGCTCGCCTTGCCGAGACCGACTAAGAATTTGATGGACCCGCACTGGACCGACAGCGGGTTTATGCTCGCACTCGAACGCTTTGGCTATGATATCACCGATCAGACGGCGGCGGTTGTTGCGTTTCAGCGACGTTTTCGGCCCGAACTGATCGACGGGATCGTGGATGGCGAATGTCGGGCCATCCTTTTGGCGCTGTTGCTCCCCAAGCCAAGAGGGGATGACTGACACAAAAAACCGCGCTAGGGGCATAGCGGCCAGGGGGCCGGGCGACCGCGGCGTAGGAATACGGCGAGGAAAGTCCGGGCTCCACGAAAAGACGGTGCCAGCTAACGGCTGGCGAGGGTAACCTCAGGGACAGTGCAACAGAGAGCAGGTCGCTAAGACTTCGGTCCAGTGACAGTGAAAGGGTGCGGTAAGAGCGCACCGCGTCCCCGGCAACGGGCGACGGCATGGTAAACCCCACCGGGAGCAAGACCGAATAGGGGCGGCGCGGCGAGCAATCGCCAAGGCATTTTTCGGCCTGGACCGCCCGGGTTGGTTGCTTGAGGCCATGAGCGATCATGGCCCTAGAGGAATGGTCGCCCAGTCATCGCAGGATGATGGACAGAACCCGGCTTACAGGCCCCCTGGCACTTCCTACGAGTTTCTTTTGCGCACTTCCTTTCTTTGAGGTGCCGCAGCGGCTACGTTGGCGCGATGTCCAGAGCAAAACGATCGAACGACTGGGGTTTCCCCCGATGGCGCAGCTATGGTGCGGCATCGGAAGCGCAGCAGGTGCGCATGTGCGATCGCCACGGGTGCGACCGCCCCGGCAATTGCCCCGCACCCAAGTCTCCCAACAGCCCCGAGCGCTGGTATTTCTGTTCCGAACATGCGGGCGAATACAACCGCAACTGGGACTATTTTCAAGGACTGGATGCGGAAGAGCGTGCATCACGCGAGCAAGCCGAACAGCGTGACGCCGGCGGGTTTCAGGGTAGTGCTTTCTACGGCTGGGGCGGCCCTGGGGATGGTACGCGGTCGCGGGACGAGATGCGGGCGCTCGCGGTGCTGGAACTGGAAACCGACGCCGATTTTGAGGCCGTGCGCAAAAGCTGGCGCTGTCTGGCCAAGGTCAACCATCCCGATGTCCGCCCCGGCGACAAAGATGCGGCCGAGCGGTTTCAGGCCATTCAGGCGGCATATGATGTTCTGCGCGTCGCGGAGGAGCGCAGAACGTGGAAACCCACTGGGTCTTCGGCTGGGGACCGCGCGTGAAAGCCAGTGTGCGGTCCAACTGGAAAACCGCCATTCTAGTGTGTCGCAAATGCTCGAAGAAAGTCGATGGTGGCTTTGGACCCAAGGGCAATCAACCTCTCGGCAAGGCGCTCAAGAAGCATCTGTCGCTCAAAAAAGGACGAAAAGGCGACGCCGGTATATTGGACGTCGGTTGCCTTGGCATTTGTCCCAAGGGCGCTGTGACGGTTGTGAACGGTGCAGCCAGCCGAGACTGGCTGCTCGTTAAGCCAGGTACGGATCTTGACGCTCTTGCCGCAGAATTGGGTTTGGTCGAGACCAGAGCATGATCGTCACCTCACCCCTTACGGCGTGACATGAAAGCCAGTCTTTCGAACATCATCACATCCTGCTCATTCTTCAACAATGCGCCGTGCAAGGGGGGAATAGCCTTGCTGCTATCCTGCGACTGAAGCGTATCGAGCGGCAAATCTTCAGCCATAAGCAGTTTGAGCCAATCCAGCAGTTCGGATGTCGAAGGCTTCTTTTTCAAACCCGGCACGTCGCGAATATCGTAGAAGATATCCATCGCGCGGTTCACCAGGATTTTCTGAATGCCGGGGAAGTGAACGTCGATGATCGACTGCATCGTCTCGCGATCGGGAAACTTGATGTAGTGGAAAAAACAGCGGCGCAGGAATGCGTCGGGCAGTTCCTTCTCGTTGTTTGACGTGATGATGACCACTGGGCGTTCCTGCGCCGCAATCGTCTCCCCTGTTTCATAGACATGGAACGCCATCCGGTCGAGTTCCTGCAACAGATCGTTTGGAAATTCGATGTCCGCCTTGTCGATTTCGTCGATTAGCAGAACGGGCAGGGTGGGGGACGTGAAAGCCTCCCACAATTTGCCTTTGCGGATATAGTTGGAAATATCGTGGACGCGCTCGTCGCCCAATTGTCCGTCGCGAAGACGCGCAACTGCGTCATATTCGTATAGGCCCTGGTGCGCCTTCGTCGTGGATTTCACGTTCCACTCGATCAGCGGCGCGCCGAGGGCCGTCGCGATTTCCTGCGCCAATACCGTTTTGCCGGTGCCCGGTTCGCCTTTGACAAGAAGTGGACGGCGAAGGAGAATCGCAGCGTTAACGGCAACCTTCAGGTCAGCCGTAGCCACATAATCGGGAGTGCCTTCAAAACGCATGATCTGTCCGTCCTCCATTGCAACGCATTTGGACTAGGGGCGGAGGCAGCAGCATGCAAGCCTCGCAGGGCTTGCCTCATGCAATTAGCTTTGCTGGCGAATGCTCGCGCGGGCCTGAAGCAAATCCCACAGTCCGCGGTGCTGGCCAAGCAACTGGCGGGCACCGAAGTGCAAGGCACGGGTAATATTTTCATCCGTACCGAGAGCCTTGGCAACCGCGAGGGTCGCAGAGGATGTCGGGATAAGCGAGGGGGGTGGTTCGATGCCGACGCGAAGCGCCGCCACTTCCAGAACTTTACGAACAGCGCGCCAGTCCAGCACGAGTGCGATGGCAGCGCCCATGGCGCAGCCTCGGCGATCCGATTGCGCGAGCATGTCGAGGGCATGACGTTGTTGCAGGACAGTCGCGTCGCATTGATCCTGCCCCGACGTGCTCGGCAGTGGACCGACAGCAACGGTCACCTGCGTCAGAAATGCGCGTTCCGCAGCGAAAGCATCGGAAGCCTGGAGCAACCATGACCGAGCGGCGTTATCCACCGTGCGTGACGCTGCATGATCGATTACGCCAGGGTGCCTGCCATGCAGCATGCACAGATAGTGCGCGGCATCCGCCAGATTGGCGATCGATGCCGCCAGTCGGCTCGCGCTTGCCGGATGAGCATAGACATGTGCGCCCGTGCCGTCTGCGGCAACAAGCGCGGCGATTACGTTGCCGACATCGCCCTCTGAACTGCGCGGAACCGCTGTGCCCATTACTAACCCCAAATTCGCCGGGTCGGACGGGGCGGCAAACAAATAGCCGCCTGCCGACCGGCAATTACCTGCCTAGACTTACGCAGAGGGGGGTAAAGACCAAGTTAAACGGTGTAAAAGAACAGCAATATTTTCAAGCCGGTTTACTGGTCGAGGAAACTGCGCATTTTGCGGCTGCGGGAAGGGTGCTTGAGCTTGCGCAACGCCTTTGCTTCGATCTGGCGAATACGTTCGCGCGTCACGCTGAACTGCTGACCGACTTCTTCCAGCGTATGGTCGGTGTTCATACCGATCCCAAAGCGCATACGTAGCACGCGTTCCTCACGCGGCGTGAGCGATGCCAGAACGCGCGTTACGGTTTCCTTCAAATTCGCCTGAATGGCGGCATCGACGGGGATGATCGCGTTTTTGTCTTCAATAAAGTCGCCCAGATGGCTGTCTTCCTCGTCACCGATTGGGGTTTCGAGAGAGATCGGCTCCTTGGCGATTTTCATCACCTTGCGGACCTTTTCGAGCGGCATCGACAGACGCTCGGCCATTTCTTCCGGCGTTGGTTCGCGGCCCTGCTCGTGAAGGAACTGGCGGCTGGTGCGGACCAGCTTGTTGATCGTTTCGATCATGTGGACAGGGATACGGATCGTCCGTGCCTGATCGGCAATCGACCGGGTGATCGCCTGACGGATCCACCATGTTGCATAGGTCGAGAATTTATAGCCGCGACGATATTCGAACTTATCGACTGCCTTCATCAAGCCGATATTGCCTTCCTGAATGAGATCCAGGAACTGCAGGCCGCGATTGGTATATTTCTTGGCGATCGAAATCACGAGGCGCAGATTGGCCTCGACCATTTCCTTCTTGGCGATACGCGCTTCACGTTCGCCCTTTTGCACCATGTTGACGATGCGGCGGAATTCGCTGAGCGCCATGCCGGTCGCCTGAGCGATTTCGCCGACTTCATTGCGAATGCGATCGACCGCCGCGCCTTCGTTGGTGACGAAAGCCGTCCATTTCTTATCGAGATTGGCAACGCTGGCCATCCAGCCCTCGTCGAGCTCATGGTTGATATAGCGGTCCAGGAAATCCTTGCGCGGCACTTTATGACGCTCGGCCAGACGCAGCATCTGACCGCCCAGCGCGGTCAGGCGGCGGTTATAGGCGTAGAGCTGATCGACCAGATATTCGATCTTCTGCTGATGGAACTGCACGCTCTCGACCTGCGCGGTCAGGTCTTCACGCAGTTGCTGATACTTCGCTTCGTGCTTGGCCGAATAGGCATCGCCGTTGGCCATCGCATTCAGACGCGATTCCTGCGCCTTCGAGAAGGCCCGGAAGATATCGGTGATGGTCGCAAACTTCTCCAGCGCGATAGGCTTGAGCTGCTCTTCCATCTGCGCGAGGCTGAGCGTGTTGTCTTCCTCATCGTCTTCCTCGACGCGCGGCGCGCGGCGTTCGGTCATCGAATCTTCATCTTCGTCCGCATCGGCGGAGGCCTCTTCAGGCTCTTCCTCTTCCTTAAACGAAGGGCCGGCGGTCTTGGCGCTGATTTCGCCGTCGTCGTCCTCTGCGCCTTCTTCCAAGCTCTCCGGCGCTGGGTCTTTCGACAGCATCGCGTCCAGATCGAGAATTTCGCGAAGCTGCATTTCGCCGTTGTTCAGCGCGGTCGACCATTCGATAATGGCGTTGAACGTGGTCGGGCTTTCACAGAGGCCAAGGATCATGGTGTCGCGACCGGCTTCGATCCGCTTGGCGATGGCAATTTCGCCTTCGCGGCTGAGCAGTTCGACTGCGCCCATTTCGCGCAGATACATGCGAACGGGATCGTCGGTACGATCGACCGTTTCCTTCTTCTTTTCCGCTACGGGGCGAGAGCCTTCGTCCTCGCTGTCATCGGCTTCATCGTCGGCGGCATCGTCTTCACGCTGCTTTTCTTCGTCGCCGTCCTCGGACGCTTCTTCGTTTTCGACGATGTTGACGCCCATGTCGTTGAGCGCGGACATCACGTCCTCGATCTGCTCGGAGGACATCTGGTCCTGCGGCAAAGCGTTGTTCAGTTCGTCATAGGTGATGTAGCCGCGCTTCTTGGCACGCGAGAGCAGCTTTTTTACGGATGCTTCGTTGAGGTCGAGCAGCGGTGCATCGCCGGTATCGGTATCTTCGGTGGTAGTGCCTTTATTAGCCTTGCTCGCCATGTACTCGCCTTAACCCCGTGGTTCGCAGAGGAACCGCTAAACTGTGTCTTCGGGCTGCATCAGATCCGCCAGCCGTTGCTCATGGTCCGCTTTCAATTCGCGAAGTTTCTGCTGATGCAGATAACTTGCTTCATCCAGCGTTTCGCCCATGGCACGGGTGGCATCAGCCAATGCCGCATCAATCTCCGGTCCTGCCGCGATTACTCGAATGGCCTCATCGAGATCGCGTCGAGCGCGAATCTCATCGGCCTTCTTTCGGGTAAAAGTGAACGTAAGCGCGTCGGCCCGGAGCAGCCCTTTCGCCCTATTATACAATTCACCTGTCCCCAATATGGTAAGGAGGCCATCTGTTTCAACACTTTCTTCGCGTAATGCGCCCGACAACAGCTTTTCCATAAGCTTAGCCAAGGTCGAATCGCCGATTCGCAGTGTCGAGAGTTCTTCCTGATGCTCTTTTATCCGGTCAGGATAGCGTAACAGTCCGGCAATGACCCCGCACAGAAGCATTCCCTCGGTCCCGCTGGCGCGAATCGCGCGCGTCTCGCTGATGGGCGGAGCGATGGGTGGCTTCCACTGGCCTTTGCGATCCATCGCGCCGCGCTGCGGGCGGGGAGCGTTAGGCGTGAAAGCGCGCCGGGCGAAAAAGAGGGCGTCGTGCCGCTCGCGGAAAATCTGGGCGTAATGCGCGCGCACGTCGCCGTGCGTCATCGCTTCTGTATATTCCGCCAGCTTCTGCTTAAGCGCGGCACGTTGTTCAGGAGTATCCAGCGGACCCGACGCAATGGCGTGATTCCACAGGCGGTCCACCAACGGTTCGGCATCCCCTAGCACGGTTTCGAATGCCGCAGCGCCCGAAGCACGAACCAGATCGTCAGGATCTTGCCCCTGCGGCAAGGTCGCGAACGCCAGGCTGTGGCCAGGGCGCAGAAGGGGCAGGGCGCGCATGGCGGCGCGAATAGCTGCCTTCTGACCTGCCGCGTCGCCATCGAAGCATAGCACCGGCACTTCGACCATTTTCCACAGCCGCTCGATCTGATGCTCGGTCAAAGCGGTGCCCAGCGGCGCGACGCATTCGGCAAACCCGGTCTGCGCCAGTGCGATTACATCCATATAGCCTTCGACCACGATCACGCGGCCCGACTGGCGCGAAGCAGGAGAAGCGCGATCGAGATTGTAGAGCGTGCGGCCCTTGTCGAACAATGGCGTGTCGGGGGAGTTGAGATATTTGGGTTCGCCCGCGCCCAATATGCGCCCGCCAAAAGCGATCACCCGACCGCGCGGATCGCGGATTGGGATCATCAAGCGGCCACGAAACCGATCATAGCTGTCGCGTTTGGCGTCGCCCGTCGCTTCCGGGTCAATCAACAGCCCTGCTTCGATCAGGCGCGGCTCGCCATGCGTTTTGAGCGCCTCTTTCAACCGCCCGCGCGTGTCGGGCGAGTAGCCGAAGCCGAACGCCTTGATCGTATCGGCGCGCATTCCCCGCGTCTTGAGATAGTCCCGCGCGAAATTGCCGTCGGCACCGCCCATTTGCGCGACGAACCAGTCCTGTGCAGCCTGCATTACGTCATGTAGGGTCTGCGCCTTTTCGGCCCGTTTGGCTGCCTGCGGATCGGCGGCAGGGACGTCCATCCCCGCCGTCGCGGCCAGTTCCTTCACGGCGTCCATAAAGGGCAGGCCGCGTTGCTCCGTCATCCAGCGGATCGCATCCCCATGCGCGCCGCAACCGAAGCAGTGGTAGAAACCCTTTTCGTCGTTGATCGTGAAGCTGGGCGTTTTCTCATTATGGAACGGGCAGCAGGCCTTATACTCGCGCCCGGCCTTTTGCACCTTGATGCTTTTGCCGATGAGCGTCGAAAGCGTCGTGCGAGCGCGCAGTTCGTCCAGCCATTGCGGGGTGAGGATCATGGATTGCCACCGGGGGGATTTCCGTCACCCCCTCCGTTCGTCCCGAGCGAAGTCGAGGGGCGCTCGCGCGGCGGTCGACTGAAATGCGACAAGGCTGCCCAATCCTCACGGATCAAAGCCTCCTTCTTAGCCCGTGGCCACGGCTTGATGCGCCGCTCCGATTCTAGCGCTTCGATCCGTGTGGCGAAAGGCTGATTCCACATCAAAGTTATAGGACGTCGCTTACTGGTAAAGGCGCAAAAGCCGCCTGCTTGGTGTTCCCCAATGCGGCGTTCCAGATCATCGGTATGGCCGGTGTAATAGCGCCCATCCGCGCATTTGAGGATGTAGACCCAGAATGCCATCTCGGGAGTATGCGCCAACCTTAATGAGTGTCTAGGGTGTGTGCGAAGTCCCTCGACTTCGCTCGGGACGAACGGAGAGCGGGGGCGCCAAGCGGGAGGGGAGTTTAGATCAGCTCAACGCTGCCTTCACCAGCCCGCTGGCTTTGCTCATGTCGATCACCGTGCCGTGGCGTTCCTTCAGGACGGCCATCACCTTACCCATATCCTTGGGCGTCGTCGCGCCGACTTCTGCCTTGATGCCTTCGATGGCGGCGCGGGTTTCCTCTTCGCTCATTTGCGCAGGCAGGAAGCTTTCGATGACGCTCAGTTCAGCCTGCTCCTTCGCAGCCAACTCATCGCGGCCGCCATCGGTGAACATGGTGATCGATTCGCGGCGCTGCTTCGCCATCTTCTGCAGCACGTCCACGACGATGGCATCGTCCTCCGGCACCTGCGTAGCGGTGCGCAGTTCGATGTCGCGGTCCTTCAATTTCGCGGAAATCAGCCGCACGGCGGCAAGGCGTTCCTTGTCTCCGGCTTTCATCGCTTCGATCTGGGCGGCTTTTATGGCGTCACGAATCATCGGAAAAATAGTTCCTGTCTGGCGGAAACAAACAGCTATAACGAGAAAAGAGATTTTTAACAGGAGTTGACCGAACGGCCCCACCGGCATAGGTGACCGGCCGTTTAACCCGCCGCAGACGGGCCCCTATCAAAAGCAAAAAAGGACCGCTCGCAATGGCAGATGCCAAGACCCTCAACGTGCCCAAAGGAGCGAGCGGGGTATTGGTATTGGCGGACGGCACCTGCGTCTTCGGGCGCGGTTTCGGCGCAGTCGGCGATGCTGTCGGTGAAGTGTGCTTCAACACCGCCATGACCGGCTATCAGGAAGTGATGACCGACCCCAGCTATGCCGGGCAGATCGTGACCTTCACCTTCCCGCATATCGGCAATGTCGGCACCAATCTGGACGATGTGGAAGCGGACACTCCGTTCGCTCTGGGCTGTGTCGTGCGGCAGGACGTGACCGAGCCGAGCAACTTCCGCAACGTGTTACCTTTCGATCAGTGGATGAAGGACAACGGACGCATCGGTATTTCCGGCGTCGATACCCGCGCGTTGACCCGGATGATCCGCGAGAAGGGCGCGCCCAATGCCGTGATCGCGCACGATCCTGAAGGCGCTTTCGACTTGCCCGCGCTGATCGCCAAGGCGCAGGCATGGCCGGGGCTGGAAGGCATGGACCTCGCCATTCAAGTGACGAGCAAGGAAAGCCGCGCATGGGACGGCGGCGAATGGAAGCTGGGCAGCGGATACAGCACCAACGGGGAGGGCAGTGCCAGCCGCCCCCATGTCGTCGCCATAGATTATGGCGCGAAGAACAACATCTTCCGCAATCTCGTAAAGGCCGGTGCGAAGGTCACCGTCTTGCCCGCGACGGCGTCTCTGGATGAAGTGATGGCGCACAATCCCGATGGCGTGTTCCTGTCCAACGGTCCGGGCGATCCCGCCGCGACGGGGCAATATGCCGTGCCGGTGATCGCCAGCCTGCTGGATGCCAACGTGCCGATATTCGGCATTTGTCTGGGGCATCAGTTGCTGGCGCTGGCGGCGGGCGCGAAGACGATGAAGATGCATCAGGGCCATCGCGGTGCGAACCATCCGGTCAAGCGACTGTCCGACGGACTGGTCGAAATCACCAGCATGAACCACGGCTTTGCGGTCGACACCGACACGTTGCCCGCCAATGTTAAGCCGACACATGTATCCTTGTTCGACGGCAGCAATTGCGGGCTGGAACTGACCGACAAGCGCGCGTTCAGCGTGCAATATCACCCCGAAGCCTCACCGGGGCCGCAGGACAGCTTCTACCTGTTCGAGCGGTTCGTGGCAGGCCTCCAGAGCCAGGGCGCGGACGCATGAGCATCAAACTGCCCAAGGTCGATCCTGCGCGGCTGGAAGAGGAATGGGAAGCGGACAAGGACGTCCTCGCCAACCTCGCCGCCAATGGCGACAAGGCAAAGACCCCGCGCGCCGTGGACGTCAGCTTCCGGGGCAGCGAAAAGGACCTGGAGCGCCTTGCCGAAGCCGCCAGCCAGTTCGGTTTCGTCGAACTGGACCGCGAGGAAGGCGAGGATGATGGCGAGCCTTATCTGTTCCTGGAATGCGAACAGGCCGTCGACGAGGAATCGATCCGCGCACTGACCCGCAAATGCCTCCAGATCGAGATCATGTTCGACGTGGAATATGACGGCTGGGGCTGCGAAGCGCAGACGGGGGCGATGCATTGATTATTCCCACTATTTTATCTGCGGTCATGTTCATCCAGGCCGCCGCGACATCGGCTCCCCAATCTCCTGATTCAGTTAAAGTGACAAAGATTTCTGAAGCTGTTGAGATTTGTCATCTATCCGCAGCAGTCGGTCGCTGGGAGCAGAAAGACGAAAATACGATCGCACTTTGGATAGACCAGGCGGACTTGATTCCCGGATCAAAGCTCGATGCGCCATTAAAGCAGTGCTTCTTTCCTTGGGCTTATGATCGAAATGTCAAAGTCGAATTTAACTTGAACTCGAGTGGCGGACAATAATGCCCAAACGCACCGACATATCCTCAATCCTCATCATTGGCGCAGGCCCGATCATTATCGGACAAGCGTGCGAGTTCGATTATTCGGGGACGCAGGCGTGCAAGGCGCTGAAGGAGGAGGGGTACCGGATCATTCTGGTGAACTCCAACCCGGCGACGATCATGACCGACCCGGACATGGCGGACGCGACCTATATCGAGCCGATCACGCCGGAAATCGTCGCCAAGATCATCGAGAAGGAGCGGCCAGACGCGGTGCTGCCGACGATGGGCGGACAGACGGCGCTGAACACGGCGCTGGCGCTGTGGAATGACGGCACGCTGGAGAAATATAGCTGCCAGATGATCGGCGCCGATGCCGAAGCCATCGACAAGGCGGAGGACCGCATCAAATTCCGCGACGCGATGGACAAGATCGGGCTGGAAAGCGCCCGCTCGCGCATCGCCCATACGGTCGAGGAAGCGCTGGAAGGCCTGGAGTTCACCGGCCTGCCGGCGATCATCCGTCCCAGCTTCACGATGGGCGGCACGGGCGGCGGCATAGCCTATAATCGCGAGGAATTCGTCGCGATCGTGACCGGCGGGCTGGACGCTTCGCCGACGACCGAAGTGCTGATCGAGGAATCGCTGCTCGGCTGGAAAGAATATGAGATGGAGGTCGTCCGCGACAAGGCGGACAATTGCATCATCATCTGCTCCATCGAGAATATCGACCCGATGGGCGTCCACACCGGCGACAGCATCACCGTCGCCCCGGCGCTGACGCTGACGGACAAGGAATATCAGATCATGCGCAACGCGAGTATCGCGGTGCTGCGTGAAATCGGCGTAGAAACAGGTGGTTCGAACGTACAGTTCGCAGTCAATCCGAAGGACGGGCGGCTTGTCGTTATCGAGATGAACCCGCGCGTGTCGCGCTCATCGGCTTTGGCATCGAAGGCGACGGGGTTCCCGATTGCCAAGGTCGCAGCGAAGCTGGCCGTCGGTTACACGCTCGACGAAATCACCAACGACATCACCGGTGCGACGCCGGCGTCGTTCGAGCCAACCATCGACTATGTCGTGACCAAGATCCCGCGCTTCGCGTTCGAGAAGTTCAAGGGCGCAGCGCCGCTGCTCGGCACCGCGATGAAGTCTGTGGGCGAAGTGATGGCTATTGGCCGCTCGATCCATGAGTCGCTGCAGAAAGCCCTGCGCGGTCTGGAAACGGGCCTGAGCGGGTTCAACATCGTCGATCATCTGGTCGGCGCGCCCAAAGACGATATCGTCGCGGCGCTGTCTCAGCCGACGCCTGACCGCCTGCTGGTCGCGGCGCAGGCGTTGCGCGAAGGGCTGACCGTCGCGGAAATACACGCCATCGCCAAATATGATCCGTGGTTCCTGGAGCGGATCAAGGAAATCATCGATGCCGAGCAGGAAGTTCTCGACAACGGCCTGCCGCAGGATGCCGATTCCATGCGTCGGCTTAAGGCGATGGGCTTTTCCGATAAGCGGCTGGCATGGCTGGCGCTCAAGTCCGCCAATCTGCGCCCCGGCATGTCGCGCGCGGTGGCTGGCGGGTCGGGTTTGATCCGCGAAGCCGTCGTCGCGATGACCGGCGGGATCACCGAGGCCGAAGTGCGCGCCCTGCGGCACAAACTGGGTGTGCGCCCAGTCTTCAAACGCATCGATACCTGCGCCGCGGAGTTCGAAGCGAAGACGCCGTACATGTATTCGACTTACGAAGCGCCCAGCTTTGGCGAGCCTGAAAATGAGGCGATGCCGAGCGAGCGTAAGAAGGTCGTGATCCTTGGCGGCGGTCCCAACCGGATCGGGCAGGGGATCGAGTTCGATTATTGCTGCTGCCATGCCTGCTTCGCGCTGGAAGAGGCGGGCTATGAGACGATCATGGTCAACTGCAATCCGGAAACGGTTTCCACCGATTACGACACGTCGGACCGCCTCTATTTCGAGCCGCTGACCGCAGAGGACGTTCTAGAAATCCTCGACGTCGAGCGTTCCAATGGAAAGCTCGTCGGCGTGATCGTGCAGTTCGGTGGGCAGACCCCGCTTAAGCTGGCACAGGCGCTGGAAGACGCGGGCATCCCGATTTTGGGCACATCGCCCGACGCCATCGACTTGGCCGAAGATCGCGAGCGTTTTGCCGCGCTGATCGACAAGTTGAAGTTGAAGCAGCCTGCAAACGGGATCGCGCGCAGCCGGGAAGAAGCCATCGCGGTGGCAAATCGCATCGGGTATCCGGTGCTGATGCGCCCCAGCTACGTCTTGGGCGGTCGGGCGATGGAAATCGTCGACGGTCAGGCGCAGCTTGAGGAGTATATTACGACCGCCGTGAAGGTGTCGGGCGACTCTCCGGTCCTCATCGACCAGTATCTGCGCGATGCCATCGAAGTCGATGTCGATGCGCTGTGCGATGGCGAGGATGTCGTCGTGGCGGGTGTGCTTCAGCATATCGAGGAAGCGGGCGTCCATTCCGGCGATAGCGCCTGTTCGCTGCCGCCATACAGCCTGTCTGCGGAGATCATTGCCGAGATCGACCGTCAGGCCGACGTGTTGGCAAGGGCGCTGTCTGTTCGGGGGCTGATGAACATCCAGTTCGCGGTCAAGGATGGCGACGTCTACCTCATCGAAGTCAACCCTCGCGCCAGCCGGACGGTGCCATTCGTCGCCAAGGCCATCGGCACACCCATCGCCAAGATTGCGGCGCGCGTGATGGCCGGCGAAATGCTGCGCGACTTGCCGCAGATCGATCGCCACAAGATCAATTACGTCGCCGTGAAGGAAGCGGTTTTTCCCTTCGCGCGCTTCCCCGGTGTCGATCCCATCCTCTCGCCGGAGATGAAGTCGACCGGCGAAGTCATGGGCATCGATGGTGATTTCGCGACGGCCTTTGCCAAGGCGCAAATGGGGGCGGGGACAATGCTCCCGACTTCGGGCACCGTGTTCATTTCCGTCAAGGACAGCGACAAGGCCGTCATCCTGCCCGCCGCGCGCAAGATTGTGGCGCAGGGCTTTGCCATCATAGCGACCGGGGGAACCGCCCGCTTCCTTGAGGAAAATGGCATTCCTGTCGAAACAGCCAATAAGGTTGCGCAGGGACGTCCGCATATCGTCGACCGCATTACCGATGGCGGCGTGGATTTGATCTTCAATACGACCGAAGGGTGGCAGTCGCTAAAGGACAGTCAGTCGATCCGGGCTTGTGCACTCAAACAAAGGATTCCGAGTTTTACGACGGCTGCGGCCAGCGTGGCGGCTGTCGATGCGATTGAGGCTTTACTGGCCCGTCCCCTTGAAGTTCGGTCCTTGCAATCCTATTATTCCGGGTCGCTGACCTGAATCCCTGCACTTCAGTAAAGCTGCTGACGGCCCGTCGCACGGAGGGGCCGCCAAAGGGAATATTTGACAAAGGAACGTAGATGGCGACCGCCGAAAAGATGCCGATGCTGATGATCGGCTACGAAAAGCTGACGGCGCAGTTGAAGGAACTGAAAGCCGAGCGTCCGTTGATCGTCGATGCGATCGAGGAAGCGCGTGCCCATGGCGACCTTTCTGAAAATGCCGAATATCACGCAGCCAAGGAACGGCAGGGCCAGGTTGAGGCGACAATCGCCGATCTGGAAGACAAGCTTTCGCGCGCGCAGATCATCGACCCCACGACTTTGTCGGGCGACAAGATCGTGTTCGGCGCGACGGTCACGCTGATGGATGAAGACGATAAGCCGGTGACCTATCAGATCGTGGGTCAGGCGGAAGCTGACGCCAAGTCGGGCATGATTTCGTACAACAGCCCGCTGGGTCGTGCGTTGATCGGACGGCAAAAGGGCGATGAGGTCGAAGTGACCGTGCCCGCTGGCGAAAAATTCTATCTGGTCGATAAGATCGCGTTCGTTTGAACCAGCGGGCTAATCTGATCGTGCCGGGTGCAGGGTCGTGAAGCTCCCGTCAGGCCGGATGACGAACTGGCTGGCAGTCGTTACGGTTGGCCTGTTCGTCCTGACCTGGGGGTTGGGGCAGATCGACTATGCCGCGATCGTGGGTGGCTTCATTCCGGCCCGGATTACTAATTCGGGTGCGTTCGCGCATGCATTGGGGCCGGTATATGTTCCGGCGTTTCTGACCCCGGTTACCGCTACGTTGGTCCACGGCGGATGGATGCATATTGGCTTCAATATGTTGATGCTGATGTTTTGCGGCCGGTATGTGGAGCATGTGCTCGGCTCCAAGCTGCTATTGCTGCTGTATATTTTAGGGGCGTACGCTGCGGCGGCTGCGGAATGGGCGCTCAATCCGACCGGCATGGCCCCGATGGTAGGTGCCAGCGGAGCTATCTCGGCTCTGCTGGGAACATATGCGCTGATGTACAGCCATCAGAAGGTGCGCGCCATCGGGCCATTCTCGGCCAATGTAGTGCGTATAGCCTGGCTGGCGGCAGGGTGGACGATCATCCAGTTGATGATCGCCTTGGCCACTTCCGGCAGCGGGGGGACGGAACTGGGCCAGATAGCGGTTGGCGCTCATATCGGCGGATTTATTGCCGGTCTCGTCCTGACCCGACCGATCCTGCATCTGCGTTTTCGCAAGGGACCGATCGGGTTGAACAAACGATAGCTGTTTACTTTGGCTGATCGGGTTCCAGCAACCGATGCAAGTGCACCACGACATACTTCATTTCAGCATCGTCCACGGTACGCTGCGCAGCCGCTCTCCACGCATTTTCTGCACTGGCGTAATCAGGATACACGCCCACCAGATCGATGGCGCTCAAATCTTCAAATTCTAGGGTCTGCGGGTCTTTGACACGACCGCCCATAACCAGATGCATCTTGCTCAATGGCTTTATCCTTGCTTCCCGGGAGAAGACCATGCCGGTAGCAGCCAGCACATGATTTTCCAAGTGCAGCGACCATAAGAAAGGCCGGGTTCACGAGAAACCCGGCCTTGCTAGTCGCGGAATTCGCTCAAAAAAGCGCCTTACTTGCGCAGCTTCTCGGCTGCCTTGCTGGCTGCGGTGAGCGCATCTTTGGCGCGAGAGACGGCGGCATCCGCCACATCGGCTACCTTCGAACCGGCGTGACTGATTGCAGACCGGGTCTCCGATGCGGCACTGCTGGCCGTTGCACGGGCATCATCGGCACGATGTTCGATCACTTCCAGAGCATCATGCGCTGCCTTGTTCACATGAGAACCCATAGCCGCCAGCGCGCCGGGGGCGGAGCGCAAAAGCGCGCGACCTTTTGGAAAGATCACGGCGACGAGGGCGCCTGCTACGGCCGCGGCTGCAGTGGCCGCAATGGGATGCTCCTGTACGAAGGTGTTTGCCCGATCGGCGGCGTGATACGACTTGTCGCGCGCATCGCTGTAAAGCACTGCGGCCTTTTCTTTCGACCGGGCCAGTATTTCGCTGGCTACGTCGCGTGCTTCTTTAAACTTGTCGGAAGCGACTTCGGCGGTGTCCGCCGCATAGCCACGTGCTCGATCGAGCTTCTCGTTAATATCGCTCTTCATCAGAGATCTCCGGTTGAGGCTGTGTTGTTGCGGGATGTGCTGGTACGAAACTCTGGTCGGTCGCTCCGGCGTCGTCGGTGGCACCGGAACGGCGCCCTTTGGCCCAAATAATCAGGGCCCAAAGAGGACGCCGAAAGACAAAAGCAAATAAGCCGACGCCTGCAACGGTTGTTGCAATCGGATGCTCCCGGACGGTGCGTTTGGTTTTGTCTACTGCACTATTTGTTGCGTTTTTGATGCCTGCCTTGGCATCGGACTTCAGGCGCGCGGGGCTGACCCGAAGCCGCGCGATACCGACATTTTCCAAAAACCGCGCCTTTTTGGCATCGGCAAGAGCGGCTACGTCGCGATAGTCCATGCGATCATTCACGACTTCAGTGCCTCTTTTGTTTTCCCAACGCGAGATTTGGCACCAAGGGCCAACAGGATTGCAACGATCAGCGCTCCGCCCACCACTGCCGCCGTTGCACCGATAGGTGACAGCATGGGCGAAAGAGCGATGATCAAGCCAACGAGCAAGGAGACGGTCGAAGCGAAGACGAGGATGATGGCAAGACCCAGAAGAATGGCAACATCCCGTGCCGCTGAACCAATGACACCTGCCTTGAAACGCTGTCGATTGACTTCAGCCTGGGCATAATCCTTGCCGCTATCTACAAGCCTTGCGAATACGACACCGATTGAGTCATCGGTTTCCGAAGGCTGCGATACCCATTCATTCTCCGCATGGGATGACAAATCTTCCGGCGTAATCTCGACGGTCATAATTTCATTCGCACAGTTTTGCTCCGTCGGATTGCAACCAACCCGCTACGTTCAAGCTTTATCGGAAGAATCCGAACCCTTGGCCAAACGCATCAGCACGAAGCCGACAACCGCTGCTGCACCGATGGCCACTGCCGGGCTTTTACGCACGAAATCGCGCGCGTCTCCGACCAGTTGATCGACGTCCTTTTCATCAAGCGATTTCGCCGCACCGGCCACCGCTTCGGCGGCGTAGCGGGCATAATCGCCATATTGTGGACCCAATTTCGCATCGACCGTGCTGGCGGTATCGGAAATCAGTTTAGACAGGTTCTGCATTGCCGAACCGGTCTTTTCCTTGGCCGCGTCAGCGGCGGTGCGCGCCGTCTTGGTCGCCTGATCTTTCAACTGTTCGCCATGCGCCTTCCAGTCGACATTTTCCGTAGCTTTGACCGCCGCCGCCTTGACGGAAGCGGCACTCGCCTTCACGGTTTCCTTCACGCCTTTCTTGCCTGCGGTCCGACTTTCGACGTCGGCAGCAACCTTGCGGGCAGTGGTCTTGGCGTCTGCGGCGATCTTCGTTGCCGCGCCGTCAATCTCTGCTGCTGTGTTGGATGCGGTCCGCTTGGCAGAGGTGGTGACATCGTTGCCGTTCAGGGGGTTCAGCGGATCAGCCATGCTCAATTCCTTTTGCGTATTGCGCCACGCACCTTGGGGTGCATCTTCGCTCGTTCAATGCTTACCATCGGTAACGGTTCCGTAAGTGTTACCACATTCAACATCCCGCGCCATTATCATATCGCTTTCGTTACGAATATCTCGGGCTGATATGTGTTTATCGGGCCATCCTCGATTGCCAATATTGGTCATGCTGGCTAAGCGAAGCGCCAGAAGCGGACTTTATCCTCAGGGGACACTTAATGACTGCCATTCTCGATATCCATGCGCGACAGATCCTCGATAGCCGGGGCAATCCCACGATGGAAGTTGACGTGATGCTGGAGGATGGCAGCTTCGGCCGGGCCGCAGTCCCGTCAGGCGCGTCCACCGGTGCCTACGAAGCCGTCGAAAAGCGGGATGGCGACAAGAGCAAGTATCTAGGTAAAGGCGTCCTGCAAGCAATCGAAGCCGTGAACACGGAAATCGCCGAAACGCTGGTGGGGATCGACGCGGAAGATCAGGGCGAAGTCGATGCGGCCATGATTGCGCTGGACGGCACGGAAAACAAATCCCGCCTCGGCGCCAACGCTATTCTGGGCGTAAGCCTTGCTACGGCCAAGGCTGCTGCCGACGCACGCGGTTTGCCGCTGTACCGCTATGTAGGCGGCGTGTCGGCGCATGTCCTGCCGGTTCCCATGATGAACATCATCAATGGCGGCGAACATGCCGACAATCCGATAGATTTTCAGGAATTCATGATCATGCCGGTGGGTGCGGAAAATCTGGCTGACGCTGTGCGTATCGGCGCAGAAATTTTCCATACGCTGAAAAAAGGCCTGCATGACAAGGGGCTGGCGACTGCAGTAGGCGACGAAGGAGGCTTCGCGCCTAACCTCGCCTCGACCACCGATGCGCTGGATTTCATCATGGCGAGCATCGAAAAGGCAGGCTACACGCCCGGCGACGATGTCGTATTGGCGCTGGACTGTGCCGCGACCGAATTCTTCAAGAACGGCAAATACGAAATGGTTGGCGAAGGCAAGTCGCTCACGCCCGACGAGATGGCTGCCTATCTTGCCGACCTTTGCGCGCGGTACCCGATCAAGTCGATCGAGGACGGGATGAGCGAAGATGACTTTGACGGTTGGAAGGCCATCACCGATCTGGTCGGCGATAAGGTCCAACTGGTCGGTGACGACCTGTTCGTGACCAATCCCAAGCGCTTGTCGATGGGTATCGAAAAGGGGTTGGCCAATTCGCTTCTGGTGAAGGTCAACCAGATCGGCACCCTGACCGAGACACTCGCTGCCGTCTCGATGGCGCAACGCGCAGGTTATACAGCGGTCATGTCGCACCGCTCGGGTGAAACCGAAGATGCGACGATCGCCGACCTCGCCGTCGCCACGAACTGCGGTCAGATCAAGACCGGTTCGCTGGCGCGCTCGGACCGGTTGGCCAAGTACAACCAGTTGATCCGCATTGAGGAAGAACTGGGTGACGTTGCGGTTTTTGCCGGTCGCTCCATTTTCCATTGATCCCGCCGTCCTGCCGATCCGATCCATTTCATGGCTTCGAATGGGGATCGGCAGGTTTTTTTCGTCAATATTGTTCGGTTGATCGCGGATTAACTATTTTTCCGTTGCAAGCGCGAATCGACTGTGATTCAAAAGCCTATGGTTCATATCGCGAAGTTACGAATGCTGCTGTTATCGGCGATGGGACCTGCCTTCGCGATACTGCTGCTTTTGTTGTTCGCTGGCTATGCGGTCTTCGGATCGAGCGGTATCCTTGCCTGGGGCGATTATTCGCGTCAGTTGCATGATAGTCGTGCCGAATTGGCGATGGTGAAGATCGAGCGGGATCGCTTGAAGAATCGCGTGCACCTTCTCGATCCGCGCCGCGCCGATCCCGACATCGTCGATGAATTGGTCCGCAAGGAACTCAATGTCGGACATCCCGACGAAGTTATCGTGCCACTTAAGTAACTCTTGTAACCAGCCGGCTCGAAATAGCGGTCGCTGAAGCATTTTCCCATAGCTTCTACCCTGTTGGGCAAGGTGTGGGCGTTGCATTATGGCTGGGACTGGCTCTATATCGCATCCTCACTCCCCCCGGAACGACAAAGAAGGGTTCCTCCTTTGGCAAAATCAGTTTCGCCGCGCGCAGCATCCGCTAAAGCGCCGGCATCCGCATCTGCCCCTGCTCCCGCAGATCACAATCGTGAACGCCCTGACGCGCCTTCGGACTATAAGGCGAGCAAGGAAGAGCTTCTTGAATTCTATCGCCAGATGGTCCTCATCCGCCGCTTTGAGGAAAAGGCAGGGCAGCTTTACGGCTTGGGCCTGATCGGTGGTTTTTGCCATTTGTATATCGGGCAGGAAGCGGTGGCCGTTGGCATCCAGTCTGCGTTGACGCCCGGCAAGGATAGCGTGATCACGGGCTATCGCGACCATGGGCATATGCTGGCCTATGGCATCGATCCCAACGTCATCATGGCGGAATTGACGGGCCGCGGTGCGGGCATTTCGCACGGCAAGGGCGGTTCGATGCACATGTTCAGCGTCGAGCATAAATTCTACGGCGGGCATGGCATTGTCGGCGCTCAGGTGTCGCTTGGCGCAGGGTTGGGCTTTGCCCACAAATATAATGACGACGGGGGCGTATGCGTCGCCTATTTCGGGGACGGTGCATCCAACCAGGGGCAAGTCTACGAAAGCTTCAACATGGCTGAGCTGTGGAAGCTGCCGATCATCTTCGTGATCGAGAATAACCAGTACGCTATGGGTACGTCGGTCAACCGCTCATCGGCCGAAGATCAGCTATACCGCCGAGGCGAAAGCTTCCGCATTCCCGGTATTCAGGTCAACGGCATGGACGTTCTCGCGGTACGCGGAGCGACTGAAGAGGCGCTTAAGTGGGTGCAGGCCGGAAAAGGCCCGATCCTGCTTGAAATGAAGACGTATCGCTATCGCGGCCACTCCATGTCCGACCCTGCAAAATATCGTTCGCGCGAAGAAGTGCAGGAAATGCGCGATAAGTCCGACCCGATCGAAGGGGCGAAAGCCTATCTGCTGAAGGCAGGCGTGAGCGAAGACGAGATCAAGAAGATGGATCAGGACATCCGCAAAATCGTTAGCGAGGCAGCGGACTTTGCAGAGTCCTCGCCGGAGCCGGATGCGGCCGAACTGTATACTGACGTGCTGGTGGAGCAATACTGATGGGTATCGAAATCAAGATGCCGGCGCTTTCGCCCACGATGGAAGAAGGCACGCTGTCGAAATGGCTGGTCAAGGAAGGCGACGAAGTGAAGTCGGGGGATATCCTGGCGGAAATCGAGACCGACAAGGCCACGATGGAATTTGAAGCGGTCGACGAAGGCAAGATCGGCAAGATCATGATTGCCGAAGGCACCGACGGCGTGAAAGTCGGCACGGTCATCGCGACGATGGCTGGTGAGGACGGCGCGGAAGAAGCGCCCGCGAAAGCTGCTCCAGTGGCGGAGAAGCCCGCTGCTAATGCCGAAGCTGAGGCGCCGAAGAAAGCCGAGTCCGGCACGGCCAAGCTCGCCACCGAGGCGAAGGCACTGGTGTCCGATCCCGCCATTCCCGAAGGCACGGAATATGTGAAGATCACCGTCCGCGAAGCACTGCGCGATGCGATGGCCGAGGAAATGCGGTCCGATGATCGCGTCTTCGTGATGGGTGAAGAAGTCGCCGAATATCAGGGCGCTTACAAGGTGACGCAGGGATTGCTGGCCGAATTCGGCCCGCGTCGCGTGATCGATACGCCGATCACCGAATATGGCTTTGCAGGTGTCGGCACAGGCGCAGCGATGGGCGGCTTGCGCCCGGTCATCGAGTTCATGACGTTCAACTTCGCGATGCAGGCGATTGACCACATCATCAACTCAGCGGCCAAGACCAATTACATGTCCGGCGGCCAGATGCGTTGCCCGATTGTGTTCCGTGGCCCCAATGGTGCGGCAAGCCGCGTCGGCGCACAGCATAGCCAGAACTATGCGCCCTGGTACGCCAGCGTGCCTGGCCTGATCGTCATTGCGCCCTATGACGCTGCCGATGCCAAGGGACTGCTCAAGGCTGCGATCCGTTGTGCTGACCCGGTCGTGTTCCTTGAGAATGAACTGCTCTATGGCCGTACCTTCGACATTCCCAAAATCGACGATTATGTCCTTCCGATCGGTAAGGCGCGGATCGTCCGCGAAGGGAAGGACGTGACACTGGTCAGCTACTCCATCGGCGTAGGCCTTGCGCTGGAAGCGGCGGAGACGCTGGCAGGCGAAGGTATCGACGCCGAAGTGATCGACTTGCGGACCCTGCGTCCGCTCGACACCGCAACGGTGCTGGAGAGCCTGAAGAAAACCAACCGTATCGTTGTGGTTGAGGAAGGCTGGCCGACCTGCTCCATCGCATCGGAAATTGCTGCTGTGGTGATGGAACAGGGCTTCGACGATCTGGACGCGCCTGTCCTGCGTGTCACCAACGAAGACGTGCCATTGCCCTATGCTGCAAATCTGGAAAAGGCCGCCCTGATCGACGCCTCGCGCGTAGTCGTTGCGGCGAAAAAGGTGTGTTACCGGTAAGTATGTTTGCGGGGGAAGCTGATCGCTTTCCCCGCGAACCTAGCATGATGAAATGGTGGCATTTTCAGTATTGTAAATGCCCACGCCATTTGCCGGTCCCACCATATCCCGCGTGTCGCGGACCGTCATTGCCCCGAATTCGATAATTTCCGGTTTCGGGATAAACGCCTGAGCGATGAGCGGACGGTAGGTATAGGATAGCTGCACGACCATGACTGCGCCATCGGCCGGGGCTTTAATGGTCTGCGTTCCAGAAACGAACCCGGTCAAGTTGGTCTGTCCCTGCGTATAGCTGCCGACATATGCCGTCTTCGCGCCGCGGCATCGTTTCCAACGGATTTTATAGCGATCGGTCGTGTTGGGATTGGCAACAGGCTCCAGACTATACAAGATCACGCGCCCATTCGTGTAGAGGTTCATCGCGCCGCCCTGCAGTCCCGCGCCCGTCAGCAAATCGTTAATCTGGGTCTCGCTTATTTGCCTGGCGGACAACAGCGAACCGGACCCAATGCGAGAGGCATTGTCGGCCACTTGCAGACTGATCTGGCTCAAGCGCATCTTTGTCGTGATGAAATTAGCAAGCTCTACGCCACCCATGGTGAAGGCAATAAAGAACGGCAGGCACAGGGCAAATTCCACCATAGCCATGCCGCTGCGATCCGTTTTTAAACGGAGGAGCTCAGCGGCAAGTTGGTGCCTATGCTGCGCCGCTATCATGGGCAGTTCCTCACGGTGGCTGCGGCATATTGCGACTGTTCGCCATAAGGTTGGTTGGCCAGAACGGTGGTGGCGAGCAATTCTACATTCGGGTTCAAACCGGCGAGGTTGTACATCGGGAACATGCGGGGATAGCGCACGGCCGCGGTGTAGATAACGGTGTCCCGGGCGCCGCCTTGTCCGTCATCGCCCCCGTCCGCATCGCGAACGGAGTTGTTGTTTGTGTCCTGATATGGCTCCCCGGCGTTGCATAGTGTGTCGCCATTCGTATCGGTGAAGGGCTCGCCGACCGCTTGGGCCGCCTTGGTAAAGTCCTTGTAATAGCGCCGGGTGATGGTGACATTGGCACCCTTGGCGAGGTACTTCACCTGGGACGATACAATCGTGTCGATCTCCGCCTGGCGCGCGGTTTCCGTACCCGTTTCCAGCGTGGCGTCGCGGCCTGCCTTTTGCAGCACGCCTTGAAGGATGCTCTTCATGTAAACCGAATGGCTCATATCGAATGCGCCAAGCAAAAGCATGAGGAACACCGGAGCGATGAGCGCAAACTCAACCGCTGACATGCCCCGCTGATCCTGGGATAACCAGTGGAGGGAGGTGCGCCGCGCCATCAGTTCGTCAACCTGAGTTGCGAAATATTGTCCGCAATCTGGCGGAACTGATCGATCAACTGGGCGCTGTTTGCAGCGTTATAGAACCGCCCCGTAGACGCGCAGTTCTGCAAGCGCGTTTGCGCCGCGTTGCTGACGCCGCTCCCGAATGAGATAACCCAAAGGGTGATGTTCATGTTCCTGATCGCGGTGCACAGCGCTTGCGTTCGGGCGTTGACGTTATTGGTCAACAACGTGTCGCTTGGCGCATTCGCCGGATTTGTCTGACGACGGTCCCACCAAGGGACGCCATGCGGAGTTATATTTTTATTATTGGTCACCGTGTCGCCATCGGTCATGAAGATCAGATGGCGCTGGATCTCTCCGCCTTCTGGCGTGGTTGCGTTGTCGGCAGCAAAAAGGCCAGTGGGCGAGAGTAGCCGAGCGCCCCATATAAGGCCGATATCATGATAGGTGTTGCCGCCGGGAACCATACTATCGACGTAATTGTCAAAATCCGTGGATGTCGGGTATTCTTGGAGGCGTCGTGCTGCCGCTGCAGGGCAGTTATAAGAATAGTTCCGCGAAAGGTCACTGGTAGTATCTACGTTGGCATACGAGTCGTTGCCGCCGTGGGTTCGTCCCCATACGACTTCATCTAGCATGGGCTTCCATCGTGTGGCGTCGTTCCCAGTCGGCACCATGTCGATATCCATGTCGAAAGCCGACGCGGGAATAGGCGTGTAGTCGTTAGATGGGTCGTTATCGATAACGTAAGGTTGCCGCTCTTCTATGCATCCATCCCAGTTGGCATTGGCGTAAATCCCGCGCGTCCCCCACGGCAAGCTAACGGCATTTGACCAGGTCGTTCCGCCGGTCTTCAGCGCCGAGACGTCAAGTTCTACGGGGCGATAGGTGTAGTAATCGAAAAAGCTATACGTGCGTGTTTGGGTGAACGGCCCTTGGGCACGTTCAATCACACATTGGCCATTGCTTTTGCTATAGCTTTTGACCCTATAGTACCATCCATTCATTGGCGCTGTAACATTAAAGTCGACCAGCGTATCTGATGTGAATGCGTCGCTACGGCCAGTAAATTTGAGGTTAAACCTGTCGCTCTCTGGCGCGGTATCTGTACCGGAAACCATAGAGTTGGCTCGTGCTGTACAAAGTGCGCTGCTAGAATCGTAATATGTTCCGACCGTTGAATAGGTTCCTGACACTGCGGTATTCGACGTAGCAACAATGCTTGGGGTGGCTTTCAGAACCGGTACGCGCGACTGATAGGTGTGGCGGTCCACCATCCAGTCATTCTCTAGAAGACGACCGACCTTGACGTTTACGGCATACGGTACGAACCCAAAACGGAGTTGCACGTCGCTGCCGTTCGCTGTGGAAGGAGTCGATCCGCAGTCCTGGTCCGTATCAACCTTGGCCAATGCTTCGTAAAAGCACTTCACGGCGGCGCGCAAGCCGACGATTTTCGAATTAGGTCCGCTATTGCATTCGTATCCCTCGGGGCATGAACTCATCGAACCTGTATTATCCAGCACGAACATCACATCGGAATTTGGGATGCGCATTTCAGCCTGACAGGTGATGTTCAGCACTTTGCTCTGCCGCCCAAAGACCTTCATGATCGCCATCGGCACCGTTACGGATGTCGTACCTGTGACCGTGCCGGCATTTTCGGCAAATGATCGGGTGCGGCTGGTGGTGCCATAAGCCCCGTTTACGAAATTGGCGTCGAACATGGCGAGGGCTGCAGTGTTCGGGGCGCTGCTGTTTTGCGTCCACGATCCGCCGCCCATCGCCTTTCGTCCCGCCAGCGCGCCAGCGTCGCAGGCTTGCTGCAAGCGTGATTTTGCGAGGTAGATGCGGCTCATGTCGATGCCACCGCCGATCAGGCCCAGCAGAGGGAGCATGCCCGCCGCAACGAGTGCCAAAGTGTTGCCGCGAACATCCTTACGCAAACGGCCTAGAAAACCGATTGAATTGCCCACCCAATTGCTCATAAATCGTCCATGCCCAACAGGCCCGGATCCCCACCGGGTTTGATTCCAATATGTGCCATGCGCTTGCGCTGGTTAGGATCGATACAATCGACATGGTTAATGAGCCGCTAAGCATCGCGCCGCTCCCGCGCCTTCTGGCGAGCTATGCGGGACGCGAGGCGGCGCGGCATCGTTTGGTGTGGGCTTATGACGCGCGGCTGGCCGATGTGGTGCGCACCACGCGGGAGCCGATGGTGGGCCAGATGCGGCTGACCTGGTGGCATGAGGTTTTGAGCGACGATAGCGGCACAAAGGGGCGGGGCGATCCGCTGGTGGACGCCTTGCGTGCCGATCCGGGCCTCTCGGCCATGCGGGATGCCTTATTGGCGATGATCAACGGGTGGGAGATGTTGCTCGATCCGTTGCCACTGGATGAGGATGCCTTGCGCAGCTTTGCCGATGGGCGTGGCGGCGGACTGTTTCGGGCGCTGGATCACAGTGCCGATCCAAAGGCTGGCGCGCTTTGGGCCTTGTGGGACTTGTCCGGCCATATCGGCGATGCCACGACGACGCAGCGGGCGGTGGCACTGGCGCAGAGCTATCTGCCCGTGCCGTCCCGTGGACAAAAGGCGGTCAAGCTGGCGACGGGTTTGGCGCGGCATGATATTGCGCTTGGACACACCGGGCCGCAGGCGTTGACGCCACGGCTATATCTGCGTTTGCTGCGGATGGCGGCTTTGGGGCGATAGGGGGCAGGGCGATGGGACGGTATCTGGCGGGCATTGCAGCAGGCTTGTTGCTGACGGCAGCGGCCTTGTTCTGGTGGCAAAGCAAGACGCAGGCGGCGGCGGAAGCGACGCCCCGGCCCATGCCTGTCGCTGCCGTAGTGGACGACACATTGCCGGAAGGCGATGACAATGCCTTCGGTGCGGCCCCGCCCATGCCCGCCAGCGCGTCACCAGCCAGTCGCGAGCAGCGGCGCTTTGCCCGTTACGATCGCAATCGCGATGGCATCATAACGCGACCCGAAATGCTCTCCAGCCGGACAAAGGCGTTCAAGGCCCTCGATTCCGATGGCAATAATCTGCTGTCGTTCGAGGAGTGGGCAGCGGCGACCGGTGATCGGTTCGCAGCGGCGGATGCGAACAAGGATGGCAAGGTTACGCCGCCGGAGTTCGCGGCCACTGCGCCAAAACCCAAGCCGAAACCCGCCTGCCGCTGTTAGGCGGGTTGCAGCGTCGGTAGCGCGGCGATCCATGACGAGAGCGCTTCACGGGCGCGTGAGGTCATGGCTTCCTTGCGCTGTTTCTTCTTGGTGTCGTTCATGGGCGGAAAGAGGCCGAAGTTGACGTTCATCGGCTGATAGCTGTCCGCGTCCGCGCCGCCAGTGATGTGGCCGAGCAATGCGCCAAGGGCAGTCTCCGCAGGCGGGACAGGCATCGGTCGACCAGTGATCTCAGATGCCGCAAACAGGCCCGCGAGCAAGCCGACGGCGCTGCTCTCGACATAACCTTCGCAGCCGGTGATCTGTCCGGCGAAGCGCACATGCGGCGCGGCCTTCAGGCGCAATTGCGGGTCGAGCAGCTTGGGGCTCTGGATGAAGGTGTTGCGGTGCAGGCCGCCGAGCCGCGCGAACTCTGCGTTCTGCAGGCCGGGGATAGTGCGCAGCAACTCCACCTGCGCGCCATGCTTCATCTTGGTCTGGAAGCCGACCATGTTCCATAGCGTACCGAGCGCATTGTCCTGTCGCAACTGGACGACAGCATAGGGCCAGCGCCCGGTGCGCGGATCGTCCAGCCCTTTGCCCTTCATGGGGCCGTAGCGCAGAGTCTCCGGGCCGCGTTCCGCCATCACTTCGATGGGCATGCAGCCTTCGAAATAGGGCGTGTCCTTTTCCCAATCCTTGAAGTCGGTCTTTTCGGCGTCGATCAGTCCCTGGACGAAGGTCAGATACTGGTCCTTGTCCATCGGGCAGTTGATGTAGTCGCGGCCATCCCATTCGGGATTGTCGGGATCGACGGTGCCCTTGTCCCAGCGGCTTGCCATCCAGCAGATGTCCATGTCGATGCTGTCGCGATAGACGATGGGGGCGATGGCGTCGAAGAAGGCGAGCGCGTCCATGCCGGTGGCGGCACCGATGCTCTTGGCCAGCGTCATCGCGGTCAGCGGGCCGGTGGCGACGATGGTGAGGCCGTCGGTGGGGAGCGTGTCGATGCGTTCGCGGACGATCTCCACATTGGGATGGGCGAGCAGGGCGCGGGTCACGCCATCGGAGAAGGCATCACGGTCAACGGCGAGGGCGGAGCCTGCGGGGACTTTCGCCTTGTCGGCTTCGGACAGGATCAGCGAGCCGAGTGTCCGCATTTCCTGATGCAGCAGGCCAACGGCATTCTTGTCCGGATCGTCGGAGCGGAAGCTGTTCGAGCAGACCATTTCGGCGAGTCCGTCGGTCTGGTGCGCGGGGGTGGTGTCGCCGCTGCCGCGCATCTCCGACAGGCGGACCTTGATCCCCGCCTGCGCCAGTTGCCAGGCGGCTTCCGATCCGGCGAGACCGCCGCCGATGATGTGGACCTGATGCGACATAGTGGTTCTAACTTCTCTATCATCGCCCATATGAAGATAGGCGGGGCTTAGCGGTGTTGGAAATGTAGGACGCCGCCAAATGTTGGATCGGCGTTCAGAAACCCGCAGGAAACTGATGTTTGCCTTCGCTGTCGAGGCGCAGGACGACATGTTTCGTCACCGCGCCCAGCGGCAACGGGCAGTAAAGGTGCGGGAAAAGCTGACCGCCGCGCGATTCCTCCCATTTCACCTGCTCGCCCAGCGGCACCAGATCGACCATGACGAGCACGAGATTGTCCTGCCCCGCAAAATGCTTGGCCGCTGTCTCTGCGGCCTGTTCCTGCGTCGACATGTGGATGTAGCCATCCTCCAGATCGACAGGCGCACCCGCGAAATGGCCATCGCTGCGCAGAGCAGCGAATTGCTCGGTGGTCAGGATCTTGTAGGCGAAAAGATCGGGCATCCGCCCTACTTACGGAAAATGCCGTGCAATTCAACCGGCAGGGGCGGTTCGTCGCGATTGGCTACCTCTTTGATGGCGCTGCTCTGCTCGTCGGGATCGAAGCGAGTCCAGCCGGTGCGGCCCAGACGTTCGAGCGGGCGATAGCGGACTTTATATTCCATCCGCTGCGATCCGGCGACCCAATAGCCAAGATAGACATAGGGAAGCCCGGCGCGGTGCGCGCGCAGGATGTGATCCATGATGATGAAATTGCCCAGGCTGGGGCGCGTTTCCAGCGACGGATCGAAGAAGCTGTAGATCATCGACAAACCGTCGGCCTGTCGGTCGGTCAGGCATGCGCCCACGAGCCGACCGGGGCGACCGTCGATACCCGGTTCGCGATATTCGATGACATGGCTGTCGACGGGCGTCTGCTCGACCATGTCGGCATAGTCCATCTCGTCCATCTCCGCCATGCCGCCACCGGGGTGACGCGACTGGAGGTAATGCTGGAGAAGGCTATATTGTTCTTCTGTCGACCAGGGCTTGCACGCGGTAACGACCAGATCGTCGTTGCGGCGTAGCAACTTGCGCTGGGTGGCGTTCGGGCGAAACTCCCCGGTAACGACACGCACCGATACGCAGGCGGAGCAATCCGCGCAGCTTGGGCGATAGGCGACATTCTGGCTGCGGCGAAAACCTATGCGACCCAGCGCATCGTTCAGTTCCGACGCATGGTCGCCTGATAGCTCGGTAAAGACTTTCCGCTCATGCTTTCCCGGAAGATAGGGGCATGGGCTGGGGTTCGTTACGAAGAAGCGGGGGAAGCGAAATGGGGCGCTCACTGCATCCACCGTCCTGTGTTGGCGTGCCATCCGGCGACGCAGTTGAATCGTTAAGATTCTTATGACGTGCGTCGGCGCGGATTAAAAGCCTGTTTACTACGAAAGAGCGGAGGAAGCGGTAAGATGCGACAGACCGCATCCCTAACGTGTCGACCAAAGATGGTTAAACCGGCTTCCAATGCCACAGATCGCGCTGACGGCCCCAGCGCAGCATCGTGTCGCGGTCGATTTCCAGCGACCATTGCCAATGGCCAGCCTCTTCGATCAGGAAGGTGGCAATGGCGTCGATCGTTTCGCGGTTTTCCGCGATCAGGTCACGCGCGTCGTCCGGCCCGCCAAATGTCTGCCGCAGGAGATCGAGTGCATCCCCGCGGACAAGCATCGGCAAGGCACGACCCTGCGTCTCGAACATCGTATACGTATCTGCGCAACCCATTGCCGCCGCGATATGCGGATCGACGGGGCAATGACAACGCAAATCGTAAAACCGTCGGTTAACCGTGCCTTTTCCGGTGACGATTTGCGTTTGCGCATTGGGTGAGCGCCGCGCGCCGCCCGAGGCTTGCTCCGTTACGCCCACTGTTCCCCCGCGAAAGCGGGGGCCCAGGGTAACAAAGCATTGCGGTTAGACCCTGGACCCCTGCTTTCGCAGGGGAGCAGTGGGTGCATGTCCTAAGGAAATACGCGCTAAAGGATTTTGTTGCGCCGCATACCGGATAACTAGCAGGCGCACTTCGCCTTGCTGCGCGCTGTCTTGCGCCAGTGCCGAACGGGGCGACGCACGGTCACGTAGGACACGGTTTCCGTATAGGTCGGCTGCGACGGCTGGATGGTGATGGTCGTCACCGTTGGCGCGGGATAATAATAGCCGTTGGCGAAATAGCCGCCATTTGCCTGATTCCAGTGCGGCGGGGTGTAAGCGCCTTCCACATCCCCTTCGAACCGGCCCCGATATTCGCCCGTGTAGGTCGATCCGTCTTCGCGGGTCCAGGTGCCGGTCCAGTGGCCGTCATAGGCACCCGCATAGGTCGCGCCGCGATGGGGCGGTGGCTTGCCACGGCGATGAGGGGGCGGTGGGCCGCGATCCGGCCCATGGTCTATGCGGTCAACCCGGTCAAAGTCGCGTTCATCCTCCCAGCGACCCTTGTCGGCCATGCGCGGGTGATCTTCGGCCTTGTCGATGGCCAGACCGGCGGCAGCGCCAGCGGCAGCACCGACCAGCGTGCCGACGGTGCGATTGCCGCGACCGGCGATCACATTGCCCGCAACGCCGCCTGCAACCGCGCCGATGGCTGCGCCACCGATGCCGGTGTCGCGACGCTCTGCGTAGCGCGGCTGATCGGGTTCATAGCCGCCTTCGTAATTCTCCCACCGAACATCGCTGCGGCTGTCATACACGCGGCCATAAGCGTCGGTCATGACGGCATCGTCGTAATAGCGCGACCAGCCATAACCCTGCGGCGGGGTGGGCAGGCCGTAAGTCGCATAGTTGCCGATGTAGAAGCGGGGCTGAATCCAGTAACGCGGAAGGGCATAGCCGCGCACGGGGCGGCGATAGGCAGTGTAGCCACCGGGCGCTTGCACGCCGCCATGCCAGCGTCCGTCGATGCGCTGGCCCCAACGCGGTGCGGTGCGCACGACAGCGGTGGTGCCGGGGCTGGTCTTCACGATGGTAGTTCCTGCGGTCTGCGCAATGGCAGGGGTTGCCGTAGCGGCCATCGCTGCAAGGGCTGGAATCACAAAGGTCCGCATCGTTAACACTCCCTGTCGCGCCGGGCAGGTATTTTTACCCGGACGCAGCGTATAATTAACGCGGAATTTAGCATCGCGAGCCCTGCTTTTCCAAGCGCGAAGGCGTGTGGGAGTGTATCGAAACGATGCAAATGCGCGTTCGGAATTAGCGCGGCGGCGGCGCTTTCTTTCGCAAGATGGTTAACCCGTCAGGCGATGCGCGACGCAATCAGGGCAACCAGCACATCGAGACCCGCCACATCGTCCGAGTCGAAACGCGCGGGAATCGGGCTGTCGAGATCGAGCACGGCGATGACGCGATTGTCGTGGATGACGGGCACGACCACTTCGGATCGCGATGCCGCGTCGCAGGCGATGTGGCCGGGGAAGGCGTGGACATCCTCCACACATTGCGTCTCGCGCGTGGCGGCGGCGGTGCCGCACACACCTTTGCCCAGCGCGATGCGGATGCAGGCGGCTTTCCCCTGAAATGGGCCGAGGACAAGTTCATCGCCGATCATGCGGTAAAAGCCCGCCCAATTGAGATCGGGGAGATATTGCCAGATCAGCGCCGACAGATTGGCCATGTTGGCGATGGCGTCCGGCTCGTCGCGAGTCAGCGCGTCGGCTGCGGAGAGGAGATCGGCATAGAGCGCCGCTTTGTCGGTGGTGCTGGGGGTTTTGAGATCGAACATGGGGGGAATGTAGGGAGCGGGGTGGGGTTCGTCCATCTTCTCCCACAATCGTTATTCCCGCCTTCGCGGGAATGACAGGAGGGAGCTTAATCGAAAGACACCTTTCCCCGCCCCGCCTTCACTGCGGATCGTTTCGTTTTCCCATCTACCCGGCGCGTCTGCGAAGCTCTCGTAGGCCGCGTCGGACGGCGCTTTTTGGGAACGATCGTCGCTTCCGCGATAAGGCTTATCAGTCTTGTGCGAACTTCTTCCCGGTTCAAAAGCTGCGAGCGCGACCCTTCGCTTCGCAGGATCAGAATGCCGCTCTGCGTCATGCGCGACCCCGCCAAAGCGACGAGACGGTTTTTGACCGCATCGGGAAGGTTGGGGGAGTTGGCGACGTCGAAACGCAACAACACCGCGCTGTCAGTGGTGTTCACATGCTGACCGCCAGCGCCGCTCGACCGGGTGTAGCTCTCTATCAGCTCATCGCTATCTATCGATATGGAGCGGGTGATAGCTATGGCGACCATGCTGCTCGTCAGTCAGGCAGCATGTCGGGCGTGAAGCCTGCTTCGATGAAGTGCGGGGGCAGGGGCGCGGTGGCTTCGACGGGCGGTTTGCCTGCGCGGGCGATGGACAGGAACCGGCTGTGCAGCAGCATCGCGCCATCGTCCGGCGTGCCATAGATCGGATCGCCGACAATGCCGAAGCCGATGCCGTGCAGCGCGTGGACGCGGATCTGATGCGTGCGGCCCGTCGTCGGCGCAAAGCCGATGAGCGCGCGGCCTTCGTGGGTGGCGATCAGGGTCCAGCGGGTGAGCGCGGCCTTGCCCTTTGCGTCGGGGACCATGCGCCAGCCTTCTTCGGCGCTGCTGATCTTCTTGAGCGGCAGGTCGATTTCGCCGCTCGTCTCGGTGGGCACGCCTTCGAGGACGGCGAGATAGGTTTTTGCGACCTGGCCATTCTCGAACGCCTGCCCGAAGCGTTTGTGTGCCTTTGGGTTGCGGGCGAGCAGCAGGCAGCCGGAGGTGTCGCGGTCGAGCCGGTGGACGGCCAGCGGCCAGCGCTGAAACCCGAACTTGAGGGAGTCCAGATGGTTTTCGAGGCTGAGCGAGCCGTCGCGCGGGGGATCGACCGGCAGGCCCGCAGGCTTGTCGAGGATGATCGCTTCGCCATCGATGAAGAGGACGCGGTCGGCAAGCAGGGTCACAACGGGTTCCGATGGTCAGGAGTAAGGGGAATTGACGTAAAGTTGCGTTCCTATAGGCATTTGGCATGAGCGGGGGAAGAGCAGCAGCGTCGGCGCCGAAATCGGGCGAACGGCTGGAGTGGATCGACGCGGCCAAGGGGCTGGGGATCCTGGCCGTAGTCGTGGGTCATGTGTGGACGCGCGGGGCGGTGCGCGACGCCGTCTATGCGTTTCACATGCCGTTGTTTTTTCTGGTGTCGGGCTATCTGTTCCGGCCCAAGCCAACGGTTGCGTTCGTCCGCGCGCAGATGGCGACGCAGGGTTTGAGCTATGTGCTGTGGCTGGCGTTGCTGGTTGCGGCGGATGTGCTGATCGAAGGCGCGCGGGGGCATCGGCCGATTTTCCATGACTGGCCGGGCGATGTCGGGCGGATCGCCTTTGGCGGGTCGGAACTGCGCGGGCCGTTTACGGTGTTCTGGTTCGTGCCGTGCCTGATCGTCGCGCGGATCGTCTGCAATGCGATCGGGATGCGCTGGGGCGATCCGCGAAGCTGGGCGTGGGTCGCGATTGCGCTGTGCAGTGCCGCGTTCGCCTATGGCGTGGGCGCAATGACGGATGTGTCGCCGCTGGGCGTGCTGACCGTGCCGATGGCGCTGGTGCTGCTGTGGGCGGGATGGCTGTGGCGGGGCGTCGCATGGCAACCGTGGATGTGGGCGCTGCTGCTGCCGATTGGTGCGGGTGTGCTGACATTCGGGCCGCCGCTCAATATGAAGGCGGGGGATTATGGCTGGCCGGTGGCGTCGATCATTGGCGCGGCGGCGATTTCGTTCGTGATCTTTCGCATTGCACGCTGGCCGGTGCTGGGGTCAGCGCCGGTGCGCTGGCTGGGCGCGGCGTCACTGACGGTCATGTATCTGCATGTGCCGCTGGTGCATTATCTCTCGCCCTATTTTGGCAAGGGGGTGCTGCTGGCGATTGCCGTGATCGTCCCGGTTGCCACGCATTATCTGCTGGATAGCAACAAGGTCACGGCGCGGCTGCTCCTCGGGAAGTAGAACAGCCGCGCCGCTTCAACGTTTACGCTTTTAGCTTGAGCGCGACTTCGGCCACGCGGCGGCCCTGATAGCGCGCGCCGTCGAGTTCCGCTGCGCTCGGCTGGCGGCTACCGTCGCCGCCCGCGATGGTGGTCGCGCCATAGGGTGCACCACCCACGACTTCCTCATGGCCCATCTGGCCAGTGTGGCCATAGTCCAGCCCGACGATGGTCATGCCGAAGTGCAGCAGGTTGGTGATGATCGAGAACAAGGTCGTCTCGTTCCCGCCATGCTGGCTGGCGGAGGAGGTGAATGCGCCGCCGACCTTGCCATTCAGCGCGCCACGCGCCCACAAGCCGCCGCCTTGATCGAGAAACGCCGCCATCTGGCTCGACATGCGACCGAAGCGCGTGCCGGTGCCGACGACGATGGCGTCATAATCGGCCAGTTCGCCGATGGTGGCGATGGGGGCCGCCTGATCGAGCTTGAAGTGGCCCGCCTTCGCCACCTCTTCGGGCACGGTCTCAGGGACGCGCTTTACATCGACGGTAGCGCCAGCGCCGCGTGCGCCCTCTGCAATGGCGTTCGCCATCGTTTCGATGTGGCCATAGCTGGAATAATACAGAACGAGAACTTTTGCCATTGGGAGGCTCCTTCACAAAAGGAGTGGGGGGGAGAGAAACAGTGCCGCCCGCTCCGGCCGGGGGAGGGACCGACGGGCGGGCGGCGGAGAACAGGATCTTACTGGCTATCGACCAGCACGATCTCACTGTCCTCCAAGGCCTTTATAACGACCGAACCGCCGCCACGGATCGCGGCTCCATCGCGTGCTTCGAACGGTTGGCCGTTGATTTCGACGCGACCCGTCGCCGGAACGAGATAGGCAAAGCGGTCATCGTCGAGGTCGTAAGTCAGCGTTTCGCCAGCCTGAACCGTGGCGCCCAGCAACCGTGCATCGGCACGAATGCGCAGTGCATCGGCATCGGCTTCATATCCGCTGGCGAGGACGGCAAAGCGGCCCGACCGGTCACCCTGCGGGAAAGGCTTCGCGCCCCAGCTTGGCGCGCCGCCCGCTGCACGGGGAAGCACCCATATCTGGAACAGCGTCGTCGTTTCGTCCTCCAGATTATATTCGGCATGACGCACGCCCGTTCCTGCGCTCATCACCTGAACGTCACCGGCGGCAGTGCGGCCTTCATTGCCCATGCTGTCCTTGTGGGTGATCGCACCCTTGCGGACATAGGTGATGATTTCCATGTCGCGGTGCGGATGGGGTGGAAAGCCGCTGTTCGCCCCAATCTCGTCGTCGTTCCACACGCGGATGTTGCCCCAGCCCATGCGGGCGGGATCATGATAGTCCGCGAAAGAGAAATGATGACGCGCATTGAGCCATCCGTGATTGGCATGGCCAAGTGACGAAAAGGCCCGGCGTTCTACAGTGGCCAGGCGCGGTGAAGTTGCAATGTCAGACATGAGACCGTCCTTTCAATCTTGATTTCCTCCGATATACGCGCCACCATCGTTTCATAAATAGACAGTGATGAAACGGATTGTTTCCTAATGCGATTGCCAGACTTTGAAGCATGGGCGATGTTTGCGGCGGTAGTAGAGCATCGCAGCTTCACCGATGCCGCGCGTGCCATGTCCGTGTCCAAGGCCACTGTGTCCAAGGCGATCAGCCGTTTGGAGCAGCATCTCGACACCAGCCTTTTCAGTCGCACGAGCCGCAGGCTGGCGCTGACGGAAAGCGGACGGCGGCTCGCCGATCACGCCGCGCGCATCATGAGCGAAGGGGTGGCCGCCGAAGAGGCCGCGCGCGACGAAATATCGGAGCTTGCGGGGATCGTTCGCCTCGGCGCGCCAATGAGCTTTGGCCTGAAGAAGATCGCGCCGGTGCTGGCTGACTTCATGGCGTTGCATCCTGCCATCGTCGTCGACCTGCACCTGTCGGACGAGCGCATCGATCTGGTGGAGAGCGGACTGGACGCCACATTGCGGATTGCCGCCATGCCGGACAGCTCGTTGCGCGCGCGGCGGCTGTGTGACGTGATGACGCATTATGTCGCGTCGCCCGAATATCTGGACCGAAAGGGACGCCCTACGCATCCCTCGCAACTGAGCGAACACGATTGCTTTCTCTACACCAACATTCCCAATCCGGAGACGTGGCGCTTTTCGCGTGCCGGGGGGGAAACGGTGGCGGTGCAGCCGCGCCCGCGGATGATGAGCAACAGTGGCGACGCCATGCTGGCGGCGTTGCGGGCCGGGGTCGGGATAGCGCGCTTGCCCGACTTCATCGTTGGCGAGGACCTCCAGAACAAAACGCTCGAAGCGATATTGCTGGATTGGCCGTCGCCGACCGTGGGCCTGCATCTGGTAACGCCCCCATCGCGTTTGCGGCCCGCCCGTGTGGATGCCTGTCTGGATTATTTGGCGCAAGCGTTGGCGCCGTAAGCCTCTGAAATAGATTCATTTCCAATACGACTCGCCATGTTTGAGTGGGTTAGCGATAAATTAACCTTTTGCGTTCAGATAGTTTGTGGTTAATGAATTGCCTTGGCTGTCGTTCTTGCAGGGGATGGACACCATGAACAGAGGGGCTGCATAATGCGCGTGCTGTTGATTGAAGACGAGCCGACGACCGCACGGGCGATCGAGCTGATGCTGACGACCGAAGGTTTTAACGTCTATACGACGGATCTGGGCGAGGAAGGCCTCGATCTGGGCAAGTTGTATGACTACGACATCATTTGCCTCGACCTCAATCTACCCGACATGCACGGATATGATGTGCTCAAGAAATTGCGGGCGGCCAAGGTGCAGACGCCGGTGCTGATCCTGTCCGGCATTGCCGAAATGGATAGCAAGGTGCGCAGCTTCGGCTTCGGTGCCGACGATTATGTGACCAAGCCTTTCCATCGCGACGAACTGGTGGCGCGCATTCATGCGGTCGTTCGCCGGTCGAAAGGTCACAGCCAGTCGGTCATCCGTACCGGCAAGCTGGCCGTCAATCTGGACGCAAAGACCGTGGAAGTGGATGGCAATCGCGTTCACCTGACCGGCAAGGAATATGCCATGCTGGAGCTGCTCTCGCTCCGCAAGGGTACCACGCTGACCAAGGAAATGTTCCTCAACCACCTGTATGGCGGGATGGACGAGCCGGAACTCAAGATTATCGACGTCTTCATCTGCAAGCTGCGCAAGAAATTGTCGCTGGCCTGCGGTGGCGATAATTATATCGAAACGGTCTGGGGTCGCGGCTATGTGCTGCGCGACGAGGACGAAGATACGGAACTGGAAGCGAAGGTCGCCTGATAGGCGCCACGATTACAGGACCGATGGGCGAAAGGCCCGGCAATCTGGGGGGATTGCCGGGCCTTTCCTTTTTTACGTCCGTTTAGGCGGCGGACCTTTTACCGCCCGACGCCATGATAGGCGAAGCCTGCGCCTTCGATCATTTCACGGGGATAGACATTGCGCAGATCGACCATGATCGGTTCGGTCAGCAGCGTTTTGATCCGGTTGAGGTCAAGCGCACGGAAGGCGTCCCATTCGGTCGCGATTACGATAGCGTCGGCTTTGTCCGCTGCGTCATAAGCGCTGGTGCAATAGACGACCTTGGGCAGCAAGCTCTTGGCCGATTCCATTCCTTCCGGATCATAGGCGCGAACGATGGCGCCTGCGTCTTCCAATGTCTGGGTGATCGCGATGGCAGGGCTGTCGCGCATATCGTCAGTGTTCGGCTTGAACGTCAGGCCCAGCAGAGCGACGGTCTTGCCACGCACATCGCCGCCCATCGCCGCGATGACCTTACGGCCCATGGCGCGCTTGCGGTTGTCGTTGACGGCGACCACGGCTTCGACGATCCGCTGGGGCGCGTCATAATCCTGGCTGGTCTTGAGGAGGGCCAGCGTGTCCTTCGGGAAGCACGAACCGCCATAGCCGGGGCCGGCGTGGAGGAATTTGGAGCCGATGCGGTTGTCCAGGCCGATGCCGCGCGCGACATCCTGCACATCCGCGCCGACCTTTTCGCACAGATCGGCGATTTCGTTGATGAAGGTGATCTTCGTCGCGAGGAAAGCGTTGCCGGCATATTTGGTCAGCTCGGCACCGCGACGGCTCATTTCGATGAGCGGCGACTTGTTGAGGTAAAGCGGGCGATAGACTTGCCGCATGACTTCCAGGCCGCGTGGGTTGTCGCCGCCGATAACGATACGATCGGGCCGCTTGAAATCGTCGATGGCTGCGCCTTCGCGCAGGAATTCGGGGTTGGAGACGACAGCAAAGTCGGCGTCCGGATTGGCTTCGCGGATGATCCGCTCGACTTCGTCGCCGGTGCCGACGGGCACGGTGGACTTGTCGACGATAACCGTGAAGCCCTTGATGGCGTGCGCCACTTCCTTGGCTGCGGCGTAGACATAGGACAGGTCGGCATGACCGTCACCGCGACGCGACGGCGTGCCCACGGCGATGAACACGGCGTCCGCATCCTTCACGCCGTCCGTCAGATCGGTGGTGAAGCGCAGGCGTCCGGCGGCGACATTGCGCGCCACGAGTTCGTCCAGGCCCGGTTCGAAGATCGGCATCCGACCGGTGAGGAGAGCGGCAATCTTGTTCTCATCCTTGTCGACGCAGACGACGTCATGCCCGAAGTCTGCAAAACAAGCACCCGATACCAGGCCCACATAGCCTGAACCAATCATCGTGATATGCATGACAAAACCCCAATTTTATTAGATGTCGATAGGACGAATGGCAGAATGGGCATGGTGACGTCGGTCTGTTACAATCTGAAGGGCATCGTGCCGATGCCGCCGCTGACAGTGCATGCCCCCAAATGCATTTTTGCGCTTCCCACAAGATAAAAATGCTGCAGCGCAAAATACAGCGCGCGTCAGGTAGCACAAGAGCCATTATGGAGATAGTTTTGCAGAAGGTTAACGACATAAGTTTAGGGCAATCTATCCTACTTTTGGGTAAGGTGAGCGCATGATCCGCTTCATTCTTGGTATATGGGCCTTTTTACTGGTGGCGTCGGCTGCCGCTGCGCAAGTGGAAACGGCGAATCCCGTTGCGGTCGAAACGCGGCAGTTGGTGCGCATGGAAACGGGCGAAGGCGCCATCGTGCTGGCGCTGGATGCTGCCCACGCGCCCATCACGACCGCCAATTTCCTGCGCTATGTGGACGAGAAGCGGCTCGACGGGACGGCGTTTTATCGGGCTTTGAAAGTGGCGGGCTGGCCCAATCTGGGCTTCATCCAGGGTGGTACGCGTAACGATCCCAAGCGTGTTCTGCCGCCCATCGCGCATGAACCGACCAACTTCACGGGTCTGACCCACGATGTCGGCACTATTTCTATGGCGCGCTATGCGCCTGGCAGCGCGAACGGGGATTTCTTCATCACGCTCGGGCCTATGCCATCGATGGATGCACAGCCAAGCGGAGAAGGCGATATTGCCGGGTTTGCCGCGTTTGGAACTGTTGTCGAGGGAATGGATGTCGTGCGGAAGATACTGGTCGCACCCACTTCTCCGACCGAAGGGGAAGGCGTGATGAAGGGGCAGATGCTCAGTCCCGTGGTGACGATCCTGACCGCGCGTAGGGTGAAGCCAACGCCCTGAGGTTCAGCCTTAGCCGTCGTACTTGCCGGACGCTTTCAATTTTTCCAGCCAAGCCTGCGCCTGTTTGGGCTCGCCGACGGCGCTCGATTTGACCGGGCCACGATCCGCCATGAAATCCCGGTGCAGCGTGAACGGCGCCATGCCAAGTTGTTCGCGCATGGAATCCACCGTCTGCCCGATCTCATCAAGGGTTTCGATGACCGGGGCGACGGCCGCACGCGCGGCCTTCTCCTGCCGGTGGTCGAACAGACCCCAGCTTCCACCTGCAGTTTTCTCAAGCGCCGCGATCAGCGTTTCGCGATACTCTGCTTCCAGTTCCTCGCGGCGGGTGTCGAGACGTTCGAGACGATCAGCTTTGGCCATGGCGCGTTGTAGTCCGATGGCGTGTCCGGTCAATGGCCCGGTGACTTTACCAGCGTGTCTTACGCTGCGGCATGAACGCGAGCATCATGGCATAATGATCGGCCGGAATGGCCCGCACGAATTCTACGCCTATGCGACCGTCCTCCACCCAGCGCACCACCGATTCGACGCGCCGCACATGGGGAAGATCGAACATCAGCCGTTCGCCAGCGACCAGAGTGGTGGGGACGCGGCCCATCAGGCCTAGCGGGGAAATGTTGACGATCCTGATGTCGTGAATACCCGATGCGTTGGTTGCAGGGGCTCCGAAATCCACCAGATCTCGACGCGCCCGCCGAGCTTCGGCGGGCGCGGACGCCTTTGCAGTCCGCGGCGATCTGTTCACATTATGCCCCTTTTTTCAATGCCTTGTTAGCATGATAGGGGTAGCGATGCTGACGCGATGTGAATGTTCGTGGTTAATCGCGCGTTAGGAAATCAAGCGATTACAAGGCCGTGCTTTTTTGCGCCGAAGCTGACCTTGTCACCCGGCTGCAACGGATGCGCAGGATCGGTCACGACATCGCCGTTGACGCGAATGGCACCCTCGGCGAGCTTGCGACGCGCTTCCTTGTTGGACGAGGCAAAGCCCAGCGCGACATTGGCCTGCGTGACCGTCAACGCGCCTTCCACCAGTGCGACGGTCGGCAGGTTGGCGTCGCTAGCGCCTTCTTCGAACGTCTTGCGGGCGGTTTGCGCGGCGGAGGCGGCTGCTTCCAGCCCATGCGCCATCGTGGTCGCTGCGTCCGCCAGGATTTTCTTCGCGTCGTTGATCTCCGCGCCTTCCAGCGATTCGAGGCGCGCGATCTCATCGAGCGGCAGATCGGTGAACAGGCGCAGGAAGCGGCCTACGTCCGCATCCTGCGTATTCCGCCAGAATTGCCAGTAATCATAAGCAGGCAGCGCATCGGCATTCAGCCACACCGCGCCGTTCATCGTCTTGCCCATCTTGCCACCATCCGCCGTAGTGATGAGCGGGGTGGTGAGCCCATAGACCTGCGTCCCGTCAACCCGGCGCGACAATTCTATGCCGTTGACGATATTGCCCCACTGATCCGATCCGCCCATCTGCAAACGGCACGCGGAGCGCCGCGACAGTTCCAGAAAGTCGTAAGCCTGAAGGATCATGTAGTTAAATTCGAGGAAGGAAAGCGACTGTTCGCGATCCAGCCGGGTCTTCACCGAATCGAAGCTGAGCATCCGGTTGACCGAGAAATGCTGACCGATGTCGCGCAGGAACGGGATGTATTCCAGTTTGTCGAGCCAATCGGCATTGTCCACCATCACCGCGTCGGACGGACCGTCGCCGAAGGTCAGGAACTTCTCGAACACACGCTTGATGCTGGCGACATTGGACGCGATCGTATCGGTCGTCAGCAGCTTGCGGGCTTCGTCCTTGAAGCTGGGATCGCCAATCTTGCCCGTGCCGCCGCCCATCAGGACGATGGGTTTGTGCCCCGCCTGTTGTAGACAGCGCAGCATCATGATCTGGACCAGACTGCCGACATGCAGCGACGGTGCCGTAGGATCGAACCCGATATAGCCGGGTACGATTTCCTTGACCGCAAGCGCATCGAGGCCCGACGCATCGGTTAGCTGGTGGATGTAACCGCGTGTGTCGAGTAAGCGGAGAAGATCGGATGTGTACTGGCTCATAGCGCGGCGCGCTTAGCATGGAGAATGGCGCTTGGGTAGCATGGTTGCAATTGGGCTGATGTCCGGCACGTCGCGCGACGGGATCGACGCGGCATTGATCCGCACCGACGGCGAAGGGCTGGTCGAGCCGCTCGCCTTTCACGGCACAGCCTATAGCGAAGGGTTTCGCGTCCGGCTGGCCGAGGTCTGCGCACGGGCGATGACGATGGACGAACCGACGTTCGAGCCGCTGATCGATTCGGTGGAAACGGAATTGACACAGGCCCATGTAGAGGCCGTGTCCGACCTGCTGGCGCGCGCCGGGTGGCAGGCACAGAACGTCGATGTCATCGGCTTCCACGGGCACACGGTGGCGCACAAGCCGGATCGGGGCTGGACATGGCAGATCGGCGACGCGGACGGGCTGGCCGGAGCATTCGGGATTCCCGTGGTCGCGGACCTGCGCAGCGCGGATGTGGGGGCAGGCGGGCAGGGCGCGCCGCTCTTGCCTGTCTATCATCGCGCCCTGGCCGCCGATCTCGACAAGCCGGTGGCCGTGCTCAATCTGGGTGGGGTGGCGAACATCACTTATATCGGCGCGGATGGATCGCTGGTGGCGTTCGACACCGGCATGGCCAGCGGCCTGATCGACAACTGGATGCAAATGGAAGGCGGCAAACCGTTCGACGAAGATGGCGCAACCGCCGCCGCCGGGCGCGTCGATCAGACGGTGCTGACGGCGATGCTGGATCATCCCTTTTTCGACATGCCCCCGCCCAAGAGCATCGACCGGGAAGATTTCACATTGCAGCCGGTGCGAGGCTTGTCGCTGGCGGACGGCGCAGCGACGCTGACCGCCTTTACCGCCCATTCGGTGGAACTCGCCCTGCGCCAACTCCCCGCACGCCCGACGGCGCTGTATGTCGCAGGCGGCGGTCGCCACAACGCCACGCTGATGCGGATGCTGGGCGAAGTGACGGGGGTGGCGGTGAAATCGGTCGACGGCCTGGGGTGGAACGGCGATGCGATTGAAGCGGAAGGATTCGCCTATATGGCCGTCCGCAGCCTGAAGGATCTGCCGATCAGTTTTCCGGGGACAACGGGAGTGCCGGAACCGATGACCGGCGGTGAATTGTTCGACGTGGATTGAGGGAGGTGCATTGCGCCTCTCCCCAATCGTCCTCTCGCTGCCGCATGAGACCCCAGCTTTCGCGGAAATGACGATTATGGGTGGTTTTCAATCGGCCTGCTTTTGGACAGATAACCGGCGATTGGCACTTCGCTAATCCGGAACCTGTCGATGCACAAATGACGCTCCGGGTGTAAGGCGAGTCAGTAGTTTGCGGTCGGGAATCCGCAGTCCCGCTGGTTAGCTTTCGTACGATTCAGGCAGCAAGTGCGTTGGTATCCGTGTCATGCGTGGCCGAGCTTTTGAAAAACTCGTCAAGATCGCTCGGGCAAACGATTGAGTCCTTAAGGCGAGGATCGCAACACGCGGCAACGAAGTCTTCGTGCTCCGGATGCCCCGGAACAAAGACGGCCTTTTGCTTATATTGCTCGGCCGTGAATGTGCCCCAATTTGTCATTCGGCCGAAATAGACATGGCTCGCACCCACCTGATGGGCCAGATCTACAGCATCTCCCATTTCACGATAATTCTCGGACTGAACGGTGAACGTGATCATGAAATCTTCGATAAGTCCGTCGTTCAGCAATTGCCCTGCAAACTTCAAGTTCTGCTCCATAACTGGCCAACGCGCACCGCGACGGAGGCTTTCATGGGTTGGACCGGTCGCGGCATCGAGACTTATACGAAGGGATTCCACCCGCTTGTGGAGGCTGGGGAAGGCCGCCCACTGTCGCGGCGTAAGCAACATTCCGTTGGTCATGATGATGAACCTCAGGTCCGGATACTCCTTCGCGTCCAACTGCTCCATCAGGCGCCGGAAGTTCTTGCTCGCGAACGGATCGCCCGATCCGGTTACATATACGGTCTTGGCGTTTTTGAGCAGGGGCAGAATCTCGTTCTGCTGCATTACGTCGAAGTTGATCCGCGTCTGTTCGTCAGCGGCATAGGTCGAGCTTCGACAGCTAGGGCAGGAGAGGTTGCACGTCCGGTCATAGGAAAGGTTCAGCACTTCCGGACCGCGTGGCATAATCGTTTCGCTGCTCGTTACGATGTCACTCCATTTGGGATCCGCTTCGAGTTCCTCAACCGACAAGAACTGGCTGCTCTGGATCGTTGGGCAGGTGCGCTTGTTGCAATAGCGATAAGATCCATCGAGCATGCTGCTTCGAATGGCTTGGGCCGCATCCCCATTCCAGATGTCGCGCCAAGGTGTATGGGCAAGATTACCAGTCGAGGTGGGTAGCCAGCTGGCGCAGCAAAGATGCGTGGTGCCTTCTAGTACGTCGAGCTCAATGAAAGGCCTTAAGCAGACCTTTCCCGTCAGCTGATATTTCGGGTTTGTAGGGTCTGCCAGCCCCTCCAGGTAGAACAGTACACCCTGAACTTGGACATTCTGACTTTCACCGGCACTAAGTGGCATGAGGGCATCGAGCGCGTCGCGTGGCGAACCACCTGCGGCGATCGACAGCCCAAGCAGCATTTGCACGCGCAGTCGAACGCTTTTCTCGGTTACGGAACGTTGCTGCAGCGCCTGAGGAACGACCCGGTTCTCGCCGACGATTGCTGGCACCAGAGACCAGAGCTCTGGATGGTCGAGACCATCCGACATAATACTCAACATCATGTCTATCGCTTGATAAGCGGCCGTCGAGGCGTCGATACAGCCGGCTTCGGCAGGCTCCATGGGCTCTTGATGGATCGTCACGGCGTTCCCCTAATCGCGCGTCGTGTCGACCGCATGCCAATTCATTATAGAACGAGGATGGGCCGATCCGGTGGGGTCGCCGAAAGGACGAAACTGATATTGCACGGGGAATGGCCTTCGATCCGAAGGACGGCCTGCATAAACGCCGCCTTCCCCACGCCAATAGCTGACTGACCGTTCCCTACCAAATTAAGTCATTCACCCTTCGACTTGCCATCGGCCTGAGTGACCGGTTTCAGGAAAGCGGATGATCTGGCGGAGCGACCAAGAATGGTCCAGACTGTGTGAAAACGCGTCAGATGTGGTATGGTGGTCCAACGTTTTGGGGGATCATATGGGTCGCTTCATTTCTGGTGCTGATCGCAAACAAACCACGCTATTTCCGCCCTGCGTAGATGACTG